>NZ_RZTT01000255.1 GCF_003996995.1 Mesorhizobium sp. M7A.T.Ca.US.000.02.2.1 | reverse complement strand
CTTCCAGCCCTATGTCGTGCCGCTGACATTGGTCATCCTTGCCATGGTGTTCGCGGTGCAGCGCTTTGGCACGGGCGGGGTGGGATTGGTGTTCGGCCCGGTGACCGCGGTATGGTTCCTGGCCATCGGCCTTTCCGGCCTCAACCACATCATCGCCGACCCGGAAATCCTGTGGGCGGTGAGTCCGCACTATATCGTCGCCTTCCTGATCAATTCGCCCGATGTCGCCTTCGTGACCATCGGCGCCATCTTTCTCGCCGTGACCGGCGCCGAAGCGCTCTATGCCGATCTCGGCCATTTCGGCCGCAAGCCGATCGTGCTGGCCTGGCTGGCGATCGTGTTTCCCTGCCTGCTGCTCAATTATGCCGGGCAGGGTGCCTTCGTGCTGGCCAAGAATGGCGTCGTCGGCCATCCGTTCTTCGAGATGAACGAAGGCTGGACGCTGATCCCGATGGTCGTGCTGGCGACTGCCGCCACGGTCATCGCCAGCCAGGCGGTGATATCAGGCGCGTTCTCGCTGACCAGGCAGGCGGTGCAGCTCAACATGCTGCCGCGGCTCGAAATCCTGCACACGTCGGAGAAACAGTCCGGCCAGATCTACATGCCGCGCGTCAATCTTCTGCTGGCGCTGGTGGTGATGATGCTGGTGGTCGGCTTCGGCGAGTCCAGCAGGCTGGCGTCGGCCTACGGTATTTCGGTGACCGGCAACATGCTGGTGACGACGGTGCTGCTCTATGTCGTCATGACGCGCATCTGGAAATGGCGGCTGTGGGTGGCAATCTCGCTTACGGCGCTGTTCGGCTTCATCGATGTCGGCTTCTTTGCCTCCAACATCGTCAAGGTGTTCGAGGGCGGCTGGGCCTCGCTGGCCGTGGCCTTCACCGTCGTGCTGGCCATGTGGACCTGGGTGCGTGGCAGCCGCTATCTGTTCGACAAGACCCGCCGCAACGAGATCCCGCTCGATTTCCTTGCCGGCAATTTGTTGAAGAAGAAGCCGCAGCTGGTCTCCGGCACCGCCGTCTTCCTCACCAGCGATCCGCTAAGCGCGCCAACCGCGCTGATGCACAGCCTGAAGCACTACAAGGTGCTGCATGAGCAGAACGTCATCCTTTCGGTGGTGACCGCGCCGCAGCCGGTGGTGCCCGACAGCGACCGGGTCAAGATGGAGACGGTCAACGAGCTGTTCATGCGCGTGACGCTGACCTTCGGCTACATGGAGCAGCCCAACATCCCGCGCGCACTGGCGATCTGCCGCAAGCAGGGCTGGAAGTTCGACATCATGACGACCTCGTTCTTCCTGTCGCGGCGTTCGCTCAAGGCCTCGCCCAATTCCGGCATGCCGGTGTGGCAGGACCGGCTGTTCATCGGCCTGGCCCGCACTGCGGCCGACGCGACGGAGTACTTTCAGATCCCGACCGGGCGCGTGGTCGAGATCGGCACGCAGGTGGCGATCTAGGCACCTGCCGGATCGGCGAATGGACTGTGCCGTCCGGCACAGTCCATGTCACTCCGCTTCAGCCGGCCAGCGCGGCCTTGTTTGCCTCGAGGAACTGCTTCAGCGTCTTCGACTTGCGGCCGGAAAGCGTCTCGACCGCGTCCGTCACCATGGCGATGCGGCCGGATCGCGTGTTGGCGTCGAACGACACGATGATGCGGGCAAAGTCCTCGGGAACGCCAGCCGCCTTCACGCCTTCGGTCAAGGCTTCATCCGAAACCTGGACGACATCGAGCGGCTTGCCGGTGACCTCGCTTACCAGGGCGGCGATCTCGGCCGTCGTGTAGGCCTGCGGGCCGGTCAAGGTGTAGGTCTCGCTTTCGCTTGATGCGTCAGCGAGGCCGGCGGCGATCGCTGCCGCCATGTCGTCGCGCGCACCGTGCGCCATGCGGCCGTCGCCGGCGGACGTGTACCATTTTCCCGAAGCGATCGCGTGCGGCAGGGCCATGAACAGGTTCTCCTGGTACCAGCCGTTGCGAAAGATCGTGTAGGGGATGCCGCTCGCTTTGATCGCCTGCTCGGTGCCGTAGTGATCATTGGCAAACAGCACCGGCGAAACCGGTTCCGGGTTGGGCATCGAGGTGTAGAGAAGGTGGGAAACACCGGCCTTTTTAGCGGCGGCAACCGCGTTCTGGTGCTGCCTCAGGCGCTTGCCGTGTAGCAGGTCGATCTCGCCGGTCGAGATGATCAGCACCCTGTCGGCGCCCTTGAAAGCAGCCTCCAACGATAGTGTGTCGTCGAAGTCAGCCGCCCTTGTGATGACGCCTCGCGCCGCCAACTCGGCGAGGTTGTCCGGATTGCGGGTGGCGGCGATGATCCGGCCCGCGGGGACCTTGAACGTGTCCAGCAGGTGGTTGATGACGCCGCGGCCGAGCTGGCCGGAAGCGCCGGTGACGAGAAGGGTTTGGGTCATGGAAGATCCTGACGTTGCGCCGCTAAGGCGGTTCGAGTGGTGGTCTCAAAAAGAGACCAGCACTAAAATAGGAATTGACCCAGAGCCGTAAAGAAGGCAGTTTTTCGGGAGGTAGGCACGCGCAGGGAACCAGCGGTGGACAGCAAGATTGTCAATCTGAGATCGAAGTTGGAGGTCTACAAGGCGGTCTCCGGCGGCGGCAACTTCTCCAATTGTCCGGTCCGCGAGGTCATACAGGGCGTGAGCGGCAAATGGAGCTCGCTGCTGATGATGGCTTTGGCCGAGCAGCCCTATCGCTTCGGCGAGTTGCGGCGGCTGGTGCCTGACATTTCACAGCGCATGCTGACGCAGACGCTCTACGATTTGCAGCGCGACGGCTATGTGCATCGCGAGGTGTTCCCGACCAAGCCGCCGAGCGTCGAGTACAGCCTGACCGATCTCGGGCATTCGATGTTCGGCGCCTTGCATCAGCTGATCCTGTGGGCCGAGCTCAATCATGATGCGGTGCGCGGCGCACGCGCCGATTTTGATGCCGCCCAGGGCTGACCTGCGGCGCAAAGCCGTTGGTGACGGCTTGATTTCGTCCCGCCGCTGAAGGATTGTCCGGCCAATCCGGCTTTGGGGGCACTGGCATTTCCTATGATATCGCAATTGCAGGCGCCGGGCCGGCGGGACTGGCCGTGGCGCTCTATCTCAAGCGTGCCGGGCATCGGGTCACGGTGTTCGAGCGCTTCGATGAACCGAAGCCGGTCGGCTCCGGGCTGATCCTGCAGCCGACAGGGCTGACGGTGCTGGCCGATCTTGGCCTGCTTCCCGACATACTGGCGCTGGGCAGCCGCATCGACCGCCTGCATGGCGCCGATGCTTCCACTGGCCGTACCGTGCTCGATGTCCGCTACGATGCGCAACGCGGTGGCCGCTTCGGGCTGGCGGTGCACCGGGCGGCTTTGTTCGGCGTGCTTTTCCGCGCCGCGCAGAGCGAGGCGATCGCCATCGAGACCGGCGTCGAGATCGAGGCCCTGGAGACCGGCGAACGGGCGACGCTGATCTGTGGCAACGGGCGGAGGGCAGGGCCATTTGATCTGGTCGTCGACGCCAGCGGTTCGCGCTCGAAACTGCGCCGCGAAAGCGCTCCAGGCGAGCCGCGGCCACTCACCTATGGCGCGTTCTGGGCCTCGCTCGGCTGGCGCGGCGATGGTTTCGACGAGCACGCGCTGCTGCAACGCTACGACAAAGCGAGCGTGATGATCGGCGTGCTGCCGATCGGCCGGCCGCAGCCGGGCGCTGAAAAGATGGCGGCCTTCTTCTGGAGCCTGAAGCCGTCGGATGCCGATGAGGTGCGCGTTCGCGGCCTGAACGCCTGGAAGGAGAGGGTGGTCCGGCTGTGGCCGCAGAGCGAGGCATACACCAGCCAGATCGACAGTTTCGACCAGCTCTCGCTGGCCCGCTATGGCCACCACACGATGAAGCTTCCGGCCGGTAGGCGATTGGCCGTCATCGGCGATGCGGCGCATTCCACCAGTCCGCAACTCGGGCAAGGGGCGAACATGGCGCTGCTCGATGCCGCGGCGCTCAGCAATGCGCTGGCGCGGGCGTCAAACGTCGAGGCAGCGCTGGAGGCCTATGCGAAGGCGCGGCGCTGGCATGTCCGCATCTTCCAGGCGCTGTCGCTGGCATTCACGCCGTTCTACCAGTCGGATTCGGTGGCGCTGCCCTTCATCCGCGACAGGCTGGTGGCGACGGTGGCAAAAATCCCGCCGGCGCCGCAATTCCTTGCCTCGATGGTGGCGGGCACGGTGGTCGATCCGTTCAAACGGATCGGACTCAAGGAAACACGGTGGAATTTCGGACAAAATCCGGGTCATGATACGACCGCATCCTAGAGTTTTTCGCCTCAGACCGATCCGAATGAACGCTGTCATGTCCATAGTCCGAAAATCGCTAGACCTGATGCGGGTCGTTGCGTCTGTCCTCGCCACGTCGGTCGTGATGCTGCCCTTGCCGCAGGCGCAAGCCCAGACGCCAGGTCAGGCCAGCCAGCAGGCTCCGGCAGACAGTGAAGCGGCGCTGAAGGCTCGGATCGATGCGGCCTACAAGCTGATGATGGAGGTGGCGCGTTTCGACGACGGTTACGTGCAGTTGCGGGCAGCGCTGCTCGATGCGGCCAGGAGCGACCTCTATGAATTTACGGTCGAGAGTTACTCGAACGCCGGCGCGACATTTCTCAACAACCAGATACTCGACAACGCCGTGGAGATTTTTGCCGAAGGCCTGAAAACCAGGGCGATGCAGCAGGATGTCGCGAAGCGTGCCGATTTCTATCTCAATTACGCAATGCTGAAACAGGCCGAGAAAGACTATCAGGGCTTCGTTTCCATGTGCGCTACAGCAACCAATCTTTACGCCCGCTATCATGGCACGGAATCCCCGGAACTCATGTATGCCAACGATGTGCTGGCGACAGGGATCGCTGCATTCGGTCAAATCGCTGCGGCGATCAACGTCGACCAGCGCAATCTGGAGATTGCGGAGCGGGTGCTTGGCCAGGATGATCGCTTCACCTGGAAGCTGCAGAACAATCTTGCCGACATGTTGCGTCAGATCGGGGCACCGACACGCGCCTTACAGTACGACCTGAATGTGCTCGAGAAACGTATCGGCTACTACGGGCCAAATCACTTCAACGTTCTGGTTAGCGCCAACAACACGGCTCAGGATTATCTCGACCTCGCCAAGTACGACGAGGCCTTGCGCTATTTCCAGCAGGACCGGGATATCGCTGTCGTCCTCAAGCAGGAAGGCAATTTGATTGAGCAGGCCGATGCCTGGCTGCTCTACACCAGGGCTCTTTCCGGTGCACAGCCGCTCGACGCGCCGACGCTCGCACGCTTGCTGCCGCTGACCAACCACGCGAGTTATCCCGAGATATTGGCAATCAAGATCGCCAACCTGCTCGCCGCGCATTTCGCCGCCATGGGCGATACCGAAAACAGCATGAACCAACTCGATCGGGCCTATAGCATCGCCGGATCGACATACGGCTCGGTACACCCGCTGACCTTTGCCGCGCGGCAGGCCATGGCCAACCTCAAGGCGAAGACGAATCCCGAGGCTGCAGCCACCGATTTTGCGGCTCTCAACCATGACATGTTGCGTTGGAATTGGTTCCAGGTGAGCACGGCCGCCAACCCGGTCGTCGCTGAAGCCAGCCGCGCCTTGGCCGATGACATGCTCTACGACTATGCGCGGCTGGCAAAAAACAACGCATCGGCAGTGCCGGCATTCGCTGAAGCGGTGCGTCGCTGGCCGACACTCGAAAACGACAAACGGGATCAGTTGCGCAGACTGTCGCGTTTGATCGATCCGAACGATATGGAGACACGGCATTTGATCCAGGCCGGGATACGGCTGTCCCTGGCCTACCAGGAGGCTGCTTCCAGTGGCGACAGTGCCGACGATCCAGGTGCGGTTCGGCCCGACCAAGCTCAGGCGGCGTACGAAAAGGCGATCACGAGAGTCACGACGAAGTACAGATTCGACCAAAGCGTGGTGGACAAGCCACTGCCATCCGCAAACACGCTGCTGCAGCGCAACGAGGCGCTGATCGATTATTTCATCACTCGCAAGTGGCGGGCGGACCGCGAGAGCGCCGATCCGCTGGAAGACGAACGGCTCTACGCGATCGTCACGCGCAAGGACCAGCAGCCGTCGCTCTATGACCTCGGCGATCCGCGCCGGCTCATCCCAGCCGCCCGGGAAACCCGCATGGCAAACCTCAGGTCGACCCGCTCCGCGCAGGAGCGTGGCGCTGTGACCCTGGTCGATCTGAACGCGACATTCACAGGGCTTTACGCCGGTCTGATCGCACCTCTGGAGCCGTCGCTTGGCGGCGCCGACACGCTTTTCGTGGTGCCGGACGGCAAGCTGTTTTCGGTGCCATTCCCCTTGCTGCAGGACAGCAAGGGCGCGTCGCTCGATGATCGCTTCCTGGTGCGCATGCTGACCCGGCCGGAATCGCTGTTGAACGCAGGCGTCGATCAGAGTTTTCCCAAGTCCGGCAAGGCCTTGCTGGCCGGCGGCCTGGATTACGCACGGGGTGCGGAGAAGGGTGCCGAACCGCTACCGGGTACCCGCAAGGAAGTCGACGCGATCGCCTCGATCCTGCACGGCGATCATTATTCGGTCGAGACCCTTACCGGAACCACTGCCGGCGAACGGGCGCTGCGCAAGGACATGGAGCAGGCCACGGTCGCGCATCTGGCCACACACGGTGCCTACCGCGACGAGAAAGAGGGCGGCGTCGGTGCCGTGAATGCGCTGTGGCAGAGTGAGGTCGTGCTGTCCCAGTCGGGAAACCGGCAATCGATGAAGCGCGATGATGATGACGGCCGGCTCTATGGCATGGAGCTGATGATGTGGGACCTGTCGAACCTCGACCTGCTTGTGCTCTCCGCCTGCGAGACGGCCCGTGGCCAGGAGACATTCGTCGGCGGTTTGCGCGGCCTGCCGACGGCAATCAACATTGCCGGTGCGAAGCGCTCGTTGCTAGCCCTTTGGCCTGTGGACGATGCGGGAACCGCTGCCTTCATGGTGAGCTTCTACGGCCATCTCGCCGCCGGGCGGACTTATCCGGAAGCGCTGCGCCAGGCCCGTCGCGATGCCCGCGACGGCGAGATATCAGGCGCGCAGGACCCTCGGGTGTGGGCCGCCTTCGTCATGTTCGAAAACTGACGGCCGCGAGCCAACGCTTGCCCGCGATCGATCCGTTCAAGCGGATCGGGCTGGCCGAAGCGCGGTGGCCGGATTGTTTTGCCGGATGAGCCCTGAAAGGTGCGATCCCTTCGCTTGCAGGAAAGCATGCAGGCGCTGCGGATAGTCCGGCGCCACGGCTTGCCTGATCGACGGGCGCTCACTCAACGCTTTGCGCCAGGCCCGAACGAGCGGCTTGCCGTCCAGAATGCCGAAATCACCGATGCGGTCGAAGACATCGAGGTAGCGGAAGACCGGACCGTAAACGGCGTCGACCAGCGAAAAGTGCTTGCTGGCGAACCAGGGCCCGCCGGGCTCGTCCGCCAGCTCGGCTTCGAGGCGATCGAACATGGCGGACAGCGCGCTGGATTCGGCCAGGAAGCCAGCTTCGGTCGAGGCTGAATAGAACCGGCCGATGGCGTTGAGGGTTGCCGAACCGAACTCGATCCAGGCGCGATGACGGGCGCGGGCATAGGGGTCGGCAGGGTGGAGGGGATTGGCTTGCGTCTCTTCGAGGAATTCGAGGATGACGGCCGATTCGAAGATGACCGTTTCCTCGCCATTTCGCTGCACGCGCAGCAGCGGCACCTTGCCGAGCGGCGAGATCGTCTTGAACCAGTCCGGCTTGTTGGCCAGGTCGATATCGATGCGCTCGAACGGCACGCCCTTTTCGGCCAGCGAAATCGCGGCGCGCTGCACATAGGGGCAGAGGTGATGGCTGACGAGGATGAGCTTGTGTGCCATGAGGTTTCCAAGGTTAATGCATTTGCATCTATATAGATGCACATGCATCGATCGTCAAGCTTGATGCAGATGCATCTACTGCCTATGCTTGGCCATGACCGAGAAAGCCACGCCTTCGCCAGAAGCCATCAAGGCCTGGGCTCGCCTGATGCGCGTTTCGCGCCAGCTGATGGAAAGCGCTGAAGAAGCGTTGAAGGCGGCCGGCCTGCCGCCGCTTGCCTGGTACGACGTGCTGCATGAGCTCGCTGAGGCGGGCGAGGGCGGGCTGCGGCCGTTCCAGCTCATCGAGCGCACGCTGTTTGCGCAATACAACATTTCGCGCCTGCTGGCCCGCCTAGAGGCCGATGGGCTCGTCGAGAAACTGCCGGTGGCCGATGACGGCCGTGGCCACACCATCCGCATCACCGCCAAGGGCCGCGAGACACGCCGCCAGATGTGGGCTGTCTACGGACGGTCGATCACCGAACTGGTTGGCGCCAAACTGTCGGCGGATGAATTGACCAGGGTCTCCGCACTGCTTGGACGATTGCGCCATCCGCCAGCCTCCGATTAGCGAGGCTTGTCGCGCGGCAACGCATCACTTGCAGATATTTTGCGCCCGCCCTCTTGCGCGCGGCCTCGGATTGCGCAATATGCCGAACCGTAACGTACGGTACGGCATATCGGAATGACCGGTGGCCCGACCTTTCGAGAGAAGAGCGTGTTGCACAGCGTGCCCGAGATCGACACCAGCGAAGCGCTGACAGAGCGACAGAAGGCCGTGCTCGACGCAGCGTTGCGGCTGCTGGTCGAAGAGGGCGATCAACTGACCATGACCGCCGTGGCGCGCCGCGCCAGCTGCTCCAAGGAAACGCTCTACAAATGGTTCGGCGACCGTGACGGGCTGCTGACGGCGACGGTGCAGTGGCAGGCCTCGAAAGTGCGGGTGGCGCCGGTTGACGGCAAGGGGCTCGATCTTGCCTCGCTGACCGCAAGCCTCGAACGCTTTGCCTCGGACTGGCTTAAGGTGATCTCCAGCGACACCTCGATCGCGCTAAAAAGGGTTGCGGTCAGCCATGCCGGTTCGG
>NZ_RZTT01000254.1 GCF_003996995.1 Mesorhizobium sp. M7A.T.Ca.US.000.02.2.1 | reverse complement strand
GCCTTAAGTCCTGACCCGTATGATTAACAATGCCCGTAAACGAATGGTTACCGCCGGCAAAAAACTTTAGGGTTTTGTTTCCCATAGTTCGGGGAAAGGCGGTGGACACGGGTGCGGCCTGGGCGTTTCCAGGTGGTTTGGACGATAAGTGCGGGTGTGCGTTTCCGGGAGTACCGAATCATGAAGTCACGTGAAAACCTCGTTCGGCTGAAACAGTTTCAGGTGAATGAGAAGCGGCGGCAGCTGCTGCAGCTCGACATGATGATCGCCGAGTTCGAACGCATGGCCGTCGAGCTGGAGCTTCAGATCACCGCCGAGGAAAAGAAGGCCGGCATCACAGACATCAACCATTTCGCCTATCCGACCTTCGCCAAGGCGGCTCGCCTGCGCCGCGACAACCTCAGGAATTCCCAAAGCGACCTCGCCCAGCAGCGAAGCGCCGCCGAATCATTACTCGGCGAAGCTGAAGCGGAGCTTTCCAAGGCGGAAATGCTGGAATCGCGCGACACGAAGATCCGCGAAGCCGAAGTCGGTGGCCGCAGCGCCATGATCGGCTAAGACCTGGCGGTTTGCCGCACCAACGCTCGCCATCAGGCTGGCGCATTGTCGCGGCTTGCGGCTCCGGCGGGAAAAATGAACCCGCCCTACGCGGCCCAATCCCCTTCACTCTCGGCAATTGCCCTTGCACGGGCATCCTTGATATCCGGCGCATGCTGCTCCGCCCATGACCTGATCTGGGTAAGCAGCCCCGCCAGGTTCTGGCCGAGCTCGGTCAATTCATATTCGACGCGCGGCGGAATGACCGGGAAGATTTCGCGCCGCACCAGGCCGTCGCGCTCGAGCACCCGCAGCGTCTGAGTCAGCATCTTCGGCGTGATGCCCTCGAGCTTTCGGGCAAGCTCGCCATTGCGAAGCCGGCCTTTGCGCAGCGCGCAAACCACCAGATAGACCCATTTGCTGGCCAGCATCTCCAGCACGGTGTGCGAAGGACACGTCCGCCGGAACGCGTCATAGCCAAAACCGCAATCATCTTCACTATCCATGAGGTGCGTATATATCAGGAAGGTACATACTAGACAAGGGAATATTACTATCCAAATGATAGTGGCGCCAACCAAGCAGGAGACATCTCAATGCGTGCCGTTATCCAGAATTCCGTCGGCGGACCCGACGTCCTTGTCATCGCCGATCAGCCGGATTCCACGCCAGAGGCCGGCGAAGTGCTGGTTCGCGTCAAGGCCGCAGGCATCAATCCGGTCGACGGCGCCGTCCGTGCCGGCTACTACCCCTTGCTCGGCGAGCCGCCCTTCATCCTAGGTTGGGATATCTCGGGAACTGTCGAAGCACTCGGCGCCGGCGTCACCGGCTTCAAGATCGGCGACGAGGTATTCGGCATGCCGCGCTTTCCCAAGCAGGCGGCGGCCTATGCCGAGCTGGCTGCCGTACCTGCCGATCAAATCGCACTGAAGCCGAAGGGCGCGGACCACCTCAAGGCAGGCGCCTTGCCGCTGGCCGGCCTCACCGCCTGGCAAGGGCTTGTTCGCCACGGCGGACTGAAATCGCGGCAGCGCATATTGGTCCATGCAGGAGCCGGCGGCGTCGGTCATCTGGCGGTGCAGATCGCCAAGGCGCGCGGCGCCTACGTTGTCGCCACGGTCAGCCCGGGCAAGCTCGATTTCGTCCGCGAACTCGGCGCCGACGAGGTCATCGACTACACCAGGGGCGATTTCACCGATCAGGTTCGCGACATCGATCTGGTGCTGGATCCAATGGGCGGCGACCACGCCCAACGCTCGCTGAAGGTGCTCAGGCGTGGCGGCGTTTTGGTGTCATTGCTCGATGTCAGCGACAACACCAGGGCCCAGGCCGGCGCGCGAGACATTCGGGTCGAGCGTATGTCCGTCGTGCCCGACAGGGAGGGCCTGGTGGAACTGGCTCGGTTGATCGATGCCAACAAGCTCGCCGTCCATGTGGCGAAGAGCTTCCCGCTGGACCAGGCAGGGGCCGCTCACGCCTTCCTCGCCACCAAGCCGATCGGCAAGGTTGTGCTATCGCTCTGAGCGGGAACGGTGAAAACAGAAGGGCGCGGGGTTAGCCGCGCCCTTCGTCTAAATTCGCAATGTCAGTGCCGGTATTGCTGGATGCGTGTCGTGCGCAGCCCGGCAAGGCCATATTCGTCGATCGACGCCTGCCAGGACAGGAATTCCTCGGTGGTGAGCTTGTAGCGTTGGCATGCCTCGTCCAGGCTCAAAAGCCCGCCGCGCACGGCCGCAACCACTTCCGCCTTACGCCGGATAACCCAGCGACGTGTATTGGTCGGCGGCAGATCGGCAATCGTAAGAGGGCTGCCGTCAGGCCCGATAACATATTTGACTCTCGGTCTAACCAGATCGGTCATCGTACTCTCTACAAAAAACTCAAAGACCCAATCCCCGCCACGTTACCGCCACAGCTTTAAAAATTGCCTAAGCAGACCCTAATGACTAGGTAAGGATCATGAACGCCGCGTTAGTCTTTTCGCCGGCATTTGAAACATCTGCCCGCAAACGCTGATTTGCCGGGGAAAATGCATCCCCTGGCGGAGATCGGCCGCAACCGGTGAATCGCCCTGCACGCTGGCGCGGCGGTAAAGCTTGACCTATATTCTCGACATTGGCATTGAGGCGCCGCGCAGAACGAAAGCATCATGAACAGTCTCGATCTTCCCGGACGTCCCGAAAACACCCGCATCGTCGTCGCCATGTCGGGCGGCGTCGATTCCTCTGTCGTCGCAGGCCTGCTGAAACGCGAGGGCTACGACGTCGTCGGCGTCACCTTGCAGCTCTACGACCACGGCGCGGCGACGCACCGGGCCGGCTCATGCTGCGCCGGGCAGGACATCGACGATGCCCGCCGTGTCTCCGAGACGCTCGGCATCCCCCATTATGTGCTCGACTACGAGGAACGCTTCCGCAAGGCGGTCATCGATCCCTTCGCCGAGAGCTATGTCGCCGGCGAGACGCCGATCCCGTGCGTTTCCTGCAACCAGACGGTGAAGTTCGCCGACCTGCTAGCCACCGCCAAGGAGCTCGGCGCCGACGCGCTGGCCACCGGCCACTACATCCGTTCCGGCGCCAACGGCGCCCACCGCGCGCTCTACAGGCCGGTCGACGCCGACCGTGACCAGAGTTATTTCCTGTTCGCCACCACGCAGGCACAGATCGATTATTTGCGCTTTCCCCTCGGCGGCCTGTCGAAGCCTCAGGTTCGCGCCATCGCCGAGGAGATGGGGCTGGCGGTTGCCGCCAAGCAGGACAGCCAGGACATCTGCTTCGTGCCGCAGGGCAAGTATTCCGACATCATCGCCAAGTTGAAGCCAACTGCGGCCAATCCGGGCGACATCGTCCACATCGACGGCCGCGTGCTCGGCCGCCATGAGGGTATCCTGCGCTACACGATCGGCCAGCGCCGCGGCATCGGCATCGCTTCCGGCGAGCCGCTTTACGTCGTCCACCTCGATGCCGACCGCGCTCGCGTCGTGGTTGGCCCGCGCGAGGCGCTGGAGACGCACAAGATCTATCTGCGCAATATGAACTGGCTGGGCGACGGACCGCTCACAGACGTCCCTGCAGGCGGCCTGGAGCTGTTCGCCAAGGTCCGCTCGACGCGGCCGCCGCGCCCGGCCGTGCTGCATCATCGTGCCGGTGCCACATGGGTGGAACTGGTCGACGGCGAATCCGGCATCGCGCCGGGCCAGGCCTGCGTGCTCTACTCCGATGACGGCAACGAAGCTCGCGTGTTCGGCGGCGGCTTCATCGAGCGTTCGGAGCGTGGCGCCGAGGCCGAGGCCATGCTGACCCGGCTTGCCGCCCGGCCGGCCCAGATTCCCGCGGAATAAGATTCCCGCCGAATAATCCGCGTTTCAGGAATTGGACTTGGTGTGGGTGACCGTGCCGGCGGTCAGGATGCGTAGCACCCTGATCGCTTCCTCGCCGCTGGTACGCGGTTCGGCACGCGTCTCGATGCACTGGATGAAATGCTCCAGCTCGCGTGTCAGCGGCATGCCCTGGGCAACCGCGACATAGGATGGCTCATTGGTGGTGAAGGCCCATTGGCCGCTGTCCTGCCACACTGCATGTCGGTAGACGGCAAGCTTGCGTTCCCATGGCTCGACATCGTCGAACACCGCCATCGCCTTGGTGCCGACCACGGTCAGCCGCCGCTCCCGATAGGGATTGAGACGCGAGGTGAAGAGATGGCTGCGCAGGCCGTTGGGGAAGCGCATGTGCAGATGCGCGAAGTCGCTGAGATTGTCGAGCAGGGCGGCCCCCTCGCCGCGCACCTCGATCGGCTCCGTGCCGGTGATCGCCAGGATCATCGACAGATCGTGCGGCGCCAGGTCCCACAGCGCGTCGTTCTCTGTGTGGAACTTGCCGAGGCCGAGCCGGTGCGAGTGGATGTAGCGGACTTCGCCGAGCTCGCCCTTGTCGATCAGCCCTTTCAGCGTCTCGAAGGCAGGGTGGAACCGCAGGACATGGCCGACCATGAAGACGCGGCCATTGTCCTTGGCCGCCTGCACCGCACGCTCGGCATCCGCCACAGTCAGAGCGATCGGCTTTTCCACCAGCACGTCCTTGCCGGCCGCGACGGCACGCACGGCAAGGTCGGCATGGAATTGCGGCGGCAACGCCATGACGATGGCGTCGATATCGTCACGCACGAACAGCTGGTCCGGCTCGATCGCCAGGCAGTCCTGCTCGCTGGCGAAGCCTTCTGCGCGGGCCCGGTTGGTGTCGGAGACCGCGTACAGCGCGCCGAGCGCCTTGAGAGTGCGGATGTGGTTGCTGCCCCAGTATCCGCAACCGAGGACTGCTATGCGCGGCTTCATCTGTTTCAACTCTAAAAACTCGTGGCCGAGACATAGCGACGTGCCCCTTCGAACTCAACCCCGGCGGCGGCAACCAAATGTCCGCGTGGCAAAGCTTTTCGATAATGACGATAAGCCGGCAAGCCGGTTGCTTCGAAGCTTGACAGGCTCACCCTCCCAACCTTATATCCGCGCGACCTTGGCGAACGCCCCCGACATGCCTTTCGATTTGAGGCGGATTTCGGGCCTTTCGCCGCCCTGGCGGGGTAGCTCAGTTGGTTAGAGCACGGGAATCATAATCCTGGGGTCGGGGGTTCAAGTCCCTCTCCCGCTACCATCACTGCCACATAAGCGTCTGATATCAATGTATATTTTTTGGCGAGAAGGTTTGGAGAAACCTACCTAGACAATCCTGATTCTTCTAACTGATTGATAATAAAGGTATTTTGTCTCGGGGTTCTAAACCCCACCAGTACCATCCTGAACTCGCAATTACAGCTGCCTTTGCCCGCCGCATCGCGGACAAGGCAAACCGGCCAATCAATGCAAGCCTCGTCAGCGATATGGGCAGGCGGAAAATGACACCGGCCGATCCGATTCTGATCCGAATCTTCAAGGATGAGAGTGAGTGGAGATCTGGAAACGCAATCGCTCGGGGCGATATGCGCTCTTGGAAAACACTTCCCATGCGCCGCTGGTCCGGCAAACTCGAACATAGGCGCGATAGATGATAGTATTCTGTCCCATCCTCGGGAATAGGACATGCGCGCCATTGCATTTTTTGCCGGCGTTTGGTGGCTACGCCCTCGATAGCGGCGGAGCAACTGGTCTTCTACACCGCCATTTTTCCTGATGCGACGTCGGTCAAGCTCAGCGTGCAGACAGACGCGAGTGGCGCCATCAGGTATGAAGATACCGGTAGGCATCGTGCAGGCGTTCGCTGTGCCTCCCCGGCTTACGTGAGCGTGGGTACGCGAAAATATCCTATAGTGATGCCTCTGAGCCGCTCCGAGCGTGATGATTGGAAAGAAAATCTCTGGATTACATTCTGCGCCGCCCCCTTATTCTGACACCCGTGCTCATGGCATTGCCCGATCGGAGCGTTGCCGCGGGTTGATTTCAACCCGCGGCGCTAGTCCCGGATCACTTGATACCTGTGACCGTGATGCGTCCGTTGACGCGGTCGGCTGTAAACTCGATCGCCTGACCCGATTTGACCTTCTTGAGCATGCCGTCCTCCGCGACGACGAACACCATTGTCATCGCGGGCATGTCGAGATTCGTCAGCGGCTCATGTTTGATCGTCAGCTTTTTCTGTTTGGCGTCGACCTTGATGACTTCGCCCTTCACGTATTCCTGCGCAAGCGCGCTCCCGCCAATGGCGAGTACGAGCGCGAGTGTCGATAGTACTTTTACCAATAGTGCCATGGTTGCTTCCTTCGCGTTTCTGACTCAGTTGGCGACGGTGATGTCGCCCTTCATGCCGGAATCGTAGTGACCCGGGACCAGGCAGGCGAAACCGAACTCGCCGGCATTGGCGAACGTCCAGATGATCTCGCCTCTGGCACCGGGCGCCAGCCGGATCGCGTTGGGATCGGCGTGCTCCATCTCGGGGAATTTCTCCATCAGCGCCTTGTGCTCCATGATCCCTTCATGAACGTCCATGACGAATTCGTGGTCAATTTTGCCTTTGTTGACGAACTTCAGGCGAACGGTTTCACCCTTCTTCACCTTGAGCACAGCCGGTTGGAACAACATCGTCCCGTCGTCCTTCTCCGACATGGAGATGCTGACAGTCCGCTTGGCCTTGCCGGCCTCACCAGGGTTACCGATCGGCATCGTGGCAGCTTTGTCTCCATGGCCTCCGGCGTGGGTGCCACTGGCAAGAGCTGCTCCGGAATTGATCGCCATCAAAATGGCCGCTGCGATTATTTGTTTCATGCTGCACACTCTCTTTGTTGGGGTTGAGGGGGTTCGGTTTGTCATCCCTGCTTGCCGTGACCGCCGTGCACTGCCGGGGCCATCGTCTTTGCGTCGCCTGACTTTGTGGGGGCCGGAACATCACCGGTCCATTCGTAAGCCACGGTTCCTTCCGGATGTTTGTACCATCCGGGATCGGCGTAATCGTTCGCGGACAGGCCTTCGCGCACCTTCACGACCGAGAACATGCCGCCCATCTCGATGGGGCCGAATTGGCCCCAGCCGGTCATCATCGGAACGGTGTTGTCCGGAAGCGGCATCTCCATCTCGCCCATGTCGGCCATGCCGCGGTCACCCATCGCCATGTATTCGGGCTGCACCCGGCGGATCTTGTCGGTGACCTTCGAGTTATCGACACCGATAAGCGTAGGCACGTCGTGGCCCATGGCGTTCATCGTGTGATGCGACTTGTGGCAATGGATCGCCCAGTCGCCTTCGTATTTGGCTTCGAACTCGTACGCCCGCATGGCGCCGACGGGGATGTCGATCGACACCTCCGGCCACCGCGCCTCGGGGCGGACCCAGCCGCCATCGGTGCAGGTCACCTCGAAGTCGTAGCCATGCATGTGGATCGGATGATTGGTCATCGTCAGGTTGCCGACCCGGACCCTAACCCGGTCGTTCTTAGCCACTGGAAGATGACTGATCCCCGGAAAGATGCGGCTGTTCCAGGCCCAGAGATTGAAATCCGTCATCTCCATGATGCGCGGGACGTAGGATCCGGGCTCGATGTCGAATGCGTTCAGCAGGAAGACGAAGTCGCGGTCCACCCGCATGAATTTCGGGTCCTTGGGGTGGATGACGAAGAAGCCCATCATGCCCATCGCCATCTGGACCATTTCATCGGCGTGCGGGTGGTACATGAAGGTGCCGCTCTTCACGAGGTCGAACTCGTAGACGAAGGTCTTACCGGGGGGGATTCCAGGTTGGGTAAGACCGGTCACGCCGTCCATGCCGCTGGGCAGGATCATGCCGTGCCAATGCACTGTGGTGTGCTCCGGCAGCTTGTTGGTCACGAAGATGCGGACCCGATCGCCCTCGACCGCCTCGATGGTCGGCCCGGGGGACTGACCGTTATAACCCCAAAGATAGGCAGTCGATCCGGGCGCCAGTTCCCGCTCGACCGCTTCGGCGACAAGGTGGAATTCCTTCACACCGTTGTTCATGCGGTGCGGCAGCGTCCAGCCGTTGAGCGTCACCACCGGCTGGTAGTCCGGGCCGCTCGTCGGAAATATCGGTGGCTGCATGTCCGGGGACTCCATTACCGCCGCGTCCGGCAAACCCATCGCCGAGGTCTTGGTCCATGCCGTGGCGCCGGCGAGCAGGGCTCCCGCGCTTAGCAACTGACGTCTTGAAAGCATTTTCTTCTCCTTGAGTTCAGTGGCCTTGTGCGCCGGCTTCGGCCGCGGCCGGTGCGTCGCCGCCCCCGGGCGCGCTTGCGCCGCCGCCATGGATGGCAGTTCCGAGATTGACGTCTGCCAGCCAGAAATTGCGCTTGGCGTTGAGGGAAAGCATGATCGAGCTGATTTTCGCGCGGGTGTCCGCCAGAAGCTCGAACGTGTTGGTAATCATGCCGTTGTAGGTGAGGACCGACTCCGCCTCGATCTTTGTTCGCAGCGGCACGACACTGTTGCGATAGTGCCGAGCGATGTCATAGGTCGAGCGGTAGGCGTCATAGGCGGACCTGGCCTCGGACCGGATGTTGATCGCCTTCTCCGCCATCCGGTTTGCGGCTTGCATGTAGGCAAGCTCGGCCTTGCGCATGCGGGCCTTGCCGGTATCGAAAATCGGAATGACAAACTCGAGTTCCAGAGTAGGGGAGACACTCGTCTCCGTTCCGTCCTCTTCCGACTCCTCCCGTTCCACCTCTACGCCGGAGAGAAGTTCGAGATCGGTGACGTAGCGCGTCACCTCGGTCAGGCCGTGGGATTTCGCCAACGCTTCCAGCTCAAGCTTCGCGATCTCAAGGTCGACGCGGTTTTTTAGCGCCTCCCCCTCGATCGCGCGTTTGGCCTTGGCGCCCTTCGGCAGGGCTGGAAGAGTGTCGGGGACTGAGTAATCGACGTCTGGTCCCCATAGACCCATCAGCCGGGTGAGCTCTTCCTTGGCCGCCCGGGCGGCGAGCCGCGCCTCCGCCGCCTGACCAGTGATCTCGGCATAGAAGACATGTTCG
>NZ_RZTT01000253.1 GCF_003996995.1 Mesorhizobium sp. M7A.T.Ca.US.000.02.2.1 | reverse complement strand
GGCCGCCGTCGATCAGCCAATCCACGCCTGTGACGTGCCTCGCCTCGTCGGAGGCCAGGAAAGCCACGGCGGCCGCGACATCGTCCGGCTGGCCGATGCGGCGCAACGGAATGCGGTCGGCGAAATGCTGGACGCTGCTCTTGAATTCGCCGTCGCCGGAAACCGGCACGCCAAGCGTCGTCTCGATCACGCCGGGGCAGATGGCATTGACGCGTATCCCGTAGGGCGCGGCATCGAGCGCCGCGACCCGCGTCAGGCCGACCACGCCGTGTTTGGAGGCGACATAGCCGGCACCGCCCGAAAGGACGTCCCAACCGGCCATGGACGAGCCCATGTTGACGATCGAGCCACCGGTGCCGGCCTCGATCATCGCGCGAAGCGAAGCCTGCAGCACGAGGAAGATGCCGCGCAGATTGATGCGGATGATCGTATCCCAGTCCTCGACCGGCAGGTCGTGAACGGGAGCGACGACGCCGGAAATTCCGGCATTGTTGAACACCACGTCGAGGCCGCCGAACGTCTCGACGATCGTTGCGGCGGCGCGCCGCACATCCGCTTCATCGGTGACGTCGGCTTCGATGGCAATGGCGTTTTCACCCAGCGAGCTGGCCAATTGCCGCGCCGCCGCGCCATTGCGGTCGACAATGGCGACCCGCGCGCCTTCGTCAAGGAAACGCCGCACCGCTGCGCTGCCGATCGCGCCGGCGCCGCCGGTGACGAGGACCTTTTTCTGGTCGAACCGTTTCATCCCTGGGTCTCCGGCTTTGGATAGGAACGCCATGAATACTCTGGTTCGAAGCCGATCGTTTCGCGCGCATGGACCGTGTCGAGCACGGCGCCGAAGCCGGCGATCGGCCGCGACAGAGCGACATCAGGATAGACCCGGCGCACGAGCGCTTCGGTCTCCTCTTCCATGAATGTGTCGGCGGCGCTCAGGAGGACGCGCAGATGGCCGTCGCCTTGCCATTCAAGCGCCCGCAGGAAGCCCTGCCCGGCGTCGCGCGCATCCAGATAGGCCCACAGGTCGCGGGCACTGTCGGCAGTGGCGCGGCGCGGCCCGACGCCGTCGAAAAAAGAACCCGGCGTCTGGATCCACGGCATGCGGACACTGACCGCCGAGAAGGCACCGCGGCGCACCGCCGCGTCGACGATTTCCTCGCCCAGCCATTTCGACAGGCCGTACGGATCCTGCGCGCCGACCGGGTGGTCCAGGTCGACCGGCAGATAGGGCGGTCGCACCGGTTTCTCGAAAAAGGGATAGCCGAAAACGCTGAAGGACGAGGCATAGACGAAGCGCCTGGCGCCGGCCATGGCAGCTGCCTCGACCACATTGTAGGCGGTCGCGATGTTGGTCTTGAACACCTCGCCGCCGGCCCGGCCAGTCGGCCGCGGAATGGCCGCGACATGCACAACGGCATCGCAATCGCGCACCAACTGCAGTGTCGATCCCAGATCGGTCAAATCGGCGGTTGCGTGGCGCCATGCGACCTCACCCGGCACCACGGCATCGACACCAAGCACATCGTGGCCGGCCGCAACCAGAGCCTCGGCCACATGGCGGCCAAGCAGGCCACTGGCTCCGGTGACGATGGTTTTCATATCTCGGCCTCGGCTCCGCAATTAAGCGGCTTGAATATTGTTGATGGTCATACAAATCGAGCACATGCCTGACAAGCGTTGTCAAGGCCATTTCGCGATGGACAAATAGCGCATACGCTTGTCGGAGCGCGGTGCGCAAGGCCGACCAGCACGCTTTGCGTCGAACGGGATTGACTTGGCATCCGCCAGGGTTTTTTGTATGAGCATCAACGATCGGTCAAAGGAGCTCGCCATGTCCGTGGACAGTTTTTCCTCACATCGGCACGATGATGCGGTGCGCCTCGATCCACGCCGTGCGGCCGTTGTCGTCATCGATATGGTCAATGAGTTCTGCAAGCCCGGCGGGGCCATGGTCCTGCCTGGGTACGAGACGCTGGTCGCGCCGCAACTGGCCGTGATCGAGGCCGCGCGCGCCGCCGGCGTGCCGGTGATCTGGGTCCATGACAGCCACCGGCCGGGCATGCGACGCGAGCGCGAATGGCTGAAGCGCACACCGCATTGCCTGGATGGAAGCTGGGGGCCGGAGATCATCGAGGATCTCGGCGCCCGCGATGACGAGATCCATGTGATCAAGCGGCGCTACTCGGCCTTCTTTCAAACCGACCTCGACCTGACGCTGAAAGACATGCAGACCGATCAGTTGATCATCTTCGGCGTGGTCACCAACATCTGTGTGCGCTCGACCGTCCATGATGCCTTTTTCGAGGGCTATGAGGTGGTGGTGCCAAGCGATTGCTGCGCGGCGACGGGACCACGCGAGCAGGAAAGCTCGCTCTATGACATAGCGACCCATTTCGGCGTGGTCAGCGATTCGGCTGATGTCGTCGCAGCCCTCCGCGACGGGACGTCGCTTCAACCAGCGGAGGTCGCGGCTTGAGCTTTTTCCGAACCGGCGACATCCAAGACAGCGGCGATAGGAGTCCGGTGTGACGACTGAAAAGAAACCGCAATCCGAAAAAGGCGCGACGCCGAAAACGCCGAGCGGCGATGCACCCCCGAGCCGCGAGCAGGTGCTGCAGCAATACGCCGGGACCGGCTATGAACTGGACCGCCACCCGGCGCACGTCATCCGCCGGGCGCATCAGCGCGCGACACTGCGCTTCCAGCAGGTCATGGCCGGCGAAGACCTTTCGCCAACGCAATTCGCGGCGCTCGCCACGATCCTCAAGCATGGCGAAGTTTCGCAGAACCATCTCGGCCGGCTGACGGCGATGGACCCATCGACCATCAGCATCGTCATGCGCAAACTGCTCAAACACGGGCTGATCACGCGCAGCGCCTCCGAAACCGACCAACGCCTGACGATGATCGCGCTGACCAGCAAAGGGACCGACTATACGCTGGAGCGGCTCGAACGCAGCGTCGAGGTCGGGCGGCGGTTCCTGTCGCCGCTCTCGCCGGCTGAGCAGGCGACGCTGCTTCGCCTGCTCCAGCGCATCAACGACGACGACCCATCGAATGGCGACGGCGGCAAATAAGCCGCGTCCAGTCCTTTTTTCCATAACAGCAGAAGTGAGAACCGATGTCGTCCGACCTCCAGTCGTCTGCCAACACGCTCGTCGTCCGCAATATCGGTCTCATGCTGAGTGGCGATCTCGCACAACCGATCATCGACGCCGACACCATCGTCGTGACCAATGGACGCATATCAGGCATTGGCAAGGCAGGCGACATTGATGGCGGCAGCGCGGCGACGATCATCGATGCAATGGGCTGCGCGGTCTCGCCGGGTCTTATCGATAACCACGCCCATCCGGTGGCCGGCGACTGGACGCCTCGGCAGAACCAGATCGGCTGGATGGATTCGACTGTGCATGGCGGCGTCACCACCATGATCTCGGCGGGTGAAGTCCACACGCCGGGCCGACCGCGCGACCTTGTCGGGCTTAAGGCGCTGGCGATCGCTGCCCAACGCACCTTCTCCAACTTCCGTCCGAACGGCATGAAGATCCTGGCCGGGGCACCGATCCTGGAACCCGGCCTTACCGAAGAAGACTTCCGCAGTCTCGCCGAGGCCGGCGTGACGCTTGTCGGCGAGGTCGGACTTGGCGGCGTCAAGGATGGGCCGACCGGCCGGATGATGATCGCCTGGGCGCGCAAATACGGCATGACCTCGATGACCCACACGGGCGGTCCATCCCTGCCCGGCTCCGGCCGCATCGGCGCGGATGTCGTGCTGGAGGTCGACGCCGATATCGTCGCCCACGTCAATGGCGGGCCGACCGCCCTGCCCGACGCGGAAATACGGCAGATCTGCGAGAAGGGCTCGAGGGCGCTTGAAATCGTCCATAACGGCAATTTGCGCACCGGACTGTTCGTGCTCGACCTGGCAAGGCAGCGCGGCGAACTTTCGCGCGTCATCCTCGGCACCGACAGCCCGGCCGGATCCGGCGTGCAGCCGCTCGGCATCCTGCGGACGCTCACCATGCTGGCTTCGCTGGGCGGCATCGCTCCGGAAGTGGCGTTCTGTCTTGCCAGCGGCAACACGGCGCGCGTGCGCAGACTGGACGATCGCGGTTTGATCGAGGTCGGTCGCGCCGCCGACCTGATCTTCATGGATCAGGCGATCGGCGGCGCCGGCGACGGGCTGCTCGACAGCGTGGCGCTCGGCAATCTTCCAGGCATTGGAATGGTCGTCATCGACGGCGTGGTGCGGACCGGCCGGAGCAGAAATACGCCTCCGGCGCTGCGCGTGCCGGAAATCCTGGCGGCCTGACGGTCAGCCGACGCCGTCAATCCCGACAATCTTGTCCTTGGTCAGCCCGCCGACGCGCGGGTGCGGCCTGCCGGAATCGGTGACGGCGATAGCGACGACGATCTCGTCGGCACGCGGTGCGTCGGGAACACGAACCTCCATGCCGTCGAAATGGCTGCGCACCCGCGCCGCATCCTTGTGACCGAGCGGAATATCGAGCGACACGCCGAGGCCGCCGCACTTCTTCGATGAAGGAATGAGCGCGGCGCCCTTGCCGAGCACATCGCGGAACGGGGCGCCGAGCTTTGGATGAAGGATGGCGGCGGCATGTTCGAGCTCGCCATCGGCGCCGACGGCGGCGGCCTTGCCGAAGCTCTCGACCCGGTCGCCGGCAATGCCCAGAGCAGCGACCGCGCGCCTGGGCAAGATGTCGCCCAACGCTTCGCCGATGGCACTGAGTGCCGACAGGTCCTCGACATAGGTGCCCGCATAGGGGTTGCGGATCACCGCGACGGCCGCGGCACGCCGCGTCGGCGGATCGACGGGCCGTCCGCCTTCGATCCGGGTTTCCTCGACGATGGTGATGATGCGGCGAATTTCCGGGCTCATCGCAATCCGTCCTCGCCCTTGATGTCGGCGGCAGCAAGGCCGCCGACCCGTGCATGGACGCGTGCGCCGGTGGTCATCGCCAGGATGACGGCCATTTCGTCGCCGCGCGGCGCATCGGCAACGCCGATCTCGATCGCATCGAAATGGCTGCGCACATAGGAGGCGTTTATGTGCGTGATCGGGATATCGATGCGCGTTCCGGGGCCGCCGACCTTCTTGGTCGAAGGCACGATCGCCTTGGCATTGCCGAGCAGTTCGCGCATCGCGTAGCCGCCCGGATTGTGCCAGAGCGCGCCATGTTCAAGCTCGCCGGCGGCGCCGACTATGGCACCCTTGCCATAGCCTTCGATGGCCTGGCCGCCTTCACCAATGGCGTCGATCAGGCGCCGGGCCATATCGAGACCGAGCGGCTTCAGGTCTTCCATGAAGCCGGTGATCTCTTCGACATAGCGTCCGGCAAAGGGGTTTGCGATGACCGCGACGACCGCGCCTCGCTTGAGCGGGCGTGCCGCGTGGGGTCCGCCCTCATGGAATATCTCTTCGACCTGAACCAGAAATTTCCTGACCACCACAGCCGGCATTGTTTCGCTTCCTTCATCCCGTCGTTCATAGAAACTCGTTAGACTATCAACAATTATGCCCATCGACATTTGTCAAGCGCAGACGTCGAGCAAGTGGGCGAAGGGCCAAGAAAACTGCATCGGATGACGATTGACAGCCTGTTAAGCCGCTCCTAAACTCATATGACCATCAACGAACTCGCCGTTGTTACGGCGATATGTGGGGATGGTCAAAGCGTGGCTTCAAAAGCTGGAAAAAGCTGAAGGGGAATGACATGAAAAGGGCGCTCAAGAGTTTATTTCTGGCCGGCACGATGCTTGCCATTTCGTTCGGACCGGCCGCCGCACAGAACAAGGTTTCCGTAGCCGCGATCTCGGGATATTTCGCACAGGGTTTTGGCGTTTCGATCGTCAACGGCCTCAACAAGGCCAAGACCGATTTCGGCATCGACCTCAAGCTGGTCGACACCGGCAATCGCGCGCTCGACTACCAGCAGCAGTTCGAGAATCTTGCCAAGGGCAAGCAGTACGACCTCATCTTCGTGATGGGCTGGGAGCTGGTGGACTCGCTGCAAAAGGTCAGCGCCGAATATCCTGACCAGCGCTTCGTGTTCATCGATGGCGTCCTCGACAACCCCAAGATGATCTACGCCAATTTCGCCGAGGAGCAGGGATCCTTCGTGGCCGGCGCGCTTGCCGGCATGATCGAAGCCAAGGGCACCGCCTTCGACAAGATCGGCGACGGCAAGGCGATCGGCTTTGTCGGCGGCCGCGATATTCCGGTAATCCGCAACTTCCTGGGCGGCTACGAGCAAGGCGCCAAATATGCCGCGCCCGACGTCAAGGTAAACTCCGTCTTCGCCGGAACCTTCGACGACCCGGCCAAGGGAAGCGAACTTGCCCAGGCGCTTTACGGCCAAGGCTCCGACATTGTCTACAACGTCGCCGGCCCGACGGGTGAAGGCGTGATGCAGGCAAGTGCCGCGGTCGACAAATATTCGATCGGCGTCGACATCGACATGTGCGGCTCGGCTCCCGGAAATGTGCTCGCCAGCATGCTGAAGCGCGGCGACATCGCCGTCTACACGCTGATCAAGGACGAGGTCGAGGGCCGCAAGATCACCGCCGGCACCCGCACTTTCGACCTCGCCTCGGGCGGTGTCGAGGTCAAGGTCTGCGATGATATTGCCCCAAAGATCCCCGCTGACGTGACCGCGAAGCTGGACGAGATCAAAAAGGGCATCGTCGACGGCAAGATCGTGATCGCCAAGGCAAAGTAAGCCAACAACAGCGCCTCCCTCCCAAGAAAGCGCTACACTGATCCGCCGCGGCTTGCCGCGGCGGATCAGTGTCCAATCTGCGAGAGCCACGTTGTCGAACACGCCGGGGTCGCCGACCCTCCACAGCAATGCCGCGATGGCCGTCGAGTTGACTGGCATCACCAAGCGTTTTGGCGCATTCGTCGCCAATGACGGCATCGACCTTGCGGTCCGCCGCGGCGAGATCCACGCCATCATCGGCGAGAATGGTGCCGGCAAGACGACGCTGATGAACATCCTGTTCGGCCTCTTGCAGCCGGACGAAGGCTCGATCCGGCTGAACGGTGAAGAGATCGTGATCGCCGATCCGTCCGTGGCCATAAAGGCCGGCCTCGGCATGGTTCACCAGCATTTCAAGCTGGTTCCCTCGCTCACGGTTGCCGACAACGTCTTTCTCGGTATGGAAATCCGTCGCCATGGGCTGATCGACCACGCCGCACAAATTGCGCGCACGCGCGACCTGTCGAAGCGCTTCGGCCTGCAGGTTGATCCGACCGAGCGCGTCGGGCTGCTCTCGGTCGGCATAGAGCAACGCATCGAAATCCTTAAGGTTCTGGTGCGCGGCGCGCGCACCATCATCCTCGATGAACCGACCGCCGTGCTGACGCCGCAGGAAAGCCGTGAACTGTTCCAGACACTGCGCAGCTTCGTGGCCGAAGGCATGACGGTGATCTTCATTTCGCATCACCTGGAAGAGGTGATGGAAGTGTCCGACACGGTGACGGTGCTGCGCAACGGCAGGAAGGTGGCGACCCGGCCGACGGCCGAGCTCAGCAAGGACGAGTTGGTGCACATGATGGTCGGCCGCGAGGTGAGCTTCGACCGCCGGCCGCGCGCTTCGCTGCACGGCGACGTGGTGCTCGAAGTCAAGGATCTGTGGGCGCGCGACGATCGCCTGCTGCCGGCTCTTCGCGATGCCAGTTTCACCGTCCGCTCCGGCGAGGTGGTGGGGATCGCGGGTGTGGCCGGCAATGGACAGACGGAGCTGGCGGAAGTGCTTTCGGGCTTGCGACCGGCAAGCCATGGCGGGGCGTGGCTGAAGGGCCGGAATCTCACCGCGCTCTCCCCCGCCGCGATCCGCCAGGCAGGCCTCGCCCATGTTCCAGGCGACCGCATGGTGCGCGGGGTCGATCGCAACGCTTCGATAGCAGCCAACACCCTGATGGGCCGCCAGCACCGCGCCCCATGGAGCCGCGCCGGCATGCTCAACTGGAATGCCATAAATCAAAACGCCGAAACGCTGATCAAGAGCTTCGATATTCGCGCGCGCGGAGCCGGTGATGCGGTCAAGCGGCTTTCGGGGGGAAACATCCAGAAGGTCGTTCTGGCGCGCGAATTCACCAACGGCGCCGATTTCCTGCTGATCGACCAGCCGACGCGCGGCGTCGACATCGGCGCCCAGGAGGCCATTCATGACGAGATCATGCGCCAGCGCGCCGCCGGCCGCGCAATCCTGCTGATTTCCGTGCAGCTCGACGAACTGGCCGCCCTTGCCGACCGCATCCTGGTGATGTTCAACGGGCGGATCATGGGCGAGGTCGCCGGCGACGAGGCCGACGAGGAGCGCATCGGCATGATGATGGCAGGCGTGGCCGTGCCGGAATTCGCCGCGGAGACCGCATCATGACAGACCATTTGCGTGCCGTTTCCGGCCAGGTGATCGCCATCGGCGTGGCGCTGCTGATGGGCGCGATCATCATCCTCATGGTCGGCGAAAGCCCGGTGCGTGTGTTCATGACGCTGTTGCGCGGCGCCTTCGGCGATCAGGAGAAGATCGCCGGGACCTTGCTGCAGACGACGCCGATCCTGATCTGCGGTGTCGCCGCCTGCATCGGCCTGCGCGGCGGCATGTTCAACGTCGGCATCGAAGGCCAGCTGTTCCTCGGCGGTTTCGCCGCCGCGTGGGTCGGCTTTGCCATGCCCCTGCCCGCGGGCATTCACACGCTGGCGGCACTGGCGCTCGCGGTCGTGGCAGGCGCGGCCTGGGTCGCCATCCCCGCCTACTTCCGCGCCCGCTACAACACCAACGAAGTCGTCTCGACGATCCTGTCGAACTACGTGGCGGTGCTGCTCACGTCCTACTTCACCATCTTCCTGTTCAAGCGGCCGGGTGGCTGGTCGGAGACGCCGCCGATCCTGGCGACATCCTATCTGCCGGAGATCTTCACCTTCTCGCGGTTGAACTGGGGCCTGGTCATTGGCCTGGTGCTGGCGGTCGGCGCAGCCCTTGTC
>NZ_RZTT01000252.1 GCF_003996995.1 Mesorhizobium sp. M7A.T.Ca.US.000.02.2.1 | reverse complement strand
CCTGGGATCCATGCCGCGACCTCAGCCGAGGGCGCAGCGGAGCACAATTTCTGCCCGCGGCGGCGATTTGAAGTCGCGGCATGGATCCTCGGGTCTGCGCTGCGTCGCTGCGCTCCTTGCTCCGCCCGTGGATGACGAAGCGATGAGCGTTTGCCGCTAGTCGGCAAGGCATGCCGTCCATCAGCGGTTGGTTGAAATGCTCATGCCCGGAATTAGTTCAGTTGCCGCACTCGCTCAGTTGCTGCGCGTAGTCCCGCGCCATCTTGTCGGTGGCCCGGGCATAGCCCTGGACGCCGGCATCGCCCCGGTTGCCGCGGCCATAGGCGGTCCAGCCGAGATAATAGGCGAGATAGAGGTTGTAGGTGTCGTTGCGGGCGACGCCATACGTGTCTGCCGTTTTGGAATGATACCAGCCGACAAAGTCGACGGCGTCGGCGAATTTCGTCCGCCGGGCCGCCCAGTTGCCGGTCTCGCGCTGATATTGCGACCAGGTGCCGTCCAGCGCCTGCGAAAAGCCGGTGGCCGACGAGACATGCTTCCACGGAATGAAACCGAGCAGCTTGGTGCGCGGCGGCCTTGCATTGCTCTTGAAACCGGATTCCTTGCGGACCGTCGCCATCAGCACGGGAACGGGGATGCCGTATTTCTGCTGTGTGCGCTCGGCGGCCGACTGCCAGTTGTCGAACCAGCCGTCATTCTGGTCGAAGACGGCACAGACATTGTTGATGTGGCTGGGCGGCGTGGCGCAGGCCGAAAGCGCCAGCAGCACGCAAACCGCACCAATTTTACTAAAACTCGAACTACGCATTGGCGCAGCAATAGGCCGAAATCATAAAGGGAATCTTGCAGCGTCCGTTAACGCTTCGCCCAAGCAGTCGCTTGAGGGAATTTGTGTCAGTAATCCGACGTATTTCGTCGCTTACTCTAAATAGATATTACAGAAATGCCGCCGTGGCGAAAATCACGCCCGCAAACGGCGTATTTCTGACAGCTTGCCCGGTTTGCCGGGGCTTTGATGCCGGGCATGAACGAACCAAGACGCAAACGCGGCGCCGAGCGCACCAGCAACAGGGGCCCGTCGGCCATCCCGCAACTGCCGCTCAGGCGGGTGACAAATCCCTATCCGCCAATGGCCATGCTGTCGCCCGACCAGATCGAGCAGATCCATCAGGCGTCGATCCACATATTGGAGAATTTCGGCATCGAGGTGATGAGCCCGCGGGCGCTGTCGCTGTTCGAGAAGGCTGGCGCCGAAGTCGATCATGCCTCAGCGAATGTCCGCATCGATCGCGGCCTGATCGAAGACGTGTTGAAGACCACGCAGTCCAGCTATGTGTTGACGCCGCGCAATCCGGCCAACGCGGTTCATCTCGGCGGCAACACCATCAATTTCACCCTCGTCGCCGGGCCGCCGAATGTACACGACATGGAGCGCGGGCGCCGCGCCGGCAATTTGCGCGACTATTCGGATCTGACCCGGCTGGCGCAGCATTTCAACTGCATCCACATGCTGGGCAACCAGGTGTGTGCACCGGTCGAACTGCCAGCCAATTCCCGTCATCTCGACACATACTTCACCAATCTGACGCTGACCGACAAGAGTTTCCATGTCTCGGCCATCGGCAGGGGCAGGGCGCTTGACGGCATCGAGATGATGGCGATTTCGCGCGGGCTGACGCTCGACCAGATGCGCGACGATCCCGGCATCACCACCATCATCTCGGTCAACTCGCCGCGCCGCTTCGACGAGATGATGGCCGAAGGACTGATGACCATGGCCGAGTTCGGCCAGTCGGTGGCGGTGACGCCGTTCACGCTGATGGGGGCGATGAGCCCGGTGACGCTGGCCGGGGCGCTGGCGCAGCAGAACGCCGAGGCGCTGTTCGGCGTCGTGCTGACGCAACTTGTCCGTCCGGGCGCGCCGGTCATGTATGGCGCCTTCACCTCCAATGTCGACATGAAGTCCGGCGCGCCGGCCTTCGGCACGCCTGAGAACACCAAGGCCAACATTGCGTCGGGGCAACTGGCACGGCGCTACGGGCTACCCTACCGCACGACGCCGGGCTCGGCTTCCAACGCTGCCGACGCGCAAGGCGCCTATGAGACGCTGATGGCGCTGTGGGGCGCGGTGCTCGGCCATGGCAACCTCGTCTACCACGCCGCCGGCTGGCAAGAGGGCGGGCTGACGGCGTCGTTCGAAAAACTCATCATCGATGTCGAGATGATCCAGCACATGATGGAGTTCCTGCGCCCGATCGAGGTCAACGAGGCAGAGCTTGCCGTCGAGGCTTTGGGCGCGGTGCCGACCGGCGGCCATTTCTTCGGTGAGCCGCACACGCTGGAGCGCTACGCCACCGCCTTCTACCAGCCGATGCTGTCCAACTGGCAGAATTACGAGGCCTGGCAGGAAGCCGGCGGTCTCGACGCCACGGCGCGCGCGACGCGGCTGTGGAAGAAGGCGCTGGAAGACTATGTCGAGCCGGTGATGGATATCGCCGTGCGCGAGGCGCTGGAGGCTTACATGGCCAGGCGCAAGGAAGCGATCGGGCAGGGCGAGCCGTGATCGTTCCCAGCTTGAATCCACTCACCCATCCAACTCACTGATATTAGAGAAAAATCCATGAAATCGCATGCAAAGGTCGTGGTCATTGGCGGCGGTGTCGTCGGGTGCTCCGTGTTGTTCCATCTCGCCCGCCACGGCTGGACCGATGTTGTCCTGCTGGAGCGCGACGAGCTGACATCGGGCTCGACCTGGCACGCGGCCGGGGGCATGCACACCATCAATGGCGACCCCAACGTCGCCAAGCTGCAGAAATACACGATCAACCTCTACAAGGAGATCGAGGAGCTGTCCGGCCAGGCGACCGGCGTGCATCTGACCGGTGGCGTGCTTTTGGCGGCAACCGAGGCGCGGCTGGACTGGCTGCGCGGCGTCGTCGCCAAGGGCCGTTATCTCGGCATCGAGCTCGAGGAGATCTCGCCCAACGAAGCGGCCGAGCTGATGCCGCTGCTCGATCCCAAGCAGTTCGTCGGCGCCGTCAGGAACAAGGAGGACGGCCATCTCGATCCCTCAGGCGTCACCCATGCCTATGCCAAGGCCGCGCGGAAACTTGGGGCGGAAGTGGAGCGCTTCACCAAGGTCGAGGACATCGTGCGGCGTCCTGACGGGCTGTGGCGTGTCATCACCAACAAGGGCGACGTGGTGGCCGAGCATGTCGTCAATGCCGGCGGCCTGTGGGCGCGCGAGGTCGGCCGCATGGTTGGTCTGGAACTGCCGGTGCTTGCCATGGAGCACATGTACCTGATCACCGAGGACATGCCTGAGGTCGCCGCCTGGAATGCCAAGACCGGCACCGAGATCATCCATGCGGTCGATTTCGACGGCGAGCTTTACCTGCGCCAGGAGCGCGGCGGCATGCTGATGGGCACCTATGAGAAGGCCAACAAGCCGTGGTCCGAATACCAGACGCCATGGAATTTCGGCCATGAATTGCTGGAGCCGGACATCGACCGCATCGCGCCGTCGCTGGAGGTCGGCTTCCGCCATTTCCCCGCCTTCCAGAACACCGGTATCAAGCAGATCATCAACGGGCCTTTCACCTTTGCGCCGGACGGCAACCCACTGGTCGGGCCGGTGCGCGGCCTGCCGGGCTTCTGGGTCGCCTGCGGTGTCATGGCCGGGTTTTCGCAAGGCGGCGGCGTCGGCCTCGCTTTGTCGAACTGGATGATCGAGGGCGATCCCGGCGCCGATATCTGGGCGATGGATGTCGCGCGCTACGGCGACTGGGCGACGATGGCCTACACCAACGCCAAGGTGCGCGAGAATTATTCCAGGCGCTTTTCGATCCGCTTCCCCAATGAGGAGCTGCCAGCCGGGCGGCCGCTGAAGACGACGCCGATCTATGATCTGCTGTCTGTCAAGGGTGCGCAATGGAGCGTTGCCTATGGGCTGGAAGTGCCGCTGTGGTACGCACCGGAAGGCGTCAAGGACGAGTTCTCGTGGCGCCGCTCGAGCGACTTCACGCAGGTCGCCAAGGAGGTCGCGACGGTTCGTGACAGTGTCGGCCTGTCCGAGATTTCGAGCTTCGCCAAATACAAGGTGACGGGTGAGGGGGCGGCCGCCTGGCTCGACCGGATGCTTGCCTGCAAACTGCCGAAACCCGGCCGCATGACGCTGGCGCCGATGCTGAAGCAGGACGGCAGGCTGATCGGCGACTTCACGCTGGCCAATCTGGGGGAGGATGGCTGGTTCCTCGCCGGCTCCGGCATCGCCGAGCAATACCACATGCGCTGGTTCGAGAAGCACCTGCCTGACGATGGATCGGTCCGCATCGAAGCGCTGGGCTCGAGGCTCACCGGTCTGTCGATCGCCGGTCCGAAGGCGCGGGATGTGCTGGCAAAGGCCACGCGCTCGGATGTCTCCAACGCGGCATTTTCCTTCATGGCCATTGGCCGGATGGATGTCGGCATGGCGCCGTGCCTGGTCGGCCGCGTGAGCTATACCGGCGATCTCGGCTACGAAATCTGGGTGGCGCCGGAATACCAGCGCGCCGCCTATCAAGCGCTGATGGCGGCGGGCGAGGAATTCGGCATCGGCCTGTTCGGCTCGCGCGCCCTCAATGCGCTGCGGCTGGACAAGAATTACGGCTCATGGGGGCGCGAGTACCGGCCGATCTACGGGCCGCTGGAAGCGGGGCTCGACCGCTTCGTTGCTTACGGCAAGGACGCCGATTTCATCGGCAAGGCCGCGGCGCTGGCCGAGCGCAGGCAGGGCGGCAAATTGCGCCTGCGCGCCTTTATCGTCGATGCCGACGATGCCGATGTCATTGGCGACGAGCCGATCTGGTTCGATGGCGCCGTGCGCGGCTGGGTGACGTCGGGCGGCTATGCGCATCACTCGAAGAAGTCCGTCGCCGTCGGCTATGTGCCGAAGGAGATCGCCGATGAGAGCGACGGCTTCGAAATCGAGCTGCTGGGCAAGCGCCATACGGCACGCATGCAGGCGGTGCCGCTTTTCGACGCCAATTTCGAACGGATGCGTGCCTGAAGCGCTTCGGCTTCGCCGATGCGCTTCAGATACCTGTTTTGTGCATGTCGTTGTCCCAAAATCGCTGGGCACTTTTGGGTGACATGCACTAGTCACGCCCCTTCTTCTGGGCGTCAGGCGCTGCGGCGGTTGTCCAGCGCGAAGGCGCCGGCGCCGGCAAACACCAGATAGAGGAAGATGAAGCAGAACGAGATCGCCGAATCGCCGCCATTGTTGACCGGGAAGAAGTCGCGCGGCATGTGCGCCATGAAATAGGCGATCGCCATTTCGCCGGCCAGAAGGAATGCCACGGGCCGCGTGAACAGGCCCAGCGCCAGCAGGATGCCGCCAGCGAATTCGAGGATGGCGGCGGTCACGGTCAGCCCGGAAAGGGCGTGGGGATCGGCGCTGACGGGGAAGTTGAACAGTTTCTGGCTGCCATGCTCGATGAACTGCAGCGCGGTCATGATGCGCAACACGGCGAGCGCCTGCGGCTGGTATCTGGAGAGGCTTTCGAAAAGCTTCATAACGACTCCATTTTTCAATCCGCCCGGCCATAGATTATCACCCAGGAATGGACCATTCACTTCCCACGGCCTGCCGTCAACAATCGGTGATTGGAATGTTCCCCAATTGACCTTTCATATTTTTCCCGCAAGGGTTGCAGTCCTATCGTTATGGTTGTATGGTGCGGCACTCTAGAAATGTGGGTTCCCTTTGCCATGAAAAAAGCTGCCATCAGCCTCTTCGCAATCCTTGCAGGCACCAGCTTCGCCATGGCCGAGGACGCCGGCTGTGAGGCGTTCAAGTGGCCGGTGACGCGGGAGCAGACCCTGTTTGCCGCAGCACCGGCAACGCCGTCCGGAACGGCGCTGGCGGTCGGTGCGGCTGCGGACCTGGAGCTGGTGCCGGTAGAGAAAGCCGGTTTTGCGGTAGCGCCCGAACGTGCCCCGGCATCAGACACGTTTGGTGCCGTCGCCAGCGTGGAGGTACCGTCCGAGGGAGCCATCCAGATCAGTCTCTCGGGCGAGGCCTGGATCGATGTCATCCAGGATGGCCAGGCCATCAAGTCGGCGGGCTATAGTGGCGTGAAAACATGCCCTGGCATCCGCAAGAGCGTGCGCTTCAAGCTTGCGCCCGGCCCGGCCACCGTCCAGTTCAGCGGCGCGAAAAAAGCTGAGCTGAAGGTCGCCGTGCTGGCGCCGGAATGAGACGGCGCCAGGCAGGGGGGAGGCCTTCATCGGTGGTCCGAAGCCGGCGCTTTGTGTCAGCGGTGCCTTATCGCGGTCAGCGGACCGGCGCCATCAAGGCAAAGTGTGCGCCTTGCGGGTCCTGGCACTGCACGACCCAGCTGCCGCCGGGGACCTCCATCGGCCCCATCAGGATCTTGCCGCCATTGTCGGTGACCCGTTTGGCCGCCGCGTCGATGGCCGCAACGTTGAAGTAGAATCGCCACACCGGCACCGGGATCTGCTCCGGCTTGTTCATGATGCCGCCGCCGGATTCGGGGCCGGCCGTAAAGGTCTGGTAAGTGCCCATCGGGCCCATGTCGAAATCGCCGGCGTCGACCCAGCCGAACTGCTCGGAATAGAAATCGAACGCGGCTTTCCAGTCGCTCGTATAAAGCTCGTGCCAGCCGATGTGACCCGGCGTGCCGGCCGGCACGACAGGTTGGTCAGGGCCGTTCGGCTGCAGGAACATGAACGTCGCGCCTTGCGGATCGGCGACGACGGCAAAGCGGCCGACACCCGGAATGTCGTCGGGCTGCCGGTGAACGGTGCCGCCGGCTTTCTCCAGCGATGCCGTGGCAGCGTCGGCATCCCTGGTGTGGATATAGCCAAGCCAGGCAGGCGGCATGCCCATCCTGGCGGCATCCTCGGGCAAGGTCATCAGGCCGCCGACGCCACGTTCGCCCACATTCATGACGACATAGCGCGGCATGCCCGGCGCCACGTCGAAAGGCTGGGCCTTCCAGCCGACCACTTTGGGGTAGAACGCCTGGGCAGCGTCGAGATCTGATGTCATCAATTCGTACCAGAAGAAGGGCATCGGGGTTTTTGGCATTTTCGGTCTCCTCACCTTTCATGTGTGATCGTCGTCCATCATAGGACGATCCTCACGACGGAAATCCGACACCGCCCGGACAACAATGGGTGTGTGTGCCAAGCGGTCCCTGGTTGCGCACCCAGCGGTTTTCGATTTCTCTGCGGTGATGAGGGGTTGTCGTCCATGCGCTTGATGTCGCTCACGCCCGAGCTTGTCGCACTGTGCCATCGGGAAGAGGCCGATCCCGGCCCGGACCCGAGCTGGACAGACATGAACGACGAGGACTTTCAAAGCCTTGCCTTGCGGCTGTCCAATGAAGCCGATGAGGGACCGTTATGGGTGTTCGCCTATGGGTCGCTGATCTGGAAGCCGGAATTCGAGTCGGTCGAGCAACAGCTCGCCACGGCCTTTGGCTGGCACCGCTCTTTCTGCCTCGACATGGTGCGGTGGCGCGGCAGCGCCGAGCAGCCTGGGTTGATGATGGCGCTCGAACGGGGCGGGCGCTGCAACGGCGTGATCTATCGCTTGCCTGAGGGTGAGAAGCCGGCGCAGATCGAAAGGCTGCTGCGGCGCGAGATCAGCGACCACGAAAGCATCGAGACGGTCCGCTGGCTGCCGGTGCATACGCCGCAAGGCACGCTGCGCGCGCTCGGTTTTTGGGTCGGCGTGAAGGGCAGGGGAACGTCGCTGAACCAGCCGTTGGACAGAGTGGCGAGCGTGCTGGCCAGAGCCTGCGGGCATATCGGATCCGGCGCCGAATATCTCTACAACACGGTCAGCCACCTCGAGGCGTTCGGCATCCATGACCGCAATCTGTGGCGATTGCAGCAACTGGTCGCGGAGGAGGTCAAGACCATTCATGGCTGTAAGCTTGAACCCGGCCATTCACTCGCACTGTAGACGCAGCGGCCTCCGATAACATGAGTAAAGAATTCATGTTATTACTCAGCCTTTTCAGTGGCTTGCGCCGAAAATTGACCAATTGATAAAAAAATAAAACGTGCTAGCCTTCCCCAAAAGAAAACATGGGGAACTGACGATGCCAGAAGGCCAATTCAGGGAAGGCATTGCGGGCGGCAGGCTCTCGGCCGACCAGTATGCGGATAATTTTTCCGACCTGCATCCGCCGCTCGATCACCACGAGGCGCTGGTCGAATCCGATCGCTGTTATTTCTGCTACGACGCGCCGTGCATGAACGCATGCCCGACCTCGATCGACATTCCGCTGTTCATCCGCCAGATCTCGACCGGCAATCCGATCGGTTCGGCCAAGACCATCTTCGACCAGAACATATTGGGCGGCATGTGCGCCCGCGTCTGCCCGACCGAAACGCTGTGCGAAGAAGTCTGCGTGCGCGAAGTGGCGGAAGGCAAGCCGGTGCAGATCGGCCGCCTGCAGCGCTATGCCACCGATGTCGCCATGAGCGAGAACAAGCAGTTTTATCCGCGCGCCGAGCCGACCGGCAAGACTGTCGCCGTAGTCGGCGCCGGGCCGGCCGGCCTTGCCGCCGCGCACCGGCTCGCCCGCCACGGCCATGACGTGACCATTCTGGAGGCGCGCGCGAAAGCCGGTGGCCTCAACGAATACGGCATCGCCGCCTACAAGAGTGTCGACGATTTCGCCCAGGCCGAAGTCGATTATGTGACCGCGATCGGCGGCATCGACATCCAGAACGGCAAGGCCCTTGGCCGCGACTATCAGCTGTCGGATCTGATCCGCAATTACGATGCGGTGTTTCTCGGCATGGGCCTTGGCGGCGTCAATGCGCTGCGTGCCGATGGCGAGGACGCCGACGGCGTCATCAACGCGGTCGAGTTCATTGCCGAACTGCGCCAGGCCAGCGACCTTTCCGGCCTGCCGGTTGGCCGCCGCGTCGTCGTCATCGGTGGCGGCATGACGGCGATCGACGCGGCCGTGCAGTCGAAATTGCTCGGCGCCGAGGAGGTGACGATCTGCTACCGACGCGGCCAGGAGCACATGAATGCGTCCGAGTTCGAGCAGGATCTGG
>NZ_RZTT01000251.1 GCF_003996995.1 Mesorhizobium sp. M7A.T.Ca.US.000.02.2.1 | reverse complement strand
TCATTGCCCTGCCGGGCATTTCTCCCCGTATAGTGACGGGGAGAAAGGGCTGGCCGCAATGTTGCGATTGGCGAAATCATCAACGACAGCGTCCCCTCGCCCCGTTTACGGGGAGAGGATGCCGGCAGGCAGGTGAGGGGCGGCGCTGACCTGGACATTGTCAGCCCTACTTCACCGCCGAATCGAACAGATGCGCCTTGATCTTCTCGACATCGAGCGCGGCAAAACCTTCCGACAGCTTGACGCCGTCGGCATCGGCCTTGACCTTAGCCTTGTCGAAATCATTGGCCGGGCCGATCAGCTCGTTGGTGCAGACATCCTCGGCCTTCACCGGAGCGGTGATCTGGCCGATCTTGTGGATTTCGTCGAAGAAGCCCTGCCAGCTCGCCATGTCGTGCGAGCCCCAGCCGCCGCGTTTGTCCATGTCGCCGCGGAAGACGTTGATCTGCTGCAGGATCGATGTGGTGCCGAGCTCCGGCCCGAGATTCTTGGCCAGCGTCGGGAACTGCTCGAACACCGCTTCGACGGCCGCGCGGGGATTCTGGTAGCCGAATTCGAGGCCCATCGCCCAGCCGCGCAGGTACTTTTCCAGCAACGCCTTCTTGTCGGCATCCTCGAGGTCGGCGGCGCGCACGACGAAAGTGTTGGCCGGCAGCTTCGAGTTCTGCACGCCGAGCCAGTATTCGAAGTCGAGCCCCTTGGCGATCCATTCGGCGCGCAGGCCTTCCCACGACAGGGCAGCGTCGCCCTGGCCGCCGGCAAGAGCCGTGCCCCATGTCGGCCAGCCGGCTTCGACATATTTGACCTTCTTGATGTCGACGCCCTGCGCCGCCAGCAGCGGGTCGGTGATCGACTGCCAGGCGGCTGAGCCGAGCAGGATGGTCTTGCCTTCCAGCTTCTTCAGGTCGTTCGAGCCCTCGCCCTTGCGGAAGGCGATGCTGAACGTGTCGCGGGCGCCCATATGGAACACCGACTTCAGCTTCATGCCGTTCTGGATGGCGAAGGAGAACACGCCGGGCGACGGGAAGCCCATATCCGCCTGGCCGACATCGACGAACTTCACCGTCGCGGTGCCGTCCGACGGCCCCGGCTGCATGTCGGTGTCCAGCCCATCGAAATAGCCGGCCTTCTTGGCTGCCCAATAGGGATAGTCGTCGAGCACTTCGAGCGTGCCGCGCGGCGAGATCCAGGTGAATTTTCCGTAGGGTTCGGCCCTGGCCTTGAGGCCGGTGGCGCCAAGCGCCGTCGCCGTCACCAGCCCGGCGCCGGTCACCTGCAGGAAGTAGCGGCGGCTGATGCCCGCCGGGCTGATCGAGTTCTCTTTGGTCATGGCATTCCCCTTTTTGTTTGAGTCAGTTTCTTGCCGCCCGCCTCCCGGGCGTCGTCTGTACTTTTGTGTTCAAGCCTCCCAGCTCGCCCATTTCTTGCCGATCAGGAAGAACAGCACGTAGATCAGGATGCCGAGCGTCGACAGGATCAGCACCACGGCGAAGAACTGCGGCATCTGGATCATCGACGAATAGGTCGTCAGCCGGTTGCCGAGGCCGAAGCCGCCGCCGACCATCTCCGCGCCGACCGCGGTCAACAGGCCGAAGATGGCGCCGATCATCAGCCCGACCAGGATCATCGGCAGCGCCATCGGCGCGCGGATCTTCCAGAAGATCTGCAAGGTGCTGGCGCCATAGGAGCGCGCCAGCGCGATCTTGGCGCTGTCGACGCGGCGAAAGCCGGTGGCGGCATTGATCATCACCATCGGCCCGGCGGCCAGCGCCACCGCGATGATGCGCGGCGTGTAGCCGAAGCCGAAGCGCAGGATCAGCAGCGGCACCAGCGCCAGCATCGGCGTGGTGACCAGAAGCAGGATGTAGGGCGCGACGATCTTCTCGGCGAACGGGAACTGGGTGATGACGGCGGCCAGCACCAGGCCGATGATGGCGCCGATGGTGAAGCCGGACACCAGCTCGACGAGCGTGTAGCCGAGATGCGGCGCGATCAGCGGAAACTCGTCGAACAGCGCATAGGCGATCGAGCTCGGCGGCGGCATGATGTAGAGCGGCACGTGGAACAGCCGCAGCGCCAGTTCGATGCCGCCGATGATGATCACCGCCACGGCAAGAATGGCCGCCACCTCCTTGCCCGACTTGATGCCGGGGCCGCTGGCGAAGGCCGACAGATTGGTCAGGCTGACCTCGTGGCCATCGCCCGACTTGGCACCCGACTTGGACTTCGAGAATTCCGGAATGGCGTCGCCCCCGCTCACGGCCTGATCCTCACGATCTCTGCGCTCGGGCGCTCCGCTGCTTTTGGCCGCGTGCGTTCGCCGACAATGTCCATCTTGATACGGTTGGTGAGGTCGAAGACCTCCTTCGTCGCCATGATCTCAAGCGAGCGCGGCCGCGCAAACGGCACGCGATATTCCTTGGCGACGCGGCCCGGCCGGGCGCTCAGCACCACGACCCGGTCGGAGAGGAAGATCGCTTCCTCGATCGAGTGGGTGATGAAGACGATGGTTGTCTTGGTGTCGAGCCAGATCTCCTCGACCAGCCGGTTCATCTCCTCGCGGGTGAAGCTGTCGAGCGCGCCGAACGGCTCGTCCATCAAAAGCACCGAAGGCTTCAACGCCAGCGCCCGCACGATCGCCGCGCGCTGCTGCATGCCGCCGGAAAGCTCGCGCGGAAACTTGCCGCCGAAGCCGTCGAGACCGACGCGGTTCAGCAGATGCGCAATCCACGCCCGGTCCGGCTTCTCGCCCTTGATCTCGAAAGGGAAGCGGATGTTGGCGTCGAGATTGCGCCACGGCAGGAGGTTCGCCTCCTGGAAGACGATGCCGATATCGGGATGCGGACCGGTGATCGCCTTGCCATCGAGCCGGATCTCGCCGCTGGTCAGGCTGTGCAGGCCCGACATCGACCACAAGAGCGTGGTCTTGCCGCAGCCGGAAGGGCCGACGATCGAGACGATTTCATTGGCGCTGACATCGAGGCTGCAGCGGTCCAGCGCCAGCAGGTCGCCGGAGGCCGTGTGATAGATCTTGGTCGCTGCCTGCACGCCAAGCTTCGGCTTTTTTGCATCGCCCGTATTCATCTGCCCCCCGGGAAGATTGCGCGATGATCCATTGGCTCATCCCCAGCGAAAATCAGTCTGTAACTATCCTACTTTCCTGTCAAGCACCGACGATGGCCACCGTATCAGGAAAATCGATTAGTATGCTTATCTGATTGTTTTAATATCGGTTTTGCGGCCTTGAAATGCATGTTGCTTTCCTACATACTTCGGAACTGACACGGATCGGAGAGGACCGGAGGAAGGTGATCTTTACCCTACGTTGCGATGCGGTCGGGCGCGTGGAGCCAGGGCGTGCAAACATGCTAAGACGGCAGCCTCGCAACCCAGGGAAAGACCAGGACCCCATGAACGAAGCTGGCAGCCAGGACGAGCCTGTTCCAGGCCAGGATACCGAGGGGCGCGATCCTGTCCGGCGCATTCCCGACATCATCTCGCTGGTCAAGGATTCCTACAGCGAATTGCGCCCGGCCGAACGGCGTGTCGCCGATGTCGTGCTCGACGACGTCAAATATGCCGTCGACGCCTCCAACGCCGCCCTTGCCCAGCGCGCCGGGGTCAGCGAACCGACGGTGACCCGGTTTTGCCGCGCTATCGGCTGCGAGGGCGTGCGCGACTTCAAGCTGAAGCTGGCGCAGAGCCTCGTCGTCGGTGCGCTCTATCTGGCCAAGTCGCCCTCCGTCAGCAATGACAATGGCATGCCGTTCTGGAACGCCGTATTCGGCGAGGCGCGCCGGGCGCTGCAGGAGGCCGAGCGGCAGCTCGACCCGGCGCAGCTGCAGAAAGCCGCCGATCTGATCGCCAAGGCGCGCCAGGTCACCGTGTTCGGCCTCGGCGGCAGCTCCTCGGCGCTGGCGCAGGAAACCCAATACCGGCTGTTCCGCTACGGCATCACCGTCAGCGCCCAGTGCGACCCCTATCTGATGCGCATGACCGCCTCGACGCTCAAGCCGGGCGATCTGGTGATCGCCATTTCGGCGACCGGACGCACCCGCGAGGTGATCGAGGCCGTCGAGCTCGCCAAGCACTACCGCGCCAACGCCATCGCCGTAACAGCGCCCGACACCGAACTCGCCCGCGCCTGCGACGTCAGGTTGACGGTGGCGGTCCCGGAATATCCCGACACGCTGAAGCCGACGGCCTCGCGCTTCGCCTTCCTGGCGGCGATCGACCTTCTGGCGGTGGCCTCGGCCTACAAGCTCGACGGTTCGGCCCGCGAGACCGTGCGCCGCATCAAATACAACGCCCAGATCCACCGCACCGGCAAGGAGATGGAGCCGCTCGGAGACTAGCTCCCTTCTCCCCGTTCACGGGGAGAAGGTGCCGGCAGGCGGATGAGGGGCGGCGCCGAGTTCAACAATTGATGATCCCAACTTGGATTGGGCGCATGCACAAAGAGGAAAGAAATGCTCGAAATAGCACCGACGAAACAGGCAGCCGCATGGCTCGAATCCCTGGCGCAGGCACTCGCAGCCGGCGACGTGGCCGCTGCGAGCAACCTGTTCGTCGACGATTGCTACTGGCGCGATCTCCTGACCTTCACCTGGAACATCACCACCATGGAAGGCCGCGAAGCGATCGCCGACATGCTGGCGGCGACGCTGGCGACGGCCAAGCCGAGCGCGTGGCAACTGACCGGCGAGGCGATCTCGGACGATGGCACCATCGAGGCGTGGTTCAGCTTCGAAACCGCGGTGGCCAGGGGAGAGGGCATCATGCGGCTGCGCGACGGCCGCTGCCGCACGCTGTTCACGGCAATGACGGACCTGAAAGGCTTCGAGGAGCGCAAGGGGGCGAAGCGGCCGCTTGGCGTGCGCCACAAGGCCGATCCCAGGCGCGAGACCTGGTCGGAGGCGCGGGCGCGCGAGACGCGCGAGCTCGGCACCGAGGAACAGCCCTACTGCCTGGTCATCGGCGGCGGCCAGGGCGGCATCATGCTGGGGGCGCGGCTGCGCCAGCTCGGCGTGCCCACCATCGTCATCGAGAAGAATGCGCGGCCGGGCGATTCCTGGCGCAACCGCTATCGCACGCTCGTGTTGCACGATCCGGTCTGGTACGACCATCTGCCCTACATTCCCTTCCCCGAAAACTGGCCGGTGTTCACGCCCAAGGACAAGATGGGCGACTGGCTGGAAATGTACACGCGCGTCATGGAGCTCAATTACTGGGTCGCCACCAAATGTCTCAGCGCGTCCTATGATGAGGCCGAAAAAGTCTGGACCGTGGTGGTCGACCGCGTCGGCCGCCAGATCACGCTGAAGCCGAAGCACATCGTCTTTGCCACCGGCGCCTACGGTCCGCCACGGCGGATCGATCTGCCGGGCGCCGACCGGTTCAAGGGCGAGTTGCTGCACTCCAGCCAGTATGCCAGCGGCGACAAATTCCGCGGCAGACGAGTCGCGGTCATCGGCGCGGCAAGCTCCGGCCATGACGTCTGCGTCGACCTCTGGGAAAGCGGCGCCGAGGTCACAATGATCCAGCGTTCGCCGACGACGGTGGTCAAATCGGACACGCTGATGGAAGTCGGCTTCGAGATCTTCTCGGAAGACGCACTGGCGCGCGGCATCACCACCGAGAAGGCCGACATGATCGTCGCCTCGACGCCGTTCGCGCTGGTGCCCAAGGGCCAGCGGGCGCTTTACGAGGTGATCAAGGCGCGCGACGCGGCCTTTTACGACCGCTTGCGCGCCGCCGGCTTCGCCCTCGATTTCGGCGACGACGAGACCGGCCTTCTGATGAAGGCCTACCGCACCGGCTCCGGCTACTATATCGATGTCGGCGCTTCCGACCTGATCATCGACGGCAAGATCGGCATCCGCAGCGGCGTCGCCATCAAGTCGCTGACCCCGAGCGGCATCCTGTTCGAGGACGGCAGTGAACTCGTCGCCGACGCCATCATCGCCTGCACCGGCTATCAGTCGATGAACGAGACTGTGGCTTCGATCGTCTCGCGCGAAGTAGCCGACAAGGTCGGCCCCTGCTGGGGGCTTGGCTCGGGCGTCAAGGGCGACCCCGGACCCTGGCAAGCCGAACTGCGCAACATGTGGAAGCCGACCGCGCAGGAAGCGCTGTGGTTCCACGGCGGCAATCTGGCGCTGTCGCGGTTTTATTCGAAATATGTGGCGCTGCAGATCAAGGCGCGGATGGAAGGCATTGAGACGCCGGTCTATGGGAAGCCGAGCAATTCAGGCGCTGCTGATCTCCCCCCTCGAGGGGGAGATGTCGCCGAAGGCGACAGAGGGGGTCGCCGCGCGTAGAGCGCCAGCCTCCATCTGCCGCAAGGAGGTCGCATCCAGTCGAACCGACCCCCTCTGGCCTGCCGGCCATCTCCCCCTCAAGGGGGGAGATCAGCTAATCGTGCCGGTGCCCGAAGTGCCTCGCCGCCACCTCGACATGCGTATGCGACGCCTGCGCCACGAAACGCTCGGTCTCGTTGTGATCACCCGCCTCGTTCGGCCACCAGGTGCCGCCAATAACGATGCCTTCCGACACCAGCCTCTGGTCGGCGACCAATGACGCGCCGACCGCATCGACGAAGGTGAAGCGGCCCGGGCGCTGCCGGAGCACGGCGACATCGCCGACGGTGCCGACCGCCAGCGTGCCCAGGTCAGGCCTGGCGATCGCCCGCGCCGGCGCTTGCGTCGCGGCGCGCAGGACCTCGATCAGCGGCATGCCGAGCGCCAGCAGCTTCGACATGCAGACCAGTATGTCGAAGGCCGGCCCGTCGACGCAGTAGAGATGCACGTCGCTCGAGATCACGTCGGGCGCCAGCCCTTCCTCGAGCATGGCACGGGCAACGGCGAAATCGAACGAGCCCATGCCGTGGCCGATGTCGAAGATGACGCCGCGCTCGCGTGCCAGCCGCATGTCCGGCCGCACCGCGCCGGAAGCAAATACCGGCGAATTGGGAAACGGCCGAAAGCAGTGGGTGAGAATGTCGCCCTTGCGCAGGCGCGGCAGCACTTCCGAGCGGCCGGGCGGCGGCTCGTCTATATGCGCCATCAGCGGCAGGCCGGCCTGGTCGGCGGCCTCCAGCGCCAGATCCACCGGCGCGATGCCGCTGGTGCCGCCGGCATGCTTGCCGGAGCGGACTTTTACGCCGACCACGACATCGCGGTGCTCGCGCGCGGCTGCGACCACCTCGCGCGGTTCGCAGAGCCTGAGGTCGCTGCACTCGCCGACCGACACCGTCTGCGAGAAGCCGAAAATGCCGGCAAAGGAAATGTTGACATAGGCCAGGATGCGGACCTTCGAGCGCTCCATGACATGGCGGCGGAAGCCGAGGAAATTGCCGGCGCCCGCACTGCCCGCATCGATGAAGGTGGTGGTGCCGCTCTTGGCGGCCAGCCGGTCGGCATCGACGCCAAGCGACGTGCCGCCCCAATAGACGTGGCTGTGCAGGTCGACCAGGCCCGGCGTGACGATGCAGCCGCCGGCATCGACGATCTGCGCTGCGCTGTCCGCCGGTATATCGGCATCGACTGCGGCAACGCGGCCATTGGCGATGGCGACATCGCGCGGCGCGTCGAGGCCAGCGGCCGGATCGATCAGCCGTCCGCCCTTCAGCAGGAGGTCGAATTGCATTGCGGTCACCTCCGCTTCGTTGCTTTGCCTACAGAGGCCGGTAAGCGACCGCCTCGACCTCGATCTTGATATCGATCATCAGCCGCGATTCGACCGTGGTGCGGGCCGGCGGGTTTTTGGGGAAATGCCGGGCATAGACCGCGTTGAAGGCGCCGAAATCGCGCGCATCTTCCAGCCAGACCGTGGTCTTCACCACATCGTCCATGGTGCAGCCGGCCAGCGCCAGCGCGGCCTTGATATTGGCGAGCACCTGCTCGGTCTGTTCCGATATGCCGCCCTTGACCACGATGCCGTCGCTGCCGACGGGAACCTGGCCCGAGACATAGACGAGATCGCCGGCCCGCACGGCGGGCGACAACGGCACATGCGATGTTCCAAAACACTGTTTCGGCAAGGGACAAGCCTCCTCTGATGACAGGACGGGGTGCCATGGCAGCGCCCGCTTCGATCGACATTTACGCCGATCGGGGCGATCCTCATAGGGGCCTTGTTGGAAAGCAACATTCTTCGAAATCCGTGTTGCTTTATTACAAGAGCGCTTGCATCGTACGCGCTGACGGGCGGCTTGGAAGCCGCAACGTACAGACGCATTTGCCAGAGCGGAGACACCCAGCGATGACTTACGACAAGAACCCGTTTCCATCAGGCGATGCCGATCGCCACGCGCTCTGGGAAATGCTGGTGCGGCGCGACATCGACGCTTTCATCGGCCAGGACTGGGCCATGGTCGAGGATGATTTCGTCGCCGAGAGCTTCTTCGGCATGCACGCGCATTTCCTCAGCAATGCCGATGCCTGGCGGCTGCAGTTTCCAAGGCTGGACATCTACCGCGACGAATGGCTGCGCCAGGCCAGGGAGACGGCGGCGACCAAATTCGCCGAGCCGCTGCGCGAGGCGCTGTTTCGCGTCACCAACATGCGCGACATCGATGTCGACGGCGACCGCGCCGTGCTGCACAAGAAATTCGACGGCTCGGTTGCCAAGGCGGACGGCAGCGTCGACCGCTTGAAATGGCAGACGCTGTATTTCTGCAGCAAGGTCGGCGGCAGCTGGAAGATATCAGGCTTCGTCGGCTACATGCCGCATCCGCTCGGCAGCTAGAACCACCGATCACCAGAGCGCAGGATGGGTCGGGCCGAACGTGCGGCCCGGCACCGCGGCCGCCATCAGCGAGCCGTTGAACAGCGATGGCGGATGCAAGGCGCCCGCATTCCATCAAACGCATCGCCAGACATTGGCAATGCCTTTTGCGCCCATTCTTACGAATTTGTATGCCGCCGGACAGGCCGGTGTGAACTCGTTTGCTTACGATGCACGGAGCGGATCGCCACCGCCCCGCCGCAACCGTCGACCTCTGGACTTCAACCATGCTCGCGCCCAACAGGCAACAACCCGCCGCACCGAGCCACAACAGGGTTCCCGATCTCACCCTCGACTTCTGGCTGGTCAAGCTGATGGCGGTCACCAC
>NZ_RZTT01000250.1 GCF_003996995.1 Mesorhizobium sp. M7A.T.Ca.US.000.02.2.1 | reverse complement strand
ACGCAACGCCGACAAGATGCTGATCTACAAATATGTCGTGCACCAGGTCGCCAATGCCTACGGCAAGACGGCGACCTTCATGCCGAAGCCGATCTTCGGCGACAACGGCTCGGGCATGCACGTCCACATGTCGATCTGGAAGAACGGCAAGCCGACCTTCGCCGGCAATGAATATGCCGGTCTGTCGGAAAGCTGCCTGTTCTTCATCGGCGGCGTCATCAAGCATGCCAAGGCGATCAACGCCTTCACCAACCCGCTGACCAATTCCTACAAGCGCCTGGTGCCGGGTTACGAAGCGCCGGTTCTGCTCGCCTATTCGGCGCGCAACCGCTCGGCGTCCTGCCGTATCCCGTTCGGCTCGTCGCCGAAGGCCAAGCGCGTCGAGGTCCGCTTCCCCGATCCGGGCGCGAACCCCTACCTCGCTTTCTCCGCGCTGCTGATGGCCGGCCTCGACGGTATCAAGAACAAGATCCATCCCGGCCAGCCGATGGACAAGGATCTCTACGACCTGCCGCCGAAGGAACTGAAGAAGATCCCGACCGTCTGCGGCTCGCTGCGCGAAGCCCTGCAAAGCCTCGACAAGGACCGCGGCTTCCTGAAAGCCGGCGGCGTCTTCGACGACGACCAGATCGACAGCTACATCGAGCTGAAGATGGCCGAAGTGATGCGCTTCGAAATGACCCCGCATCCGGTCGAATACGATATGTATTACTCTGTCTGAGCCTTCAATCTCAGACTAAGATACGCCATAACAACCAAGCCCTTGAAAGACTTCCCTCTTTCAAGGGCTTTTTGCTGCGCTCCAATAGGAATTGCCAGCCGACCGGCATGTCTCGCCTGCGCGGCAGCCACGCATGGACAGCCATATTGGTCTTTCGTCTTCGACGATCATACGATGCCTGGATTCTGGACCCACGGTCCATCGGAGCGGCCGGCCTGAGCGCGTCGGTCCGGTGACTTCAATCACTACTCGGCGATGTCCGGTGAAGATCAAGGCGGCCGGTCGGTCGCCAACGTTGGAGCCAGGAGCGAGCGGAGCACTGTCTCAGGCTACAGTGACCGCTCGTCCGGCGCCCACGCCAATGCCGCCGTTCAGAAAACCCCGCCCATCCGAACAGCATTGCGTGACGTAACCCCAAGGCCTGCGAATACGCATGCCGTAGCGTGATCTGTCAACGCTGCAAGCCGGGCCGCGAATGACCGATTCTGCTGTATGAACAGATGCTTATGGAAGGTCCATTGCCCCAGATAAGGGCTGGAAAAGGCGCTTTTCCGGGCTTTATAGGGAGTGATCGCCGGAGGCTCACATGGCTGCGGCCAGAACTTCCGGGCGATTTGCGACCGCGTGAATTCCCTGACTTTTTCTGGGTATGTTTTACCAGGAATGCCGTCAGCCGGGTAACGGCCAAAAAAGAACCCCGGCGCGAAACGCCGGGGTCATCTTGTCATGCAGTCCGAAACGCTTACGCGGCGGCCGAAACCTGAGCGCTTGCCGGAACCGAGGCGATCGTCTTCAGGATCTGCGAGGCGATCTGGTAGGGGTCGCCCTGCGAGTTCGGACGGCGGTCTTCCAGATAACCCTTGTAGTCGCTCTTGATGAAGGAATGCGGCACGCGGATCGAGGCGCCACGGTCGGCAATGCCATAGCTGAACCGGTTCCACGGCGCGGTCTCGTGCTTGCCGGTCAAACGCTTGTCGTTGTCCGGGCCGTAGACGGCGATGTGATCCATCAGGTTCTTGTCGAAGGCCGCCATCAGCGCTTCGAAATAGGCCTTGCCGCCGACTTCGCGCATATAGGCGGTCGAGAAATTGGCGTGCATGCCCGAGCCGTTCCAGTCGGTGTCGCCGAGCGGCTTGCAATGGTATTCAATGTCGATGCCGTACTTCTCGGTCAGGCGCTGCATCAAATAGCGGGCCATCCACATCTGGTCGGCGGCTTTCTTGGAGCCCTTGCCGAAAATCTGGAATTCCCACTGGCCCTTGGCCACTTCGGCGTTGATGCCTTCGTGGTTGATGCCGGCGGCGAGGCAGAGGTCGAGATGCTCCTCGACGATCTGGCGCGCAACGGAGCCGACATTGGAATAGCCGACGCCGGTGTAGTACGGACCCTGGGGTGCGGGATAGCCGCTCTCGGGGAAGCCGAGCGGCCGGCCGTCCTTGTAGAAGAAATATTCCTGCTCGAAGCCGAACCAGGCGCCCTCGTCATCGAGGATGGTGGCGCGCTTGTTGGAGGCATGCGGCGTGACGCCATCGGGCATCATGACTTCGCACATGACCAGCACGCCGTTGGTACGGGCGGGATCCGGATAGACCGCAACCGGCTTCAGCACGCAATCGGAGCTGTGCCCCTCGGCCTGCTGGGTCGAGGAACCATCGAAGCCCCACAGCGGCAACTGCTCGAGATCAGGGAATTCGGCGAATTCCTTGATCTGCGTCTTGCCGCGAAGGTTGGGGACCGGGGTATATCCATCGAGCCAGATATACTCGAGCTTGTATTTCGTCATTCTAGCCTCTCGTTGCTTGATCACCGAACACTGAACGGCGTCGACATGCGTCTGCCGTCAGCAGCCGGCCTGCCGCATCCTTGAAACGCAATTCGTGTGCCATTCTTGGTGTGGAGGGTGCGGCAAAATTGACCCGGCATTCACTCGAAGTCGGTGAGCCGCCTAAGCGATGCGCTCGGATCAATCACAGTCGTTCTTTGCACAAATAGTATGCAATTACTGATCTTTTCATAGGCATATTGCCTAACTTGATTGCAGACCTTATCTTCGGATCAAGTTGAATCGAGAAGGTTCGGCAGAAGAAAGGAACCCGGCAATGGAAATCATTTCCACACGACCGTCGGCCAAGATTTTGATGTTCCCGGCGGCAGCGCGCGCCGCTGCCTCAAATTTGAGCGGCAAGGCTAAGTTTGCGGCAGAGATTGCCTCGCTGCGTGGTGCCCGCGCAGACTTCGGCGACGGCTGGTACCATGAGGCAGCCATCGAGGATGAGACCCGGGGCCGCAAGAGCTGACACAAAGCGCAGCAGCCCTCGCCAACGAATTGGCCTGAAAAGAGAAAGCCCGGCGCGATTGCTCGCGCCGGGCTTTCTTTTGAACACCGGGCCTGCCTACTCCTTGGCGTGCAGGTCGGTGCCGAGCGTATCCTTGACGAAGATCATGCCGATGACCAGCGTTATCGCCGCGATCACCACCGGATACCAAAGGCCATAGTAGATGTCGCCCTTGTAGGCGCTGAGCGCGAACACGGTTGCCGGCAGCAGGCCGCCGAACCAGCCATTGCCGATGTGATAGGGCAACGACATGCCGGTGTAGCGAATGCGGGTCGGGAACATCTCGACCAGGATCGCCGCGATCGGCCCGTAGACCATGGTCACGAACAGCACCAGGATGAACAGGATGCCGATCGTCATTGGCCAGTTCACTGCTGCAGGATCGGCGAACATGGCGAACGCGCCACCACCCGGAATGTTGTAGACGGTGACTTCGGGTGCGCCCGCCGCCTCGTCGGTGGTCAGCAGCTTGTCCTTGACTGCCTGGTCGATCGGCACCGTCGCCTTCTCACCGGCACGGATGGCAGCGGCGTCCAGCTTCAGTTCCGGGTTGGCGGCAACAAACGCATCGAGCTTCTGGTCCGCAACCTTGGCTGCCGCGCGCTTCAGCGGATAGCCGCCGTCCTGCAGCGACATGTTGACGGCCTTGATGAAGGCGGCTTCCTTGGCCTTGGCCTGATCGCCGGCGGCGATGGCGTCATAGGACTCGACCGTCTCGTTGCCGATCTTGACAGATGCGGGTGTGCCGGCGGCGGCCGTCGACACGACGTCATAGGGAACCGAGTTCTTGGTCAGGAACGAGGTCGCGATATCGCAGGATGTCGTGAACTTCGCGGTACCCACCGGATTGAACTGGAACTTGCAATCTCCAGGTGCGGCCGTCACCGTCGCCCGCGTGTTCTGCTGGGCTGTGGCAAGCGCCGGATTGGCAGCCCAGGTCAGTGCCTTGAACAGCGGGAAGGTGCATACAATCGCTAAGGCAAGGCCCGCCATGATGATCGGCTTGCGGCCGATCTTGTCGGAGAGCCAGCCAAAGACGACGAAGAAGATCGAGCCTACTGCCAGGGCGATCGCGATCATGATGTTGACCGACTGCGCGTCGACCTTGAGCACGTTGGTCAGGAAGAACAGCGCGTAGAACTGGCCATTGTACCAGACCACGGCCTGACCGGCGGTGAGGCCTAGCAGCGCCAGCAGTGCGATCTTGGCGTTCTTCCATTGGCCGAAGGCTTCCGTCAGCGGCGCCTTGGAGCCCTTGCCCTCATCCTTCATGCGCTGGAAGGTCGGCGATTCGGAAAGCGAAAGCCGGATCCAGATCGAGATGCCTAGCAGCAGGAAGGATACGAGGAACGGAATACGCCAGCCCCAGGCAGCATAGTTTTCCTTGCTCAATGAAGCCTGTACGATCAGGATCACAACCAGCGACAGGAACAGGCCCAGCGTCGCCGTGGTCTGGATCCACGAGGTATAGTAGCCGCGCCGGTTGTCCGGCGCATGTTCGGCGACGTAAGTGGCCGCGCCGCCATATTCGCCACCCAGTGCCAGGCCCTGCAGCATGCGCAGGATGATCAGGATCACCGGAGCGGCGATGCCCAAGGTCGCATAGCCAGGCAGCAAGCCGACCAGGAAGGTCGACAGGCCCATGATCGTCATGGTGACGAGGAAGGTATATTTACGGCCGACAAGATCGCCGATGCGGCCGAACAGCAATGCGCCGAACGGGCGCACCAGGAAGCCGGCAGCGAAAGCCAGCAGCGCGAAGATATTGCGGGTCGCTTCCGGGATGGCTGGACTGAAAAAGGTCGAACCAATGAACACTGCCAGCGAGCCGTAGAGATAGAAATCATACCATTCGAAAACGGTGCCGAGCGAGGAAGCGAAGATGACTTTCTTCTCCTCCCGCGTCATGGCGCGGCTTGCTCCGCCGGCGGTCGATGCTATTGCCATTTCGTTATCCTCCCGTGAGACCCGTTCTCGATGCTGCGCGACACCGTCCGCGTTCTCCTCCGAGCACGGACTCAACGACAGCCATTCGGGAAAAATGACAGAAAGCGCCCGCCAAAGGCAGCGCGTCTTTGGGATTATGACTTTGGTATTAGGTGCGCTGCGGGATGAAACCGGGCGAGCTGTGAAACCCTTAGCCCTTGAGCGCTTCCAGCAGGCCGACAGCAGCCATCATGTCGTGCTTGCGAGCCGCGCGGCGGGCAACGGCTTCGGCGTCCTGCCCCCAATGCTCGATCTGCCAGTCCTCGTCGACATGAGCCGCGGCCCATGCAGCCTCAGCGTCGATCTCGCCGAAATCGACAGCCAGCGCAAGCAGCGCCGAACCTGTGAGCGACGTCATCACATGGATGGCGGCGAGACGCAGCGGCTCTGTTCGCTGGGCAAGATGGCTGCCCAGCACCGCGATGGTCTCACGCGGCTGCTCGACATGGATGATCCCCTCGGCGAGATTGAAGCGCACCCCAAGTGTTCCCCTCGCCCAGTCTATCACCGAGTCCCAATGCTGGTTCTGCCGCTCCACCAGCCCTTGCGGCGCGTCGGCGCGGTAACAGAGCAGATCGGACGAGGCGAAGCGCAGAATGTCTTCCAGCACCGCCTGCGGGTCGCTGGCGACGCCATCGATGGCGGTGTTCACAAGCCGCATCACCGGCATGGTCACCGGATTGATGGTCTCGCTTTGGGTGGCGAACTCGTCGGCGACGAGCGCGGCTGCCGCCTCGGTAGGCACTGCCAGCAGCGCCTTGCCCGGCGTGCGCACCGGCTTGCCGTCGAGATGCACGGCAAAGCCGCCTTCGACCGGCGCGACCGAGACGATCTTGTAGAAGCGCTTCGGCAGAGACGTCTTCATCTGGATTTGGGCGCGGCGCACCGGATCCGGATCCGAAAGATATTTGCCCGCTTCAAGGTCGTTGAGGATGTCACGCATAGAAGGTCTCTCTTACACCGGCGTCAGCTTGCGCACTGGCCGGTTGACGATGATCAGGCCGGCGGCAATCAGGCCAAGTGCCAGGAAAATGCGCATGGTCAGCGGCTCATTCAAGAACATGGCGCCGCACAGCACGCCGAAAACCGGCGACAGGAAAGTGAAACTGGACAGGCCTGACGCCGGATAGCGCCGCAACAGCCAGAACCACAGCACATAGGTGAAGGCGACGATGTAGACAGCCTGGAAGAGCAGCGCCAAGGTCGGCAGCACGGTCGGGTCGCGAACGGGCGGGCCGGCGAGAGGCAGCACCAATATGCCGACGATCGCTGCCCCGGCGAGTTGGTAAAGCAGAAGCTTCTCGGCGCTCGCCTCGACCAGCTTCGACCGCTTGATGAGGATGTTGGTCAAAGCCCAGAAGAATCCGGAGCCGAGGCTCAGCAGATCGCCGAACAGCATGTCTCCGCCGCCGCCAAGCTTGTCGGAAAACACCGCGACAAGGCCGGCAAAGGCCAGCAGCAGGCCAAGGAATTTCCTCAATGTGATCTGCTCACCGAGCAGGAAATGGCCGCCGAGCAGCATCCAGAACGGCATCGTGTTGACCAGCAGCGTGTTGCGGGCAACGGTCGTATGCTCCAGGCCGACATAAAGGCAAAGGAACTCGATGCCGAAAAGCGCGCCAACCACGATGCCGGCGAGCAAGGTCCCGTCGCGCGTGAAAAGCGCGATGCCGCGCCACCGGCACCAGGCAAAGACACATAGGCCGCCGATGATCGAGCGCGCGATCGACAGGAAGACCGGGTCATAGCCGGCGTAGGAGATCTTGGCGGCGACGTAATTCAACCCCCAGGAAAAGGTCAGCCCGACCATGATGGCGGCGGCGGCCATGTCGACCGTGTCGCGCCGGTCGAGCGCGTCATTGGCGCCGCTCACGATCAGTCCTCCGCGCTGGCGTCGTCGAAGCCGATCAGGTTCCAGCTCTGGCGCATGTGCGGCGGCATTGGCGCGGTGACATCGATGACGCCCTTGTCGGGATGCGGAATGATGATGCGGCGGGCGTGCAGATGCAGGCGGTTTTGAATGCCCCCTGGAAAGTCCCAGTTGGTGTCGGCCTCGAAATATTTCGGATCGCCCAGGATCGGGCAGCCGATGTAGGCGGCGTGGACACGAAGCTGGTGGGTGCGGCCCGTATAGGGCTCCATTTCAAGCCAGGTCATCGTCTGCGCAGCCTGCTCGATGATGCGGTAGTAGGAGACGGCGTGATCGGCGCCCTTTTCGCCATGCGCGGCGACACGCACGCGGTCACCGTCCGGCGTCGGCTCCTTGATCAGCCAGGTCGAGATCTTGTCCTCGCGCTTGGGCGGCACGCCCTTGACCAGCGCCCAATAGGTCTTCTTGGTCTCGCGGGCGCGAAACGCTTCCGAGAGCTTCATGGCGGCCAGCCGGGTGCGGGCGACGACCAGAACACCCGAAGTGTCGCGGTCGAGCCTGTGAACCAGTCTGGGCTTCTCGCCCTTCTGGCTGCGCCAGGCCTCCAGCATGTCGTCGACATTGCGGGTGACGCCCGAGCCGCCCTGCACCGCAAGGCCCGCCGGCTTGTTGAAGACGAAAACCTTGGGATCTTCATGGATCAGCATTTTCGACAGGACATCGGCATCGCCCTGGTTGCGGATCGAGTGGCCGGTCAGTGCACTCTCGCCCTTCTTGTCGACCTCGAGCGGTGGGACGCGAACCATCTGGCCGGGCTCGACACGGGTGTCGGCCTTGACCCGGCCGCCATCGACGCGGATCTGGCCGGAGCGCAGAAGCTTCTGCAAATGGCCGAAACCAAGGCCCGGGAAATGGGTCTTGAACCAGCGGTCGAGCCGCATGCCCGCCTCGCCGGCCTCCACCGTGATCTGTTCAACGCCTGCCATGTTTTTTTGTCGCTTATCCGTTTCCCGAGCGAAGCTCGGCCTGTTCTTGGCGCGGCAATAGCACTAAGGCAGGCTTCTTGCGAGCCAAAGTCCCAGAAACAGGGCGATAATGGCGCCAATGACGCTGGCAAGGGCATAAGCCAGTGCAGGCAGCGTGGCTCCCCGCTCCCACAGCGTCGCGAAGTCAAGCGAAAAGGCTGAGAAGGTGGTGAAGCCGCCGAGAATGCCGGTAGCAACGAACAGCCTGACCTCGTTCGATCCGCCACGGCGCATCATGGAGGCGATGAACAGCCCCATGGCAAAGGAGCCTATGATGTTGATGGCCATCGTGCCCCAGGGGTAGCTGGGGCCGACAAAACGCAGCGCGCCGATGTTGGTAAGGTGACGAATTCCGGCGCCGATGCCGCCACCGACGACGACGAGAAGCAGATTGAACATGACCGTTTACTGCCCTCGCACGGCTGCCCCGTCAATCCCTCGTTGCGGGCGCAACCGCACGCAGATCGAGCTCACCACTCAGGCGTTGCCCATCCCGGATATTTTTTCCTGAACTCGTTATAGAGGTCATCGACCTCCGTTTTGCCGATAGGGCGCACCTGTTCGTAGAGGTAGCCCTTGACGTCGCCGGACAGCTGGTAAGCCGCTATGCGCCTGTATGCTGCGCCAATGCCTTTGCCGTCGACGATGTATTGGTCCGGTATCGAGACACAGAGCTGCGCGCCCTGCTGCAGATGGATAACGGGCGGGTCGGTCACGACAACGTATTTGGACTTCAACGCCGCCGGTCTGAATCGATCGCGACTATCGACCTGACAAGCCCACTCGATGCGAGGGTAAAGGTCCTTGTCCATTTCATACAGCAATGAATCGCTCATGATCCCGCTGGATGCAAACACCGACAACCGGTCCCCAGGTCCCATCTTTCCAAGAAGGTCATCGATAAGGCGCCTGTATTCTGGAAGATTGTCGAGGTGCAGCGGGAGCGTGGCTTCCCTGGCAAAGACGTAGCTGATCGGCGACAGAACCTGGCGGCCAGTCGGGAAAAAAGTACCGAAAAACGCCAGCCCGGCGGCAACGGCTATCGCGGCGTTCGACCATCGCGATCTCAGTGCCGGCATCGAAACGATCGCAACGATTGCCTGGGCGTAGGCAGGAAAGAGCCAAAGAAATACCGGCACCGAATGATGGCGATCCGGGTCCTGCATGCGGGTGAAGAG
>NZ_RZTT01000024.1 GCF_003996995.1 Mesorhizobium sp. M7A.T.Ca.US.000.02.2.1 | reverse complement strand
CCTCAGCCGCCATCAACCGGTTTCCTTCCCTCGATAACAGTTTCCGTGAAAGCCTGGGCGGCAACAAGGCCGATTTGCTTGTTGTAGTCGGCAGCTGTCGCGGCCGGAATGCCAAGCCGGAACACGCCGTCGGCGGTCGGTCCGCCGATGATCTTCAGCCCGTTGCTGCCGAGGAAGGCGGAAATGTCCGACATCTTGGCATCCGGCTTGAACTTGACCAGCGCGAACGGCATTTTCGCCGGATCGTCTTGCGCGCCGGCAATCTCGAAATCATTGCCCTTGCCGCCGGGTTCGACAAACGACTGCACCATGACCAGGGCCAGCAGAACCGCGGCTGCCGCCCAGGCGACACCGACCGGCACCGCCATGAAGCGGCCCCAGGCCTGCGTCAGCCAGGACGATCCTGCCGGCTTGCGCGCAGGCCCGGCCTCGGCGTCGAGTGCCTTGGCAAAGCGGCTGAGCGCATCGACCGGCGGCCGGATTGCTTCGTTGGCGGCCGTGGCGCCGGAGAATTCGGCTTCAGCCTCGCCAAGGGCGGCAAGTGCGGCCGGATCGCTGGCCAGCCACTCCTCGACCGCTTCCAGGTCGGAACCTTCCAGCGAGCCGTTCAGGTAGAATGGCAGCAGCGTTTCCATTTCGTCGCGGCGCGACATCTTTTCAGCGGCACTCATGGCCACCCCCTGTCGTAACCGGCGGCCTTGAGGGCCTCGCCGAGTTTCTTGCGGGCGTAGAACATCCGGGTCTTGACGGTGGCGACCGGAATGTCGAGCACCTCGCCGATCTCGCTCACCGACTGTCCGTGATAATAGGCAAGATCGATGACCACGCGATGCTCTTCGGGCAAGGCGTCGACGAAGCGCCGCAGGGCGGCGGCCTTGTCTTCCTTCATGGTGACGACTTCCGGCGTGTCGGCGCCGTCGGGCACCGCGGCGGCGGCCTCGTCGTCGATCCAGTCTTCCTTCTTCTTGCGCAGAAAGGACAGCGCCTTGAAACGAGCGATGCCGAGCAGCCATGTCGAGACTTCGGAACGCCCTTCGAAGCCTGGCGCCTGGCGCCACAGCTCGAGGAAGACTTCGTTGGCGATATCGTCGGCCATCATTTCCGATCCCGTCTGGCGCGCCACGAAGCGGTAGACCCGCGCGTGGTGACGCATGAACAGGAGCCGCACGGCGGCACGGTCGCCCTTCGCGACCCGGTCGACGAGAGCGCGATCGGTCTCCGTCGCTGCCGTCATGGCCGGTCGAGCCGCCTGGCTCCTGTCTGCTCTGTCGCTGATCGGTCCAAAAAGGTTCATCCTCCGCCAAGGAATTTTGCGGAGGCTAACCGAAGTAAGGAAGTGTTGCCAGAGGCAGGGTCTTCCCTTCTACCACAAGGGGGGAAGGGAAGAGTTCTGCGCGCCCGCTCACTCCAAGAAAGATTTAGCCTTCATCGTCTCCGGTATTGCCACACCCAGCCGGCTCAGCACTGTCGGCGCCAGCTGCAGCTGGTCGAGCAGCGTGTCGGCCTGCGGACCCTTACCTTGTCCAAAATAGTACAGCGCGAAATCCTGCATCTCGTCGTCATGGCCGCCATGATGGCCACGATCGGTCTGGCCGTGATCGGCGGTGACGATCACCTCATAGCCGGCTTCGATCCAGCGCGGCAGGAAGGCGGCCAGCATCCCGTCCATCGCATAGACGGCATGGTCCATCTCGTGGCAGTCGTGGCCGAAGCGGTGTCCCATCGAGTCCAGCGTGCAGGTGTGCAGGATGCCGTAGTCGATGCCATGGCGTTTCGTCAGCATCGTCAGCGTCGCGAACAGGTCGACATCGCTCGGCGTCATCTGGTTGCGAAGATTGTACCCGGTCATGGTGTGGAAGCGGCCATGCGTGATCGGCCCGCCTGGCTCGTCGAACTCCATGTCCTCGACCACGTCGAACGGATAGGCGCGGAAGAATTCCGACCAGTAGGAATGCGTCACCGCCCCCGTCTTGCCGCCTGCCTTGCTGACTTCGGAGAAGATATCGGGCTGCTCGACGCGGAACCGGTTCTCGTTGGAGAGAATCCCGTGCACCTGCGGTGAGACCCCGGTGTGGATCGACGCATAGCAGCAGGCCGAGGTCGACGGCAGCACCGAGCGCATCTTCCAGACGCGCGCCTCGCCCGATTGCACCCAGCCTTCGAGATTGCCCATCAGCCGGCGCCAGTTCCGGTAAGGCACGCCGTCGAGGATGATCAGCAGAAGCTTGGACTTGAGCGCCACGAGCTGCTCCATGCGGTTGGCAGTTGAAACGGGAACGCCGTGTGCCGTCTTGGGCACACGGCGTTCTTGATAGATGAAATCGGACGATCAGAGTCCGCTCAAGCGTTGAGCCAGCACTCGGCAAGCGCGTAGCCGTCCATCATTTCGCCGATAGGGCTCTTGGCATAGCCGCCGATCTTGCTGGTGGCGGCCGCGTCGATGAACTGGTTGAAGAAGGGCACGATCAGCCCGCCTTCGTCACGCATCATCACTGCCATGTCGTGGTAGATCGCCTGGCGCTTGGCCTGGTCGAGCTCGCCGCGCGCGGTAAACAGCATCTTGTCGAATTCCGGCCGCTTGAAGCGCGTGTCGTTCCAGTCGGCGGTCGAGACATAGCCGGTGGAATACATCTGGTCCTGCGTCGCGCGTCCGCCCCAGTAGGAGAGCGAGAAAGGCTGCTTGTTCCAGACCTCCGACCAGTAGCCGTCGCCGGGCTCGCGCTTGATCTCGATCTTGATGCCGGCTTTGGCGCAGGACTGCTGATAGAGCTGTGCGGCATCGACGGCGCCCGGGAAGGCGACGTCCGAGGTGCGCAGCACGATCGAGCCGCTGTGGCCCGATTTCTTGTAGGCTGCCGCCGCCTTGTCCGGATCGAACTTGCGCTGCTCGATGTCGGCGGAAAACAGCGGATAGGCCTCGTTGATCGGGAAGTCGTTACCCACCGAGCCATAGCCGCGCAGGATCTTTTCCAGCATCTCGTCGCGGTCCATGGCAAGCTTCAGCGCCATCCGCAGATCGTTGCTGTCGAAGGGGGCGGTGTCGCAGAACATGTTGAACGGATAGTAGCCCTTGCCCGAGACGTTCTCGATGGAGACGCCCGCGATGCGCTTGACCAGATCGACGACCTTCGGCTCGACGCGGTTGATCATGTGCACCTGGCCGCCCTGCAGGGCGGCAAGCCGTGCGGTCGCGTCATTGATGACGATGATCTCGACCTGGTCGGCATGGCCGGCCTTGTCGCCCAGCCAGTAATTGGCGAAGCGCTCGCCGCCATGGCGCACGCCGGGCTGGTTGACGCTAACCTTATAGGGACCGGCGCTGATGCCGGCGTTCGGATCGTCCTTGCCGCCATTCGGCTGGATGGTGAGATGGTAGTCGGCCATCAGATAGGGGAAGTCGGCATCGGCGTCGCCGAGCGTGACGATGACCTCCTTGCCGCTCGCCTTGATCCCCTTGATGTTCTTGAGGATGCCGAGTGCTCCGGACTTGGACTTCTCGTCCGCATGGCGCTCGATGGTGGCAGCAACATCCTCCGCGCCGACCGTCTTGCCATTGTGGAACTCGATGCCGTCGCGGATCTTGATTGTCCATGTCTTGGCGTCGGCCGAGGCGCCAATCTCCTCGGCAATCAGGTTGACCAGCTTGTTGTCCGGGGTGAGGCGCACGAGATACTCGCCCCAAAGCTTGCCGAAGCTGAAGGTAACCTGGCTGAGGTTCAGCGCCGGATCGAGGCTGTTGGTGGATTCACCGCCCTGCAGACCGGCCTTGATGATACCGCCCTTCACCGCCGTCTGGGCAAATGCCTTGCCGGCCAGCGCCGGCATCAGGGCCGCCGATACGCCGAGCGCGGCGGCGCGCCCAAGAAAGGCGCGGCGCGATATCCGGCCTTGACCGGCGAGTTCGGCGAGATAATCGAGTTCAGTCTTCATGTCCTACCCCTGTTTTAAAAGTCGTGCGAGCAGCGCTCGTCCCGAAGGACGTTTGGCGCTCTTGTGTTGCATCCGGATGACGGTCGCCGGCGCCCCATGTGGCGGCTTGGTCTGGTGCAATTCCCAGGGGAAGCGCCATGCGCTTCTTCTGGGAGAACCGGTTCCAGTTTCCCCGAATTGCTTTAGTTGCCCGCGCTGGCCATGCGCCGTCCCTTGATTGCCTTTTCCAGCCAGCCGATTTCCATCTCTGGAACCGAGGAGAGCAGCAGGTCGGTGTAGGCGTCGAAGGGCGGGCTTAGCACCTGGCTCTTGGGGCCGTAGCGCACCACCTCGCCGCGATACATAACCGCGATCGAATCGGCGATCGACTTCACAGTGGCGAGGTCGTGCGTGATGAACAGATAGGCGACGTTCTCCTCCTTCTGCAACTCCAGCAGCAGCTTGAGGATGCCGTTGGCGACCAGCGGATCGAGCGCAGAGGTCACCTCGTCGCAGATGATCAGCTTCGGCTTGGCGGCAAGCGATCGGGCAATGCAGACACGCTGTTTCTGGCCGCCGGAAAGTTCGGCCGGGTAGCGGTCGGAAAAGCCTTTGCCCATTTCGATCTTGTCGAGCAGTTCGGCGACGCGCCTGTCGCGCTCGCGGCCGCGTATGCCGAAATAGAATTCGAGCGGCCGGCCGATGATGGTGCCGACGGTCTGGCGCGGGTTCATCGCCACGTCGGCCATCTGGTAGATCATCTGCAACTGGCGCAAATCCTCCTTCGGCCGGTCGGCCAGCCTGTTGGCCAGCGGACGTCCGTCGAAGGTGACGGTGCCCTGTTCGGGCGGCAGCAGGCCAGTGATGGCGCGTGCCAGCGTCGACTTGCCGGAGCCGGACTCGCCGACCACGGCCAGCGTCTGACCCGGATAGATGTCGACCGAGACGTTCTTCAGCACCTTGATGTCGCTGCGGCCATAGGCGGCGGTGACGTTCTTCACCGACAGGAAAGGCGACGTGCCGGGCTTCTGCTCCTGGTGTTCGATCTCATGCACCGAGACCAGCGCATTGGTGTATTCCTGGCGCGGCTCCTTGATGATCTGCCTTGTGCCGCCCCATTCGACCAGCCTTCCATGGCGCAGCACCATGATCTCGTCTGAGACCTGGGCGACGACGGCAAGGTCGTGGGTGATGTAGAGCGCAGCGACATGGGTGTCGCGGATGGCATCCTTGATCGCCGCCAGCACGTCGATCTGCGTCGTCACGTCGAGCGCCGTTGTCGGCTCGTCGAAGACGATCAGGTCCGGCTCGGAGCACAGCGCCATCGCCGTCATCACGCGCTGCAACTGGCCACCCGAAACCTGGTGCGGAAAGCGCTCGCCGATGGTTTCAGGGTTCGGCAGGCTGAGCTTCTTGAACAGCGCAACCGCGCGCTTCTCGGCCTCGGCCCGCGTTGCCGTACCGTGCAGCAGCGTGGCTTCCACCACCTGGTCCATCAGCCGGTGCGCCGGGTTGAAGGCGGCTGCCGCCGATTGCGCGACATAGCAGACCTCGCGGCCGCGTAATTTGCGGAAGCCGTCCTTGCCGCCCTTGAGGATGTCGCGGCCGTTCAGGATCACCTCGCCGCCGGTGATGCGCACGCCGCCGCGGCCATAGCCCATCGACGACAGGCCGATGGTCGACTTGCCGGCGCCGGACTCGCCGATCAGGCCGAGCACCTTGCCTTTTTCAAGCGTCAGCGAGACATCGTGCACCAACACGATGTTCTTTGGCGGCTCGCCGGGCGGGAAGACGGTGGCTTCGATGCGCAGGTTGCGGATGTCGAGCAGCAGGCCTGATTTCGCTTTGGTGTCGGCCATCACCCGCGTCCTCCCTTGAGGCTGGTCGTCCGGTTGAGCACCCAGTCGGCAACCAGGTTGACGGAAATCGCCAACAGGGCGATCGCCGCCGCCGGGATAAGCGCGGCCGCGATGCCGAAGACGATGCCGTCCTTGTTTTCCTTGACCATGCCGCCCCAGTCGGCGTCCGGTGGCTGCACGCCAAGGCCGAGGAACGACAGCGTCGACAGGAACAGCACGGCGTAGATGAAGCGCAGGCCGAGTTCCGAAACCAGCGGCGACAATGCGTTGGGAAGGATCTCGCGGAAGATGATCCAGCCGCTGCCCTCACCACGCAATTTCGCCGCCTCGACATAGTCCATGACGTTGATGTCGACGGCGACCGCGCGCGACAGGCGATAGACGCGGGTCGAATCCAGAATGCCCATCACCAGGATCAGCGTCACCAGATTGGTCGGCAGCACTGACAGCACGACGAGACCCATGATCAGCGTCGGGATCGACATCAAGAGATCGACGAGGCGCGACAGCAGCGTGTCGAACCAGCCGCCGAAGACGGCAGCCGAGAAGCCGAGGATGGCGCCGAGCGAGAATGACAGTGCGGTGGCCAGCACCGCGATGAACAAAGTGATGCGGGCGCCGTAGATCATGCGAGACAGAAGATCGCGGCCGAGATTGTCGGTGCCCAGCAAATGGGCAGCGGACATCGGTTCCCAGACGTCGCCGACGATTTCGCCATTGCCGTGCGGCGCGATCCAGGGGGCGAAGATCGCCGCCAGCACGAACAATGCCGTCAGCACGATCCCGATCAGCGCGGGGAGGGGGATGCGTTTGATATCGAGCATATCCGCCCCCTATTTCGGATGTCTGAGACGCGGATTGGCGACGATCGCCGCTATGTCCGCAATGATATTCAGGCTGATATAAACGGCGGCGAAGATCAGGCCGACCGCCTGCACCACCGGCACGTCGCGTTTGGTGACGTGGTCGACCAGATACTGCCCCATGCCCGGATAGACGAAAATCACCTCGACCACGACGACGCCGACGATCAGGTAGGCGAGGTTGAGCATGACGACGTTGATGATCGGCGCGATGGCATTGGGGAAGGCGTGCTTGCGGATGACGTTGAAGGCCGACAGGCCCTTCAGTTCCGCCGTCTCGACATAGGCCGACTGCATGACATTGAGGATCGCCGCGCGTGTCATGCGCATCATGTGGGCGAGCACGACCAGCGTCAGCGCGGCCGCCGGCAGAGCGATCGCCTGCATGCGCTCGCCAAAAGGCATGCCGTCATAGACGGTCGAGATGCCCGGGAAGATTTGCCATTTCACGGCGAAGAAATAGACCAGCACATAGCCGATGAAGAACTCGGGAAAGGAGGTCGAGGCCAGCGCCAGCCCGGAGATCAGCTTGTCGACCCAGCCATTGCGGTAGCGCACCGCGATCAGGCCGAGAATGATCGCCAGCGGCACGGCGACGATCGCCGCCCAGAAGGCGAGAAACAGCGTGTTCCACAGCCGTCCCTTGATCGACGTGGCGATATCCTGCCCGCTCGACATGGCCGTGCCGAGATCGCCGGTCAGCACACCGCCGAGCCAGCGGAAATACCTGATATAGGCCGGATCGTTGAGGCCGAGCTGCTCGCGCAGATTGGCGAGCGACTCCGGTGTCGCCGATTGTCCGAGAATGGCTTGCGCGACATCGCCGGGCAGGATCTGGGTGCCAGCGAAGATCAGGACCGAAACGGCCAACAAGAGGAGAATGCCCAGCGCAACGCGCTGGGCCACCAGTTTCAAGATGGGTGAGGACATGTCCGCAAGGCCAAGCTCAGGCTTCGAGCCAGCACTTCGCCAGCGCGTAGCCGTTCATCAGCTCCTGATGCGGATCATCGACCCAGCCGCCGACCTTGGCGCCGGTAGCGTCGATGAACTGGTTGAACATCGGCAGGATCAGGCCGCCCTCGTCTCGTACCAGGACAGCCATGTCATGGTACATCTGCTTGCGCTTGGTCTCGTCGAGTTCGGCGCGCGCGGCCAGCACCATTTTGTCGAAGTCCGGGCGCTTGAAACGCGTGTCGTTCCAGTCGGCGGTCGACAGATAAGCGGTGGAGTACATCTGGTCCTGGGTCGAGCGGCCACCCCAGTAGGAAGCGCAGAAGGGCTGCTTGTTCCAGACCTCGTTCCAATAGCCGTCGCCGGGCTCACGCTTGAGCTCGATCTTGATGCCGGCCTTGGCAGCGCTCTGCTGGAAGAGCTGGGAAGCATCGACGGCGCCCGGGAAAGCGACGTCCGAGGTGCGCAGCAGGACCGCGCCATCATGGCCCGACTTCTTGAAGTGGAACTTGGCCTTGTCGGGATCGTACTTGCGCTGCTCGATCTCGGTAAACAGCGGATAGGACGTATTGATCGGGAAGTCGTTGCCGAGCGAGCCGTAGCCGCGCAGGATCTTGTCCAGCATTTCCTCGCGGTCGATGGCCAGCTTCAGTGCCATGCGCAAATCGGCGTTGTCGAACGGCGCCGTGTTGCAATGCATGATGAACACGTAGTGGCCGGGACCCGCGTGGTTGCGGATGGTGACGCCCGGCAGGCGCTTGATCAGATCGACGATCTTTGGCTCGACGCGGTTGATCATATTGACCTGGCCGCCCTGCAGGGCGGCCGTGCGCGCCGTCGCATCGTTGATGACGATGATCTCGATCTGGTCGGCGTGGCCCATCTTGTCGCCCTGCCAGTAATTGGCGAAACGCTCGCCGCCATGGCGCACGCCGGGCTCATTGGTCGTGATCTTGTAAGGACCGGCCGAGATGCCTGCGTCGGCCTTGTCCTTGCCGCCATTCGGTTGGACGATCAGGTGATAGTCGCTGAGCAAATATGGCAGATCGGCATTGGCTTCCTTCAGGGTCAGCACGACTTCCTTGCCGCTGGCCTTGATGGTCTCGATGCCCTTCATGTAGCCGAGCGCGCCGGATTTCGACTTCTCGTCGGAATGGCGCTCAAGTGTGGCGGCCACATCCTCGGCGGTCACCGTCTTGCCGTTGTGGAATTCGACGCCGTCGCGGATCTTCAGCGTCCACACCTTGGCGTCGTCCGACGAGCCGATCTCCTCGGCGATGCGGTTCTCGAGCTTGCCTTCCGGCGAAAGCTCGACGATCAATTCGCCCCACATCTTGCCGAAGGCGAACGGCACCTGGGTCATGAACAGTGCCGGATCAAGGCTGTTGGTGGACTCGCCGCCGACAAGTCCGGCCTTCAGTGTACCGCCCTTGACCGGACCTGCCGCGCGTGCAGCGCTTGAAAGCAGCGAGTTGGCGAAGGGTGCGGAGATACCGAGCGCCGCCGCCCGGCCGAGAAAATCACGACGGCTGAGTTTGCCCGACGCGACACGCCGGCTAAGAAATTCCAGTTCGTTCGACATTTTGAGTTCCTCACTCTGTTGGTTCGACTCTGCGGTCGTTTTTCTTGTTTCTTGTGAGGAGAATAATGACCGCAAGGGAAAGCGGTAAGCAAGACCGAATGCGACATGCCGTGGCGTAAATCGTACGTCGCAATTGGACCAATGAACTCGGTGCTCAAAGAAGCGCGCGCGGCACCTTCTCCTCGAAATTGCGCTCGAAGACGAGCGTTTCGTCCTCATAGGCCTCGATTCTGGCGCTGACGATGAAGTTTTGCGCGTCCGACCGCATTTCGGCTGTCGTTTCGGTGCGTACCGACCATCCGTTTCGCGACAGGGTCTGCGTCCAGTGCGTCTTCCCCGAGGCCGACAGCGGATCATCGGGGTGGATCGTCCAGGTCTCGCGGGCGATGCTGCCATTGGCCAGGCCATGAGCGAGATCGCGCACCTCGCCGAAATCATCAACGATGGAAAGCGTCACGATTCCCGTCTTTTCGTCACGATCGATATGGCGCTCGGAATTGCTGGCGCGGACCGTCTCCGTTGCCCAGGGAGTGGCACCTTCCGGCTCGGCGAACGCCGCTTCGTCGTCTGTCGCCAGCGGCCGCAGCGGCAAGCGGAGCGTCGCCGCCGACAAGGTCAGCCGGACCGGCTCCGGCGACGGCCAGATGGCAGGCCAATAGGCGTTCGAAACGGCAACGCGCAGGTGGTGGCCGGCAGGCACGCGGTAGGCGCATTGATCGAGCACTACGCGCGCAGACACGGTTTCACCCGGCACCAGCGCCTCCGGAAATTCGTGCGAATTGCGGTGCGTCAGATTTAGTACGCCATAGGAGATCAACTCCGAGGCGCCGTCGGGATGCACATCGCAAAGCCGGACCGCGATGTTGGCCTGCGGACGATCAGAGGATAGCTGCAGCTCGACCTCCGGGGCGCCGACGATGTCGATCGGCTCGCTGAGTTCCGGCTGGTCGAAACACGCCGACAGGGCATCGTCGGGGCGCTGATCGCCAGGCAGTTCGGGGCCGAAGGTGAAAGGAAAATACTCGCCGCCGGCCAGGCCGCAGCTTTGCGGCGAGGCCACGATGGCGGGTTTTTCCGTTGCGGGGATCAGATCGACCGTCTGCGTCTTGATGTTGGACGATGGCCATTCCTGCTCCGCCACCCAGCGGCCAGGCCGCTCGGGGTGCCAGCGCGCTGGGCGCACGCTGTCCATGACATAGGCGCGGTAGGCCGGGTCGGACTCGACACCGGTGTCGACACCCTTCAGCCAGCGGTCCCACCAGCGCAGAGCCTCCTGCAGGAAGCCGATGGCGGGTTTTGGTCCTGCGTAGTGCGGGTATTTGTGGATCCATGGCCCGATAATGCCCTTGACCGGGGCTTCGATGTTGCTGGCCAGATGCGAGACCGTGTTGCGGTAGCCGTCATGCCAGCCGCCGATCGACAGCACCGCGGCTTTGACGGCGGAGAAATCCTCGCAGATCGAGCCGCGCTTCCAGTAGGCATCACGGTGCTGGTGTTTCAGCCACAGCGGCGCCAGGAAGGATTGGTTCTCCAGCCGGGTCAGCCACAGATCGCGCCATCTGTTGTCGCCGGCCAGCAGCGGGTCCGGTGGCCGCGACGAGTAGGACAGCATGGTCGAGGCCCAGCCGAAGTTCTCGATCAGCAGGCAGCCGCCCTTGTAGTGGATGTCGTCGGCATAGCGGTCGACGGTCGAGCATAGGCTGATCACGGCTTTCAGCGCCGGCGGCTGCTTGGCCGCCACCTGCAGGCAGTTGAAGCCGCCCCAGGAAATGCCCATCATGCCGACATTGCCGTTGCACCAGGGCTGGCTTGCCGCCCAGGCGATGACGTCGCAGGCGTCCTGCAATTCCTGCTCGGAATACTCGTCGTCCATCAGCCCTTCGGAATCGCCATTGCCGCGCATGTCGACGCGGATCGAGGCATAGCCGTGGCCGGCGAAATAGGGATGCGTCAGCTGATCGCGAAAGATGGTGCCGTCGCGCTTGCGGTAGGGCAGATGCTCGAGGATTGCCGGCACCGGATCGTCGCCGGCATCCTCCGGCATCCAGACCCGCGCCGAGAGCCGGCAGCCATCCGGCATGACGATCCCCAGGTCCGGAAACTCGATGACCTTGCGGGGAAATTCGGTGACGGTTTTCATGGCATGCTCCAGGATCGCCAGATGATGGAGCCGGTGGGGTCGCGTCGTGGGCCAGCCAACGAATTCGGCTGGTCAATCCGCGTCAATTCAGCGGAATGTCGTTATCGTCCTTATTCGCCTGATAGACGCCGGACAACTCATCGTAGCGCGCCGAAATCGCGCCGATACGTGTTTCCAGCCGTTGCCGCTCGGCTTCGGGCAAAGTTCGCACCAACCGACGTATGGAAAAGCTCTTCCAGTAGGCATTCTCGGCATTGTAGCCGCCGGGATCGAGGGTGAAGACCTCTTTCAGGATTTTCAGGTCGTGCGGGATGGCAAAGCTGTCGCGCGAATCCTCGTGGCTGAACAGATAGTAGAAATTGTCGAAGCCGGTCCAGGTGATAGCCGACAGGCAGAGCGAGCAGGGTTCGTGCGTGGCGATGAAGATGGCGTCTTTCGTATCGACGCGTTCAGCCCTGGGCATTTCGTAGAAGCGCTTCAGGCAGTGCACCTCGCCGTGCCAGAGCGGGTTTTCCATCTCGTTGTTGGTTTCGGCCAGCACCAGCGACCGGTCGTCCTTGCGCAGGATCGCGGCGCCGAACAGCTTGTTGCCATGGGTGACGCCGTCGGCCGTCTTCGGCACGATGTCGTGCTCGATAACGTCGAGCAGGCGGTCGATCAGCGAAATATCCGTCATCAGGGGGTCTCCTGCCGCATGTCGCCCAAAGTGCCCCCGGGTTTGGGGTAACGACACGCACAAAAAATTAAGGGAGATGGATCTCGTAGGCGTGCGAGAAATGGAACTCTTCGAGGTTGGAGCCGTCGCCGCCACGGTCGACGATCAGGAAATCCTGAGGCTCGCCGAGCGGCGTCAGCACGCCATGCCAGAGATTGCGCCGGTAATTGATGCCTTGTCCGGGTGCGGTGATGAAGGCATGCGGCTCATCAGGCCCTTGCTCGCCATCATGGCAGACGACGACCAGAAAGGGGCGCGGCGACAGCGGAATGAAGGCCTGGCTGCCAAACGGGTGGCGCTCGACCATGCTCAGCTTCAACGGCAGTTCGTAAGGCGTGCCGCGCACCATCGAGATCAGCACGCGGGCGTTCAGTCCGGTCGCCTCGTGATAGCGTTCGGCCCTGCCGCCATTGATCGGGTAGTGGTTGTCGCCGCCCATATCGATGACGTCGCCGAACGGAGCAAAGCTCTCGCGGGTCAGTGGCCGCGCAATGATCCGCGTCACGGCGTCCGCCCAGGGAAACCGGCGCCGCCGAGCTTGGCGTGCCGGTTGACGTCCTTGTAGAGCAGATAGCGGAATTTGCCCGGGCCGCCCGCATAGCAGGCCTGCGGGCAGAAGGCGCGCAGCCACATATAGTCGCCGGCCTCGACCTCGACCCAGTCCTGGTTGAGGCGATAGACCGCCTTGCCCTCCAGCACATAGAGCCCATGCTCCATGACATGGGTCTCGGCGAAGGGAATGACCGCACCCGGTTCAAGCGTGACGATGGTCATGTGCATGTCGTGGCGCAAATCGGCTGGATCGACGAAACGCGTCGTCGCCCAGCGGCCCTCGGTGCCGGGCATCGGCGTCGGCGCGATCTCCTGTTCGTTGGCGAAGAAGGCTTCCGGCACATCGAGACCGTCGACCGCCTCGTAAGCCTTGCGAATCCAGTGGAAGCGCACGTCGGCCTTGCTTTCGTTGCGAACCATCCAGCCGCTGGCCGGCGGCAGGAAGGCAAAGCCGCCGGGCCGCAAGACATGCTTCTTGCCGGCAAGCAGAACCGTCAGTTCGCCTTCGACCACGAACAGCGCGCCTTCGGCACCGGCATCGGGTTCCGGCCGGTCGCTGCCGCCGCCTGGCGCAACCTCGACTATGTATTGCGAGAACGTCTCGGCAAAACCCGACAGCGGTCGCGACAATATCCAGACGCGGGTCTCGTCCCAGAACGGCAAGGCACTGGTGACGATATCCTGCATCACACCCCTAGGAATGACGGCATAGGCCTCGGCGAAGACGGCGCGACCGGTCAGAAGCTCGCTCTGGCCGGGGAGGCCGCCATGTGGTGCGTAATAGGTTCGCTCGGGCATTCTGATCGTATCCATGGGTTCAAACTTATTGCGGAAGCATGTCCTTGAGGCGGAGCAGCGCGATGCGCTCGACCTGTTTGCAGGCGGTCTCGAACTCGACGCCGCGGCTGTTGCCGATGCGCGCCTCGAACTCCGCCAGGATTTCCTCCTTCGTCTTGCCCTTCACCGCGATGATGAAGGGGAAGCCGAAGGTGGTGACGTAGGCGGCGTTGAGCTTGGAAAACAGTTCGCGCTCCTTGTCGGTCAGAGCGTCGAGGCCGGCCGAGGCCTGTTCCCTGGTCGATTCCGCCGTCAGCCGTTTGGCCTTGGCCAGCTTGCCGGCAAGGTCGGGATGGGCGTTGAGCACCGAAAGCCGCTCGGTTTCGCTGGCGGAGCGGAAGATGCGGCAAAGCGCATTGTGCAGACCGCCTGAGGTGTCATGCGCCGGGCCCAGTTCCAGTTCATAGGCGCGTTCGGCGATCCAGGGCGAATGCTCGAACACGCCGCCGAACGTGTGGACGAAGGTCTCGAATTCCATCTTCGATGGGCGGAGCGCCGGCGGTTGATAAGGATTGACCTCTTGCCAGTGCCTGGCGATGTCGATGCGCCTCGCCAGCCAGACCTTGTCGTGCGACTTCACATAATCGACGAAGCGCTTCAGCGCCGCCACCCGGCCCGGCCGCCCGACGAGGCGGCAATGCAGGCCAATGTTCATCATGCGTGGCCGGCCGGCCTTGCCCTCGGCATAGAGCGTGTCGAAGCTGTCCTTCAAATAGGCAAAGAACTGGTCGCCCGAATTGAAACCTTGCGGCGTGGCGAAGCGCATGTCGTTGGCGTCGAGCGTATAGGGAATGATGAGCTGCGCGCCGCCCTCATGCTCGAACCAGTAGGGCAGCTCGTCGTCATAGGTGTCCGACACATAGTCGAAACCACCTTCTTCCGCCACAATCCGCACTGTGTTGATCGATGTGCGACCCGTATACCAGCCGGTCGGGCGCGCGCCGGTCACTTCGTAGTGCAGCTTGATCGCCGCCTCGAGGTCGCGGCGTTCATCCTCGGCGCTGTGGTCGCGGTAGTCGATCCATCTCAGCCCGTGCGAGGCGATCTCCCAGCCGGCTTCCTGCATGGCCGCCACCTGATCCGGCGAACGGGCGAGTGCGGTGGCGACGCCGTAGCAGGTGATCGGCACTTGCGACTCGGTGAACAGCCGCAGCAGCCGCCAGAAGCCGGCGCGGGCACCGTATTCGTAGATGGATTCCATGTTCCAGTGACGCTGGCCCACCCAGGGTGCCGCGCCGACGATTTCCGACAGGAAGGCTTCAGACGCCTTGTCGCCATGCAGCACGCAGTTCTCGCCGCCTTCCTCGTAGTTGACGACGAACTGCACGGCGACATGTGCCCCGCCAGGCCATTTCGGGTCCGGCGGATTGGCTCCATAGCCGCGCATGTCTCTGCAGTAACGCATCGTCCCTCCCGCCGGGCACGGCCCGAAGTATGATCAGGATATCGAAAGGGTGCTTCTCGCATTCCCCCGAAAATTTTTGAAAGTGTTTTTGTCGCACTCCGCTCGACCGGGACTTATGCATCGCCTTTAATTGGCGCACAATTCACTGTTGATACTTGATCGTACCGGGCCAATTCGCTCGTACCGGAAATGGAGGCGGCCAATGGCAGAAACGTCGAATGCCGATGGCGGGCGTCTGACGACCCATGTCCTCGACACGGCGACCGGCAAACCGGCGGCGGGACTGTCGATCGCGCTTTATCACCTCGACGGCAAGGCACGGACACATTTGAAGACCGTTGTCACCAATGCCGACGGCCGTTGCGACAAGCCGCTGCTCGCCGGCGCGGAGTTCCGCACCGGCGAATACGAACTGGTCTTCGCCGCCGGCGACTATTTGCGCCAGCAGGGGTTGAGCCTGCCGAAACCGGCCTTTCTCGATGTGATACCGATCCGCTTCGGCATGGCCGAGCCCGTGCACTATCATGTGCCACTGCTGGTCTCGCCTTACGGCTACTCGACATACAGGGGGAGCTGAGGCATGGCCAAAATCAGCATCCGCAAAGAAATCCGCTTCATCCTCAACGGCAGGGACGTCGCGCTTTCGTCGGTGGCGTCAGACGCGACCCTGCTCGACTGGCTGCGGCTAGAGCGGTCGCTGCGCGGCACCAAGGAAGGCTGCGCCGAGGGTGATTGCGGCGCCTGCACCGTGTTGGTCGGCAAGCTCTCGGCCGGCGGGCTGGTCTATGAAAGCGTCAATGCCTGCATCCGTTTCCTCGGCTCGTTGGACGCCACCCATGTCGTGACCGTCGAGCATCTGCGCGGCGTATCAGGCCAACTGCATCCGGTGCAGCAGGCGATGGTCGATTTCCACGGCTCGCAATGCGGCTTCTGCACGCCGGGCTTCGTCATGTCGCTCTATGGCCTGTGGATGAAGTCATCGAATCCGTCGAACGCGGATATCGAAAAGGCCTTGCAAGGCAATCTCTGCCGCTGCACCGGCTACGAGGCGATTATCCGCGCGGCGCATGCCATTTCCAGCTACGGTAAGGCGGCGGAGGATCCGCTGGCCGCGGAGCGCAAGGCGATCACCGAGAGGCTCGAGGCCCTGCATGACGGCGCCCGGGTCGAGATCGGTTCGGCCAAGGCGTGGCTGGTCGTGCCGGCCGATGTCGACGATTTCGCCGCCGTGCTGGACAAGGAACCCGGCGCCACCATCGTTGCCGGCTCGACCGATGTCGGCCTATGGGTGACCAAGCATATGCGCGATATTTCGCCGGCCATTTTCATAGGCAATCTCGACGGACTTTGCACCATCTCGGAAGACAAGGGCGTCATTTCGATCGGCGCCGGCGTCACCTACACTGACGCCTTCGCGACGTTGGCGAAGCGCATCCCGGCGATGGGGCCGCTGTTCGACCGCATCGGCGGCGAACAGGTGCGCAACATGGGCACCATCGGCGGCAACATCGCCAACGGCTCGCCGATCGGCGACACGCCGCCGCCCTTGATCGCGCTTGGCGCAAGCCTCACCCTGCGCAAGGGCAAGAAGCGGCGGACGATCCCGCTGGAGGATTTCTTCATCGCCTATGGCAAACAGGACCGGCTCTCAGGTGAATTCGTCGAGGCCGTGCACGTTCCTATTCCTCCCAAGGCCACAAAATTCGCCGTCCACAAGATCACCAAGCGCCGCGATGAGGACATCACCGCGGCCCTCGGCGCCTTCTTCCTGACGCTGGCCAAGGACGGCACGGTGGCGGAGGTGCGCATCGCCTATGGCGGCATGGCGGCGACGCCGAAGCGGGCGTCCTCTGTCGAAAAAGCGCTGCTCGGCAAGCCGTGGACCGAACAGGCAGTTGAAGCGGCGATGGCCGAATATGCCAGGGATTTCACTCCGCTGACCGATATGCGGGCCTCGGCCGAATATCGCGCACTGGCGGCGCGCAATCTCTTGCTGCGCTTCTTCGCCGAGACCAGCGGCACCAGAGAGCCGATCCAGGTTTCGAGGCACGAGGCGGCATGATGAACAAGCACGCTGCCCCCAACCTCAAGGCTGAAAAGATCGCCGGCGGCGTTGCCACCGATCAACGGCATGACTCCGCCCACAAGCATGTCAGTGGCACCGCCGTCTATATCGACGACATGCCGGAACCGGCCGGCACGCTGCATGGCTGCCTCGGGCTTTCCAGCGCCACGCATGCCACGATTACCAGCATGGATCTTTCTGCGGTGCGCACAGCGCCCGGCGTTGTCGACGTGCTGACGGCCAAGGACGTGCCCGGCGAAAACGACATTTCGCCGACCGGCCGCCACGACGAGCCGGTGCTTGCCGACGCCAAGGTGCAATTCTATGGCCAGCCAATCTTCTGCGTCATTGCCGAGACGCGCGAGCAGGCGCGTCGCGCGACGCGACTGGCCAAGGTCGAATACAGGGAATTGCCCTTCGTCACCGACATCGGCGCGCTTGACCCGAAGAAGGACAAGCTCGTCACACCGCCTCTCACGCTGAAGCGCGGCGATGCCGCTACAGCGATCCGTCAGGCGCCGCGCCGGCTAAAAGGAAAAATGCGCATCGGTGGCCAGGAACACTTCTACCTCGAAGGCCATATCGCCATGGCCATTCCGGGCGAGGACCAGGACGTCACCATCTATTCCTCGACCCAGCATCCGAGCGAAGTCCAGCATATGGTCAGCCACGCGCTCGGCGTGCCGAGCAACGCCATCACGGTGGAAATCCGCCGCATGGGCGGCGGCTTCGGCGGCAAGGAGACGCAGGGCAACCAGTTTGCCGCATTGGCCGCGATCGCCGCGAAGAAACACCATCGCGCCGTGAAAATCCGGCCCGACCGCGACGACGACATGATCGCCACCGGCAAGCGTCATGATTTCCTCGTCGACTACGAGGTCGGCTTCGATGACGAGGGCAATATCCTCGGCGTCGATTTCATGTTCGCGGCGCGCTGCGGTTTTTCGTCGGACCTTTCCGGCCCGGTGACCGATCGCGCGCTGTTCCACTGCGACAACACTTATTTCTGGCCGGCGGTGCATGCCCAGTCGGCGCCGCTCTACACCAACACCGTGTCGAACACCGCGTTTCGGGGTTTCGGTGGCCCGCAAGGCATGGTCGGCGCCGAGCGCGTCATCGACGAGGTGGCCTTTGCCGTCGGCAAGGATCCACTCGAAATCCGCAAAAAGAATTTCTATGGCACCAGTGGTGATTGCGAGGGGGGCCGCAACGTCACGCCCTACCACCAGACCGTCGAGGACAACATCATCCAGCGCATCGTCGCCGAGCTGGAGCAAAGCGCCAGCTATGCGCGGCGGCGGCGCGAAATATCGGCCTTCAACGCCAACAGCCGCTTCATCAAGCGGGGCCTGGCGCTGACGCCGGTCAAGTTCGGCATCTCTTTCACCGCCACGCATTACAATCAAGCCGGCGCGCTGGTGCATGTCTACACCGACGGTTCGGTGCATCTGAACCATGGCGGCACCGAAATGGGGCAGGGCCTCTATATCAAGGTGGCGCAGGTGGTGGCGGAAGAGTTCCAGATCGACCTCGACCAGGTCAAGATCACCGCGACCACGACCGGCAAGGTGCCGAACACTTCGGCCACGGCAGCGTCGTCCGGCTCCGACCTCAACGGCATGGCGGCGCAAAATGGCGCGCGCCAGATCAAGGACCGGCTGACCGATTTCGCCGCCGAAAAATACCAGGTGCCGCGCGATCAGGTGCTGTTCCTGCCCAACCGGGTGCGCATTGGCAACCAGGAAATTGCCTTCGCCGACCTCGTCAAGCAGGCCTATATGGCGCGCATCCAGCTGTCGGCGGCGGGGTTCTACAAGACGCCGAAAATCCACTGGAACCGCGACAAGGGCGAGGGCCGCCCCTTCTATTATTTCACCTATGGCGCCTCGTGTTCGGAAGTTTCGGTCGACACGCTGACCGGAGAATATATGGTCGAGCGTACCGATATTCTCCATGACTGCGGGCGCTCGCTGAACCGAGCTATAGACATCGGCCAGATCGAGGGCGGCTTCATCCAGGGCATGGGCTGGCTCACGACGGAAGAACTGTGGTGGGACGCCAAGGGCCGGCTGCGCACGCATGCGCCGTCGACCTACAAGATCCCGCTCGCCTCCGATCGGCCGAAGATCTTTAACGTCACCTTGGCCGACTGGCCGGAAGCGGGCGAGCCGACCATCCACCGCTCCAAGGCGGTCGGCGAGCCGCCGTTCCCGCTCGGCATGTCGGTGCTGCATGCGCTGTCGGATGCGGTGGCCAGTGTCGCCGACAACAAGATTTGCCCGCGCCTCGATGCCCCCGCCACACCGGAGCGCGTGCTGATGGCGATCGAGAGGCTGAAGAAAGAGGCCGTCGCCTGAGTCTGGCGCAAGGTCGGCAATGCGTGCAATCCGGGCCGAAAAAACCTATATTTCCCGCACGGGAATGCGAATGATGAATTCGAAAGTGCAAAGCCTGAGAGACTTCCTTGCCAGCGCCGACCGGATTGCCCTGGTCGAAGTGGCTGGCACAAAAGGTTCGACGCCACGCGAGAAGGGCGCATTTATGCTCGTCTCGCGGGCGGCGATCTTTGGCACGATCGGCGGCGGTCAGCTCGAATACATGGCAATCGACAAGGCCCGGCAGATGCTCTTCTCCCCCCTTGAGGGGGAGATGTCGGCGAAGCCGACAGAGGGGGTCCTATCAGAAGGCACCGCCAGGGCGTTGAGCCCGGTCGATCCGACCCCACCCGGCAGCTTCGCCGCCACCCTCCCCTCGAGGGGGAGGGGAACCCGCATCGAGGTTGACAAAGTCTGCGCTACCCTGGACGTCCCGCTAGGCCCGGAAATCGGCCAATGCTGCGGCGGGCGCGTCGAAGTGCTGATCCGGCTCGCCGATGCAGCCCTTGCCGCCGATCTGGTTGCGGCTGCGGAAGCTGAGGAGGCTCACTTGCCGCGTGTCTACGTCTTCGGCGGCGGCCATGTCGGCCAGGCGTTGGCGTCGACGATAGCACTTCTCCCCGTGCATTGCGTCGTCATCGAGACGCGGGCCGAGGCACTGGAAGGCATGCCGGAAACCGTCGAGACCAGGCTGACAGCTATGCCGGAAGCGATGGTGCGAAATGCCCCTGCCGGCGCCTGCTTTGCCATCCTCACCCACGATCATGCGCTGGATTTCCTGATCGTCGCCGAGGCGCTGAAGCGCGGCGACACCGCCTATGTCGGCATGATCGGCTCGAAGACCAAGAAAGCGACGTTCAGGAACTGGTTCCTGAAATCAGCGGCAGGCAGCGAAGCCGAGTTTGCCCGCCTCGTCTCGCCGATCGGCGGCGATACGGTCAAGGACAAGCGCCCGCAGGTCATCGCGGCGCTGGCGGCAGCCGAGATCATGACAGCGCTGGTCAGTCACAACGCACCCTCAAGTGCCGACCATCAAATTCCGCATGGCAGGGTGATGGCAGGCTAGGCTGCGCCGCAGTTAACCGGCTGTTTCAAACCCAGTTGGTCGCGCAATGTGCGGCCCTCGTACTCCTTGCGGAACAGGCCGCGTCGCTGCAGTTCCGGCACGACGAGCGTGGCAAAGGCATCCAGTTCGCCCGGGAAATATGCGGGCATGACGTTAAAACCGTCGGCCGCACCGCTCTCGAACCGCGCCTGCAACTCGTCGGCGATTTGGGCCGCCGTACCGACGATGCGCCAATGTCCACGCGCGCCGGCGAAATGGCGGGCAAGCTGGCGAATGGAAAGGTTGTCGCGGCGCGATTGCTCGATGACCAGCGCCTGCCGACTTTTCATCCCCTCGCTCTCCGGCGGGTCCGGCAGCGGCCCGTCGATCGGATAGCGCCACAGATCGGAGATGCTGAGATAGCTGGACAGCAGCGCCACACCGACGTCGTCGGGGATCAGCGCCTGTAATTCCTCATATTTTTCACGGGCCTCCGCTTCGGTCTCCGCCACCACTGGCGCGACGCCCGGCATGATCTTGATGTCGTCAGGCTCGCGCCCGTAGGCCGCCAGACGTCCCTTGAGGTCGTCGTAAAAGGCCTTCGCTTCCTCGAAGGTCTGCGCCGCGGTGAACACCACGTCGGCGGTGCGGGCGGCAAGGTCGCGGCCGACATCCGAGGCGCCGGCCTGGACCATGACAGGCGCGCCCTGCGGCGAACGCGGCAGATCGAGCGGGTCGCGAACCGAAAAGCTCTGGCCGTCATGGCCGGAGGCCTTGCCGTGCCACAGGCCGGTTACCACCTCGGCGAATTCACGCGCGCGCTCATAGCGATCGGCATGGGGCTTGAGGCCGGTCGAGCCGAAATTGGCGGCCTCGATGGGGCTGGCCGAGGTGACCAGGTTCCAGCCGGCCCGGCCGCCGCTCAGATGGTCGAGCGACAGGAAGGTTCGCGCCAGGCCATAGGGCTCGTTGTAGCTTGTCGAGGCCGTCGAGACGAGGCCGATGCGGCTGGTCTGGACGGCAAGCGCCGAAAGCAGGCTGATCGGCTCGAAGCCGATCGAGCGCGACGTCTGGCTGGCAATGCCGATATTGGCTTCGCGCAGGCCGGCGGCGTCCTCGCAGAAGATCATGTCGAACTTCGCCGCCTCCGCCGTGCGCGCCAGCTGGATGTAATGATCGATGTCTATGCCGGCGGTGACGTGCACCTTGGGATGGCGCCAGGCCGCGATGTGGTGGCCTGTCGCCCACAGGAAGGCGCCGAGCTTGATCTGGCGAGCGGTCATCGGTCACCTCCGCCGGCAAGCCCGAGATGCGAGCGCAACGTCGTGCCGCGATAGTTCTCTCGAAACAGGCCACGCTGCCTCAGTTCCGGCAAAACCAGATCGACGAAATCGTCGAGCGCTGAAAGCTGTGCCGGCATCAGGATGTTGAACCCGTCGCAGCCTCTCGCCCGGAATTCCTTTTCCAGCCTGTCGGCGAGGGCAGCCAGCTTACTATTGGCGGTAGGCGCGACGTTTGTCAGCACTTTCACAGCGTCCGGATCGCGTCCGCACCCCGTGACACGGCGCCGGATATCGTCGTAGCGTTCTGTCGTGCCGTCCAACGGTCCGTCATCCAGCAGGATGACATCGGCGGTGCGGGCGGCAATATCCAGGTCGGCTTCGCTCAGGTCCGACAAGACGAGCACTGGCGTATCCTGCGGCGAACGGGCGACGTTCAGCGGTCCGCGCACGGAAAAGAACCCGCCCTTGTGGTCGAGCAGATGCATCTTTTCGGGGTCATGGAAGCGGCCGCCGCTCTGGTCGAACAGCAGCGCGTCCGCATCCCAGCCCCGCCACAGACCTTGCACGATGCCGATATATTCCTCACTGCGACGGCGGAAATCGTCAGGCGAAAATCCCTCGGGCCGGCTGAAATTGGCTGCTTCCCGTGGCGCTTGCGTCATGGTTGCGTTCCAGCCACTGCGGCCATGGCCGATAATGTCGAGCGAGGCGAAACGGCGCGCCAGATTGTATGGCTGGTGGGCGACGGTCGATGCCGCGGCGACGAGCCCGATCCTGCTTGTGACAGTCGCCAATGCGGCCAGCAAAGTGGTCGCTTCGAAGGGCATCGGGCTGTTCGCGGCACCGCCGCCGGACGCCGGTGCGGAATCGGCAAGCAGCACCATGTCCAGGCCCGCTGCTTCGGCCTTTTGCACGAAACCAGTCAGGCGGCTGAATCCCGGTTCCGGCGATGGATCGGCGATCCCCGGAAACAGCGAAACGGCAAGATGCATTGTGGCGCCGCTGTCCATCGATGGTGCCTGCGAGACGAAATACCACCCGAACTATGTTCGCCACTTCAGGGGATGGCAACCGGTGGCGCTGGGCCAACCGCCGGTCACGTGGAGGCCAGCATTATTTTCCAGCTAGCAGATCGTTGATCAGTCGCTGGCAGCGCTCGGCCATGAAGTCGAGCAGCAGCCGCACTTTTGGATCCTGCAGCTTCTTGTGCGGATACACGGCGGCGAACTGCACCGGTGTCGGCGGCGTGCTGCTCAGGATCACCTTCAGCCGCCGGTCGCGGATGAACGGCTCGACCTCAAAGCGCGGCTTGTTGATGATGCCGCGGCCTGAAAGCGCCCAGCCGGTCAGCACGTCGCCATCGTCGGTGTCGTAGGGTCCGTGTACCTCGAACTTCTGCGGGCCCGTGGGGGTCTGCAGCGTCCACACATATTCGCGCGCGCCGGAATAACGCAGCATCAGGCAGTCGTGCTTCTTGCCGATCAGTTCCTGCGGCTCGATCGGTTCGCCGCGCGCCTCGAGATATTTCGGCGCCGCCACCAGCACGCGCTCGCATTCCATGATGCCGCGCATCCTGAGGCTGGAATCTTCGATGATGCCAAGCCGGAAGGCGACATCGATGCCTTCCTTCATGATGTCGACATTGTGGTCCGAAAGCCTCAGCCTCACCTCGATGTCTGGGTATTTGTCGTGAAAATCGGGAATGCCCGAGGCCACCAACCGACGGCCGAGGCCCAAGGGGGCGGTGACGCGGATGGTGCCGCGCGGCTGACCGGAAAGCGCCGAGACCGCGGCTTCCGCTTCGGTGATCGCCTCCAGCACCTGCTTTGCGCCCCCGTAAAAAACCGTGCCATGCTCGGTCGGCATCAATTGCCGCGTCGTGCGGTTGAACAGACGCACGCCCAGGTGCTTCTCCAACTCCTTGATGCGGTTGGAGGCGACCGCCGGCGAAATCCGCATGTCGCGCCCGGCCGCCGACAGATTGCCGAGTTCGACCACGCGAACGAAGACGGCAATGTTGTCGAGATAGGCCATGCGGTTTCGTGGCTTTCCTGAGGCCGCCTTCGGGCGGCTCCCATCCTGCTGCGTGTAACTACCCTAGTATTTTCCATTTTTTTTTGAAAGTCATCGTGCACCTCGCCTCTTTCCGTTTGCGCTCCAACCCGTAAAGTCGCCCAATCGGCAGGGACGATTTCAATGATGGATTTCGCGATTTTCTGGGACTGGCTGAGTTTTGCCGTGCGCTGGCTGCACGTCATCACCGGCATCGCCTGGATCGGCTCGTCCTTCTACTTCGTCGCGCTCGACCTCGGCCTGCGCCAGCGTCCCGGCATGCCCGTCGGCGCCTTCGGCGAGGAATGGCAGGTGCATGGCGGCGGCTTCTACCACATCCAGAAATATCTCGTGGCACCAGCCGAAATGCCGGAACACCTGACCTGGTTCAAATGGGAATCCTACGCCACCTGGCTGTCCGGCTTCGCCATGCTGTGCGTCGTCTACTACGCCGGAGCCGATCTGTTCCTGATCGATCCCAACGTGCTGCCGATGTCGGTGCCTACAGGCATCCTGCTGTCGCTGGCAACGATCGGCGTCGGCTGGGTGGTCTATGATCTGCTGTGCCGCTCGCCGCTGGGAAAAAGCGATACCGGCCTGATGCTGGTGCTCTATTGCGTGCTGGTGTTCATTGCCTGGGGGCTGACGCACCTGTTCACCGGCCGCGCCGCCTTCCTGCATCTGGGCCCCATCACCGCCACGATCATGTCGGCCAATGTCTTCATGGTCATCATCCCAAACCAGAAGATCGTTGTCGCCGACCTCATCGCCGGCCGCAAGCCCGATCCGAAATATGGCAAGATCGCCAAGCAGCGTTCGCTCCACAACAATTATCTGACGCTGCCGGTGCTGTTCCTTATGCTGTCGAACCACTATCCGCTGGCGTTCGGCACTGAGTTCAACTGGGTCATCGCCTCGCTGGTGTTCATCATCGGCGTGCTGATCCGGCACTATTTCAACTCTGTCCACGCGCGCAAGGGCAATCCGACCTGGACCTGGATGGCGGCACTCGTCCTGTTCATTGTCATCATCTGGCTGTCGACCGCGCCGAAGGTGCTGACCGGCGAACCCAGGGAATCGGCGGCGGCGCAGATCTATGTCGCTTCGGCGCATTTCCCGGCCGTGCGCGACACCGTGCTCGGCCGCTGCTCGATGTGCCATGCGGCGGAGCCGGTCTACGAAGGCATCTATCATGCGCCGCAGGGCGTGATGCTCGACACCGACGCGGATATCGCCAACCACGCCCGCGAGATCTATCTGCAGGCCGGCCGCAGCCACGCCATGCCGCCCGCAAACGTCTCGCAGATCACCGACAAGGAACGGGCGCTGCTGGTGGCCTGGTTCGAAGGCGCGGGGAAGTAGCATGACCTCGACACTCCTGCGCGGCCGCACGCTTTCCTTTGTGCGCTGGCCGCAAACCATCGATGATCATGCCGCCTGGCGCTACGAGGAGGATGGTGGCCTGCTGATCCGCGACGGCAGGATCGTCGCCGCTGGCACCTATGCCGATGTTGAAAAGCAAGCCGGCGAGGTAGCGAAAAAAATCGACCACCGGCCGCATCTGCTGCTGCCCGGCTTCATTGACGCGCATGCGCATTTTCCGCAGATGCAGGTCATCGCCTCCTATGGCGCTGAGCTGCTCGACTGGCTGAACACCTACACTTTTCCGGAGGAAACGAAGTTCGCCAACGCGCAACATGGCCGCCGTATCGCGCGGCTGTTCCTCGACGAGATGGTGCGCCACGGTACAACGACGGTCGCCGCCTACTGCTCGGTGCACAAGGCTTCGGCGGAGGCCTTCTTTGCCGAATCGCATGACCGCAATATGCTCAACATCGCCGGCAAGGTGATGATGGATCGCAATGCGCCCGACGGCGTGCTCGACACGCCGCAATCGGGTTACGACGACACGAAGGCGCTGATCAAGGAGTGGCATGGCAAGGGACGGCAGCTTTATGCCATCACGCCGCGCTTCGCCATCACCTCGTCGCCGGAGCAGATGGAGATGGCGGCCGCGCTGTGCCGCGAACATCCCGATTTGCACATGCAGACGCATCTGTCGGAGAACCACGCTGAGATTGCCTTCACGCAGGAACTATACCCGTGGTCGCGCGACTATACCGACATTTACGAGCACTACGGGCTGTTGGGGAAAAAGAGCCTGTTCGGGCACTGCATCCATCTCTCGGAGCGCGAAGCGAGTGCGCTTTCCGACAGTGGCTCGGTGGCGGTGTTCTGCCCGACCTCCAACCTGTTCCTTGGGTCCGGCCTGTTCGACTATCAGCGCTTTCGTCGCCGCGACAAGCCGCTCCGCATCGCCGCCGCCACCGATGTCGGCGGTGGCACCAACTACTCCATGCTGCGCACCATGGACGAAGGCTACAAGGTGATCGCGCTGAACGGCGAGAAGCTCAACCCGTTCCAGTCCTTCTGGCAGATGACGCGCGGCAATGCCGAGGCGCTGTCGGTGGCGGAAAAGATAGGCACGCTGGATGAAGGCAGCGATGCCGACATCGTCGTGCTGGATGCCAGGGCGACGCCGGCGATGGGGCTTAGGATGGAAACGGTCGAGACGCTGGCGCAGGAACTGTTTCTCCTGCAGACGCTTGGCGACGACCGCACTGTCCGCGAGGTTTATGTGGCGGGGCGCGCAGCCAAGGCGGATATGATCGCGGGGTAAGACCCCTCACCCGGATTGCCAACCGAATTGCGAAGGGCAATTCGGGACAATCCGACCTCTCCCCGAGGGGAGAGGAGGAAGCCGAGGCCCGTGCTCGTCTCTTCTCCCCTCGGGGAGAAGGTGGCCGCGACGACGGGACCTTGACCGGGCGGAGCTTGTCGTACACACGATTTGTGACGATTTCGGAGAACAAAAATGGCCGCTGCGGACGACATCGCTCTGATCCAGAAGCAGGAAGAGACGCTGGTCTTCCCGGCGTTCGACGAGGCCGTCGCCTTCGAGATCGGCGCGGCGATCCGTGAGCGGGCACTGGCCGAGGCCATGCCGATCATTGTCGATATCAGGCTGTGGGATCGGCCGCTGTTCTATGCCGCGCTGCCGGGCTCGAATGCTTCCAATCCCGACTGGGCGCGGCGCAAGATCAATGTGGTCAAACGGTTCCTGAGAAGCACCTATCGTATGGTGTTGGAACAGCAGCGCCCGGACCGCAGCTTCAAGATCGGCGAAGGGCTGGATATTGCCGACTACGTGCTGGCCGGCGGTGGCTTTCCGGTGACCGTCAAGGGCGCCGGCGTCATTGGCGTGATCGCCGTCTCGGGACTGCCGGAGCGCGAGGATCACGGCGTCGTCGTCGATGCGCTGTGCGATCATTTGGGCGTCGACAAGCGCGGCCTGGCATTGCCTCCGGAAGCCGAATGACCGTGCTTGATCCCAAGACATTCCTGATCTCCATCTTCGACGCCGCCATCGCCGCCGCCGATCCGGAGCGAACCATCCGGGATCATCTGCCGGCCAAGCCAAAGGGCCGTACCATCGTCATCGGCGCGGGCAAAGGCTCGGCGCAGATGGCGGCAGCGTTCGAGAAAGTGTGGGACGGCCTCATCGATGGGCTGGTCGTCACCCGCTATGGCTATGGCGCGACCTGCGAGCGCATCGAGATCATCGAGGCGGCGCATCCGGTGCCGGACGCTGCCGGTCTGGAAGCCTCGCGGCGCCTGCTCGCCAAGGTCCAGGGTCTGACTGAGGATGATCTGGTGGTGGCGCTGATTTCCGGCGGCGGATCGGCGCTGTTGCCGTCGCCGGCCGGCAGCCTGACGCTGGCCGACGAGATCGCCGTCAACGAGGCGCTGCTCGCCTCGGGTGCGCCGATCGCGGCGATGAACACCATCCGCAAGCACCTTTCCACCATCAAGGGCGGCAGGCTGGCAGCGGCCGCATGGCCGGCCAGGGTGGTGTCTCTGATCGTCTCCGATATTCCCGGCGACAATCCGGCAATGGTCGCCTCCGGCCCGACCGTACCGGATACAGGCAGCCGCGCCGACGCGCTGGCCTCGATATCGGCCTATGGCATGAAACTGCCGGCTTCGGTGATGGCGCATATCAATTCGCCGGCCGCCGATGCGCCAAGCCCGGATGACGAGCGTTTTTCGCGCAACGAGGTGCATCTGATCGCTTCGGCCGGGGTATCGCTGGAAGCCGCCGCTGCGGAAGCGAAACGGCAGGGTGTCGAGGCCGTTATCCTCTCCGATGCCATCGAGGGCGAAGCGCGCGAGGTGGGCGGCGTCCATGCCGCGATCGCGCGCGAAGTGGCGACGCGCAACCGACCATTTTCGAAGCCGGTGTTGGTCCTGTCGGGCGGCGAGACAACCGTCACGCTACGGGCAAAAGGCAAGGGCGGCCGCAATTCGGAATTCCTGCTCGCCTTTGCTATCGGCATCAACGGCGTCGAAGGCATCCACGCATTGGCCGCCGACACCGATGGCATCGACGGTTCGGAAGACAATGCCGGCGCCTTCGCCGATGGCTCGACCGTGTCGCGCATGCGCTCGGCCGGTGTCGATGCCAAGGCCATGCTTGCCGGCAACAATGCCTGGACGGCCTTCAACGCGGTTGGCGATCTCTTCGTACCCGGCCCGACCGGCACGAATGTCAACGATCTCAGGGCAATTCTGATCAGGTAGCTGAAGCAATTCCAGGAAAAGTGTGAAGCGGTTTTCCGTCCGGAATTGCGAAAAACAGACTGATCAGGCGGCCATCAGCCGCTTCACCTGCTTCATATCCTGCAGGAACCGTTCGCGTTCAGCCTCCTTGTCCGCGGGTTCGCGGATGCGCAGAATGAAGGAGGGATGGATGGTGATGAACACGCGCAATCCGTCCTCGCGCTCGATCACTTGTCCGCGCATCTTTGTCACCGGGATCGCCTTGCCGAGCAGCGACATCGCCGCTGTCGCGCCGAGTGCCACGGCGAGGTTCGGCTTGATCAGCTCGAATTCTTGGTCGATCCACCAGCGGCAGGCCTGAATCTCACCGGAATTCGGCTTGGAGTGGATGCGGCGCTTGCCGCGCGGCTCGAACTTGAAGTGCTTGACCGCGTTGGTGACATAGACCTTTTGCCGATCGACACCGGCATCATCCAGGATCGCATCGAACACCTTGCCGGCCGGACCAACGAAAGGTTTGCCGGCGAGATCCTCCTGATCGCCTGGTTGTTCGCCGACGAAGATCACCTTGGCATTGTCGGGACCTTCACCGAAGACGGTCTGCGTCGCGTCGCGCCACAGCGGGCAGCGGCGGCAGCCTTTCGCTACCTCACGCAACTCGGGAATCGTGTCTGCATCATCTTCCGGTGCTTCGGCGGGCTGCTTCGGCCAATGCCGTGCCTGCACCTTGGCGTGGTGCGGCGCGGGTGTTGTCGGCATCTTCGCAATCATGTCCTTGGCGGCCTTGTCCGCTCCTGCGATCATGTCTGGAATGAGCGAGGCCTCGGGAAGGTTCCGCCAATATTTCTTCGGCATCTCCTTCTGCATGGCTTTCACCTTCAGCCGTGCCGGGTTGAAGATGTTCTCGAAATAGATGCGCCACAGCGCCTCGGTATCGTCCTGATCAGGCGCATCGCCCTTGGCCGCGCCCGGCCCGATCGCCAGCCTTTCGCCATCCCAGTCGGCGGAGGCATAGGGCGTCAGGATCGTCCAGCGCATGCCGGTGAAACGCCTGACGAAGAAATCGGCGTTGCGCTCGACGATGAAATGATCCGGCTCGAACCAGGCGACATAGCGCTCATCGGCACCGTCGCCGATTTTCCGGAAGCGTACGAAGGCGTGCATCTTGTGGCTGTCGCGCCGCACCGCCTTTTCCATGGCCTCAAGCCGCCTGGTGTCGGGGTCCGACGCGATTTCCAGCAGTTTAGGCTCGTCGCGCAACCGCCAGAGCATTCGGTAGAGAAAGGCAAACCGGCCGGGATCGGAATGGCAGAACGCCGTTTCGGCATGCCCGATGAAGTCGCGCGGCACGACGAGTTGCGCGCCCGCAGGCACTTCGGGCAATTCTGCCTGATCAGAGCCCGGCGCGACATGCCAGTCGACGTCCTCGGGCCTGACC
>NZ_RZTT01000249.1 GCF_003996995.1 Mesorhizobium sp. M7A.T.Ca.US.000.02.2.1 | reverse complement strand
GTCCTGGCACCCTCGCCGCGGCGTTCGAGATCGGTTTTCAAGGTCGCCGCCAGCATGCCCACCAGCCGTTCGATGTCCTCGGTCAGGGTGACGGGTTCGGCGAGGTGGCGTTCGACCGAAAGCGGCGCGACGGGAAGGCGCGGCGACACCGCTTCGTCGAGACGGCCAAGCGCCTGGTCGAGGCGCAGGAGCAGCAAGGCGCCAAAACGGCGGGCGAGCGGCGCGCGCGGTGCCGCCATGACGGCGCCCGCCGTGCGCAGGCCGACGCTTTCCAGGCTGGTGCGGGTCGCCGGCTCGATGCGCAGCGCGGCCAGGGGCAGGGGTGCCAGCAGCGCTTCCTCCTCGCCTGACACAATGATGCGGTCGCCGCAAAAGCGTGCCGCCGCCCAGGCCGCACCCGGTGTCGCGGCAAGCCCGGCGCGGACATCGAAACCCTGATGGAAGAAGCGCGACAGGATGTCGTCCAGCATGGCGCGCTCGCCGCCGAACAGATGGATGCAGCCGGTGACGTCGAGAAACAGGCCGTCTGTCCCGTCCAGCGCCACCAGCGGGGTGTAGCGGTCGCACCAGTCGGCAAGGCCTTCGAGCAGTCGGCGGTCGGCTTCCGGATCGGCCTCGACGATGTCGATCGACGGATGCATGGCGCGCGCATCGGCAATGCCCATGTCGCGCTTCAGGTGCAGGGCCTCAGCCCGCTCGTCGAGGGCCGAGATGCGCTGCGCGTTGCGGTCGCGATGGCTGATCACGAGCGGCGGGTGAGAGAGGTGATCCGACGGCCGGGAACGCCAGGACCGCCCCAGACGCTGGCGCAGGATCCTTTCCGCCGCCAGATAGGGAAACCACAGGGACAGGATTCTTTGTCCGGTCTCTTCCCTCGCTCCTTTTTTCGTCTCCCCATCTTTCGTCGAATGCGCGTTCATCGGGGTTCCACTCCAGTGTGAATTGTCCAGGCAGGGCTGTGCGGCTCTTGCCGATGGTGAGGGCGAAGGCCGGGCGGCCGATCGAGCCGGCCAGCGGCCCGGCGATGGTGTCGCGCGGCACCGCCGGCGCCGAGGCGACGATGAGGCGGACGGGGGCCGCCGTCGGTTCGGGTTCGACCGCCTGCCGCAGCAGGAACACCGGGCGGCCGGCCGCTTGCGCCCTTGCATGCAGCCGCCGTGTCGCGGTCAGGTCCAGCCGCTGCGGATTGCCGCGGATTTCCAGGATGACGGCGGCAAGTGCTGTCATCCGGGCCGCTTCCTCGGCGATCCACAGCGCATCGACGAGCCTTGGCGCCTCGGAAAACAGCAATTGCTCCGGCTCGATGCCGAACGAGGCGTGAAGCCCCCTTGCATAGGGAAAGCCGGCCTCGCGAAAAATCTCCGATGTGCCGATCCACAGCACCGGCAGCCCCGGCGTTTGCTTGAGGATCAGACTGGTGAGCGACAAAGCGAAGCCGGCGACGGCCCCGGCATCGCGGGTTTGCGTGCCATGGATCTCGCTCAGGGCGGCCTTCGGCAGCCCGCCGCTCAGGGCGGCGTCGAGGCGCTCGACACCAATAGGCAGGAACGCATCCGGCAACGCCGCGGCAATGCCACGCCGGACAATTGTGAGATCGGTGTTGGCGTCGGCGTCAAGGGACGCGGCGGCCGGCACAGCCAAGCGCTCGGGCAGCGTTCCCTCGATTTTCGCGATCTGGCGGCGCAGGGCAAAAACAGTCTCCCGCGCCACGGCGGTCATCGCCATGACGGTCAGCTTCCACTCACAATTGTTCCTGTTATGTTCCTATAGATTCCAGAGGGTGACCCAGGAGTCAAGCAGAGTCATGGGGAATTTATTCCTCTTTGCCTGGATGGCGCAGGCGCCTCAGCCCGTTCATTTGCCGATTCCGGTGCGAAAGCCTATATGCCGGGATCAAAGGACAAAGCATGGCCCGCATCTACAAGACCCGCACCTGGCACGACGAACTCTCGCCCTCGATGGACGAAATGGAGTTCCTGGCGCTGGAGGCGTATGCGCATCTGCCGGAGGATTTTCGCAAGCTGACCGGCGAGATCGTCATCCAGATCGCCGAGTTCCCGACCGACGAGATCATGGACGATCTGTCGCTGGAAACGCCGTTCGACCTGCTCGGTCTGTTCGAGGGACGCGGCATTGCCGAGCGCTGGAATCCGCAGACCGGCGAGGGCCCGAACCGCATCACGCTCTACCGCCGCGCCATCCTCGATTACTGGTCCGAGAACGAAGAGACGCTGGGCGACATCGTCACCCACGTGCTGATCCACGAGATCGGCCACCATTTCGGCCTGTCGGACGATGATATGGAGAAGATCGAAGAGGCGGCGGAATAGCCCCACACCTTCGTCATCCTAGGGCGGAGCAAGGAGCGAAGCGACGCAGCGCAGACCCTAGGATCCATGCCGTGATCTTGGTACAGTGCTCCGTCGGTGCAGGACTGAAAGCTTACCATCCGGTTTCGGCGAAAACAGGCCCTAATCCTGATCTGCTATGCCCCTCGGCGAAGGTCACGGCATGGATCCTAGGGTCTCCGCAGTCGCTTTGCGACTGCTGCGCCCTAGGATGACGAAGGGAGGCGTGACAATGGAACGTCAGAGCTTTGAAAATGTCTGGGATGCGCTGGAAGATACTCCGGCCGAGGCTGCCAATATGGCCATGCGCTCCAATTTGCTGATCGCGATTGAACAGCGGGTGCGGAGCTGGAAAATTACCCAGGCCGAAGCAGCCGAGCGGCTCGGAATCACGCAGCCGCGCCTTAGCGACCTCTTGCGGGGCAGGATCGCGAATTTCAGCCTGGACACGTTGATCAACCTTGCCACACAGGCCGGACTTACAGTGCGCCTTGATATTGCCGAGGCTGCCTAATCCGCATGCAAGGCGCTGTCCCCTACCAGTCGCTGAGCTTCGTATCGGGTCCGTATTCCTGGCCGTCGATATCCTTGACCACGGCCTGGCCGCAACGCATCGTTTTGGCCTTCTTGTCGTAGGCATAGGTCGGCGAGCCGAACAGGTGCCAGCCCTTGTTCAGCGCCGCCGTCACCTTGTGGCAGAAGCTGGCATCGTCCGGAGCGGACAGAAAGCGGTAGAGTTTCATTGTTCAATTCCTGTCGTGAGTAGCCATAGCCCGCCCGCATCCATCGAGCATTTATGACCCGATGGCGGCTGCCTTCGCCAGCAGTTTTTCGGCCTGCGCCAAGTGCAGCCGCTCGACCATCCTGCCGTTCAGCGCGATCACGCCCTTGCCGGCATTCTCGGCGAGCGCGAAGGCTTCCTTCACCGAGAGCGCCTCGGCCACGGCTTCCGCGGACGGCGCGAAGGCACGGTTGGCGGCTTCGATCTGGGCCGGGTGGATGAGGCTCTTGCCGTCGAATCCCATGGCCGCGGCTTCCGCGCATTCCTGGGTGAAAGCGTCGAGGTCGCGAAAATCGTTGGAGACGCCGTCAAGCATGTCGATGCCGCCGGCACGCGCGGCCAGCACCATCTGCATCAGCCATGGCACGAGGTAGCGTCGATCAGGCGTAACCAGAATGCCGGTCTCCTTGACCAGATCATTCGTTCCGGCAACGAAACAATTGAGCCGCGAGGCCGGATCGCGGCCAAGCTCGGCGATGGCGCCGATGTTGAGCAGCGCCTTGGGCGTCTCGATCATCGCCCATAGTTTCACGCTGTCGGGAGCGAAATTGTCGTCAAGCACATCGCCGGCCTCGAGCAGGTCGCGCGGCGTGTCGACCTTGGGCAACAGGATACCGTCGGGCTCGCAGCCTGCGGCGGCCAGCAAATCGTCGGCGCCCCATTCGGTTGCCAGCGCATTGATGCGCACGACCAGCTCGCAGCGTCTCTCGGAATGGCCGGCGAAAATGCCGGCCAGTTTTGCGCGAGCAGCGATCTTGTCGGCCGGGGCGACGGCATCCTCCAGGTCGATGATGACTGCATCGCAGGCAAGCTGCGCGATCTTGGCCAGCGCCTTGTCGTTGGAAGCCGGGATATAGAGCACGGAGCGGCGCGGGCGGTAGGTTTCCATGGGTGATCTATGCCGCGTGTGGGCAGGTGAGGCAAGCGCGCAGGACAGTCCGATCTCCCCCACGAGGGGGGGAGATTGGCAGGTCTGGCCTCTGCACGAAAACTGCACAGGCCTGCGGAAAACCTCCTCCGATCCGCCTCACCCTTTCCCCGCCTGCCTGACAAACAGGCGGCATGCACAAGCGAGCCAAACTCCGTCTGCCTTACCGGCTGCGCCGCGAAGATTGGTGGCTGGTCGATGCGCCGCGCGTGTGTCCCGTCGCAACCCTCATTCCCTTTGTCCGCAAGAGCCCGCCGGCAACCCGGCGGGACGCCATCAGGAAAGCCCGATCATGACAGCGTTGCTCTCCGCCGCGCCGAGCTATTGCAGCCGCTTCGGTGTCGCCATCCTGCTGGCGGCACTTGCGGATTTCCTGTTCTACGGCCAGCCCGCCGGGATCACGGTTTTCCTGTTCGCCCTGCTGATTGCCGCCGCGGTTGTCGCCGTGCATCCGGCGGCTTTCAGCGACGGTCGGGTGTGGCTCAAGCCCATCGCCTTGCTTGTCGCGCTGCTGCCGCTGGCTGAAAACGTCAGCACCCTGTCGGTTTCGATCGCGCTGGCGGCGCTGACCGTCTTTGCGCTTTCGCTGAGCGGGCGGCTGCGGCACAGCATCGCCCGTATTGCCGGGCAGATCGTGCTGTTCGGGCTGGCGGCGCCGTTCCGCTTCGCCAATGATTTCATCCGCTGGCGCAGGACGGCGCGGCGGTTCGGCCGGCGGCGCATCCGGCTGGCGGCGATCGCTGTCTGGGTGATGCCGCTGACGCTGGGCGCGGTCTTCCTGGCGCTGTTCGGCGCCGCCAATCCGGTGATCGACTACTGGCTGTCGCTGATCGACCTCGTGAGGCTGCTCGATCTTATCCAGCTGGCGCGGATTGCCTTCTGGCTGTTCGTGCTCGCTGCTGTCTGGGCTTTTCTGCGGCCGCGCCTGCCGCGCCTGGTTCGCCGCATCCCGCGCGCGGCGCCGGCGGTCAGCGCTCAAGCCGACAAAACCGCCACCACCATCCAAGACATCCTGTTCGGCAAGGCCGCCATCCTGCGCGCCCTGATCGTCTTCAACATCCTGTTTGCGCTGCAGACGGCGCTCGACGCCACCTATCTGTGGGGCGGGGCCGCCCTTCCCGACGGGCTGAGCTACGCCTCCTACGCGCATCGTGGCGCCTATCCCCTGATCGTCACCGCGCTGCTTGCCGCCGGCTTCGTGCTGGCGGCGCTGCGGCCAGGCAGCGAGACATCGGCCGATCCGCTTATCCGCCGGCTGGTCTATGCCTGGGTGGCGCAGAACATCATGCTGGTCATTTCGTCGATCCTGCGGCTCGACCTCTATGTCGGCATCTATGCATTGACCTACTGGCGCGTCGCCGCCTTTGTCTGGATGGGGCTGGTGGCAGCAGGCCTTGCCCTGATCATTGCCCGCATCGCGCTGAGAAAATCCAACGAATGGCTGCTGTCCGCCAATCTTCTGACGTTATCTCTGACGCTTTATGCCGGCTGTTTCATCAATTTTGCAGCGACGATCGCCAACTACAATGTCGACCATTCCCTCGAAATGACCGGCCAGGGCATTCCCCTAGACGCCTGGTATCTTCACTCGCTCGGTCCTGGCGCGTTTCCCGCACTTGACCGCTTCCTCGAGCAGCAGGGCAAGACGGCGGCCGCCGGCACTGTCCGCGAACTGGCTGGAGTGCGCGGCAGCGATGAAATCTGGTATCGAACTATCCAGCAGAACTGGCGGGCCTGGAGCTTTCGCGACTGGCGGCTGCTTCGATATCTCGACACCAAGGGGCCGTTCGTGATTCCCTCCGCTATCGAACCTTCCATGCCGGGCCGCTGATCCATGCCGCATCACATCCTCGTCGCCGACGATGACCCGCACATCCGCGAGGTGATCTGCTTTGCGCTGGAAAAGGCCGGCATGAAAACGACAGGGGTGGTCGACGGTGCCGCCGCCTTGCAGGCGATCGGACGCCGGACGCCCGACCTTGTCGTGCTCGACATCGGCATGCCGGAGATGGACGGGCTGGAGGTCTGCCGGCGACTGCGGCACACATCCGATGTGCCGGTGCTGTTCCTGTCCGCGCGCGACGAGGAGATCGATCGCATCCTCGGGCTCGAAATGGGCGGCGACGACTATGTGACGAAACCATTCAGCCCGCGCGAGCTGGTCGCCCGCGTCAACGTCATCCTGCGGCGCGCCCGCCCGGCGGCGGCCGAACCGGCCGACGACAGGCAGTTTTCGCATGGCAAACTGGCTCTTGCGCCGGCCAGCCATGCTGCCAGCTTCGACGGCAAGCCACTATCGTTGACAGGGATAGAGTTCTCGATCCTGAAGGGGTTCCTGGCGCGGCCGGCGCATGTGCTGGACCGCGACGCGGTGATGGCCAGCGCCTATGCCGCCAACATCCACGTCGCCGGCCGCACCGTCGACAGCCATATCCGCAACATCCGCGCCAAGCTGGCAGCCGTGGGTTGCCCTGACGTTATCGAGACGGTGCATGGCGTCGGCTTCCGGCTCGGCCGATGCGGCTGACGACTTCCGGCAAATGGATCGGCCGCAAGTGGCGGCCACGGCTTGCCACGGTCGTCGTCGCCATCCTGATCATGGTGATGGCCCTGCCATTGGTCGGCTTGTTCTTCTTCCGCCTCTACGAGAACCAGTTGATCCGCCAGACCGAAGCGGAGCTGATCGCGCAAGGCGCGGCCATCGCCGCCATCTATGCGCAGGATGTGCGTGACGCCGGCATTGCGGCGGACAAGCTCGGCGCGCCGATGCCGGGGCCAGGCGGGGATTCAAGCCGAAGCGTCAATCCGGACCCGCTCTACAGGCCAATCGAACCGCAACTCGATCTTGCCTCGGATTATGTGCTGCCGACCCGCCCGGCGGCGATGCCAGCCACCCCGGATCCGGCCTTCGCGGCGATCGGCGCGCGCCTGTCCGGCATTCTCGACGCCACCCAGAAAACCACGCTGGCCGGCTTCCGGCTGCTCGACCCCCGGGGCGTCGTCATTGCCGGACGGGGCGAGGTCGGCCAGTCGCTCAGCGAGGTCGAAGAGGTGCGCACAGCACTTGCCGGTCACTATGCCAGCGCGCTCAGGCTGCGCATCCGCGACCAGCCGGCGCCGCCGCTTTATTCGGTCAGCCGCGGCACCAAGGTGCGTGTCTTCGCCGCTTTGCCGGTCGCCGTCGATGGCAAGGTCGCCGGCGTGGTCTATGTGTCGCGGACGCCCAACAACATCATCAAACATCTCTATGGCGAACGCGGCAAGGTGACGTTGGCGGCGATTGCCATTCTCGGCGGCACGCTGCTCATCGGTCTCATCTTCCTGCGCACCGTCAGCCGGCCGATCTATGCGCTGATCGACCGCACCGAGCGCATCGCCGCCGGCGACCGCACGGCGATCCGGCCGCTCGACCATCACGGCACGCGAGAGATGGCGGAGCTGTCCGCGGCCTTCCTCGATATGGCCGAGAAGCTTCAGGCGCGGTCGGACTCAATCCAGACTTTCGCCACCCATGTGTCGCACGAGCTCAAATCGCCGCTGACGGCGATCCAGGGCGCGGCCGAATTGCTGCGCGATTCCGGTGGCGCGATGGACGATACGGAGCGGCGGCGCTTCTCAGACAATATCGTCACCGATGCGGGACGGCTCAACCTGCTGGTGCGGCGGCTGCTCGATCTGGCGAAGGCCGAAAATCTTGCACCCAGCGGCGAAAGCACCTCGATCAATGCTGTGCTGGCGCTGCTTCCCGTCGATAACAGGCTGGCGGTTCGCGTCGGAGCCGGCAGCGAAATCGGCTTGCGCATATCGGCCGAGAACGCGGCTATCGTGCTGGCCAATCTCATCGACAATTCGGCCAGGCACGGCGCGACGGCGGTTTCTGTCTCGGCTACGAGCGCCGGCGGCAAGGCGAGCATCCTGGTCAGCGACGACGGCGCCGGCATTTCGCCGAGCAACCGGGCGCGCATTTTCGAGCCGTTCTTCACCACGCGGCGCGAGCAGGGCGGCACCGGCATGGGCCTTGGCATCGTGCTGGCCCTCCTGAAAGCGCATGATGGTATGATCGCGCTGGTTGACAGCGAACGCGGCACGCGCTTCGAGATCATTCTGCCGGTGGCGTGAAGGACACCATCGGCCGGATCGGAGAGAACATGCGCTACGACATCGTCATCATCGGCGGAGCCATCGTCGGCTCCTCGGTCGCCTATTATCTGCGTGAGCAAGGGTTTTCCGGCACGATCGCGCTGGTCGAGCGTGATCCGCAATTCGCGCATGCGGCAACGACGCTGTCCATGGCCTCGATCCGCCAGCAATTCTCGATCCCGGAAAACATCCGCCTGTCGCAGTTCACGCTGAAGCTGTTCCGGCGGCTGAAGGAAGAGTTCGGCGCCGACGCCGATATCGGCTTTCGCGAAGGCGGCTATCTGATCCTTGCCGGCGAGGACGGCTTGCCGATCCTCAAGAGCAATCACGAGGCGCAGATGGCCGAGGGCGCCGACATCGTGCTCGAGGATGCCGACCAGCTTACGCGCCGGTTCCCGTGGCTGTCGACCGAGGGCATTTCAGCCGGCGCCTATGGCCGCACCGGCGAAGGCTGGTTCGACGCCCATGCGATGCTGACGCTGTTCCGCAAGGCGCTGCGGCAGAAGAAAGTCGATTTCATCACCGCCGATGTCACCGCCATCGCGCGCGATGGCAATCGCGTCACCGGCGTGAGCCTCGGCAATGGCGAGACGCTGGAGGCCGGCATCGTCGTCAACGCCGCCGGCCCGAACGCCGGCAAGGTGGCTGCCATGGCCGGGCTTGAGCTGCCGGTCGAGCCGCGCAAGCGCAATGTCTTCGTCTTCGAGGCGCGCGAGAAATATGCCGATATGCCGCTGCTGGTCGATCCCTCCGGCATCTATGTCCGTCCGGAAGGCTCGGTCTACCTCACCGGCGGCGCCGAACCGGAGGAAGGCGACCACGCCCCCGATCCCGGCGACTTCGAGGTAAACTGGCCGCTGTTCGAAGAGGTGATCTGGCCGGTGTTGGCGACCCGCATTCCCGCCTTCGAGGCGATCAAGC
>NZ_RZTT01000248.1 GCF_003996995.1 Mesorhizobium sp. M7A.T.Ca.US.000.02.2.1 | reverse complement strand
GGCCAGCATCCTCGGCGGGCTGGCAGCGTCGGGCTGGCACACCTGCGCCATGTTCATGCGCATGCTCTGCGACGCGTTCCTGCTGGACTCGACCTGCCAGGGCGCGCCCGGCGTCGATCAGGTCAAATGGAAGAAACCGGTCCTGGCCGGCGACCAACTGACCGGCACCCTGATGGTTGTTGCCAAGCGCCTGTCGAAATCGAAGCCGCAACTCGGCTTCGTCACCATGCGCAGCGAACTGTTCAACCAGCGTGGCGAAAGCGTCTTCGAACTCGAGAACTCCGTCATGTTCCTCACGCGCGATGCCGCGGGGAGCCAAGCATGACACTGGACGATTTCTTCCGTATTGGCACCACCGTCACGCTCGGCTCGCACACATTCGAGCCCGAGGCGATCAATGCCTTCGCCCGTAAGTACGACCCGCAGATCTTCCATATCGACGAGGAGGCCGCGAAGAAAAGCGTGCTCGGCGGACTCTGCGCGTCTGGCTGGCACACGGCCGCGACCTGGATGAAACTCAATCTGGAAAACCGCATGGACGCCGAGATCGCTGCGTGGAGCGGTCCCGGTCCAGTGCCGGAATTCGGCCCCTCGCCCGGCTTCAAGAACCTGAAATGGCTGAAGCCGGTCTATGCCGGGCAAACCATCACCTTCACGCGCACCGCGCTGTCGCACCGCCCAATCGCCTCACGCCCCGGCTGGCGGCTGCTCGCGCTGCGTTCGGAAGCTTTCGATCCCACCGGCGACAAGGTGCTCGAGTTCGAAAGCGCCGTTCTGGTGAAGGTGGAGTAGCTTTTTCCTTCGCCCCGTTTACGGGGAGAAGGTGCCCGAAGGGCGGATGAGGGGCGGCGCCAGCGTTGGTGTCTTAAACTCGACGGTCGTACTTACCCCTCACCCTGCTCCGCTCGCGTTGCTCGCTTCGCTTCCCTCTCCCCGTAAACGGGGCGAGGGAGAAACCTAATGCCCCTCGAACCCTATCAGCGTCCTGACCGGCACACCGAGGGCTTCGAGCTTGGCGCGGCCGCCGAGGTCCGGCAGGTCGATGACGAAACAGGCGGCGAGGATGTCGGCGCCGATCTGGCGCAGAAGTTTGACCGCCGCCTCCGCGGTGCCGCCGGTGGCGATCAGATCGTCGACAAGGATCACCTTCTCGCCCGGAGCAACGCCGTCCTTGTGCATCTCCATCTCGTCCAGGCCATATTCCAGGCTATAGGCGACGCGCACCGTCTCGTAGGGCAGCTTGCCTTTCTTGCGGATCGGCACGAAGCCGGCCGAGAGCTGATGGGCGACGGCGCCGCCAAGGATGAACCCGCGTGCCTCGATGCCGGCGATCTTGTCGATCTTCTGGCCGGCGTAGGGATGCACCAGTTCGTCGATGGCGCGGCGGAAGGCGCGCGCATTGCCGAGCAGCGTGGTGATGTCGCGAAACAGGATGCCTGGCTTGGGATAGTCCGGAATGGTACGGATCGCGGCGAGCAATGTGTCTTCGAGGGAGGATTTCATGGGTCGAGATTACCTGAAACGGAGGTTCTTGCGCGACAATTGTTCGATCGAACTGCAGCCCATCAGCTTCATGCCGCGTTCGATCTCGACCCGCATCTGCTCAAGGGCCCGTTCGACGCCGGGCTGGCCCGCCGCCGCAAGCGGGAACAGATAGTAGCGTCCGACGCCGACGGCCTTGGCACCGAGCGACAGCGCCTTCAGCACATGCGTGCCGCGCTGCACGCCGCCATCCATGATGACGTCGATCCTGTCGCCAACGGCATCGACGATCTCAGCAAGCTGGTCGAACGCCGCCCGCGAGCCATCCAGCTGCCGCCCGCCATGGTTCGACAGCACGATGCCGCTGCAGCCGATGTCGACGGCGCGTCTTGCGTCCTCCACCGACATAACGCCCTTGAGACAGAACGGACCCGACCAAAGCTTGACCATCTCGGCGACATCGTCCCACGTCATCGACGGGTCTAGCATCTCGGTGAAGTAGCGGCTGATCGACATCGTGCCGCCGCCCATGTCGACATGCTCGTCGAGCTGCGGCAGCTTGAACCCCTCATGCGTGAAATAATTGATCGCCCAGGCTGGCTTGAGCGCGAACTGCGCCATTCCGGCAAGGTTGAGCTTGAAGGGAATGGCAAAGCCGGTGCGTTTGTCGCGCTCGCGATTTCCTCCGGTGATGCTGTCGACGGTCAGCATCATCACCTCGACGCCGACCTGCTTTGCCCGCTGCATCATCGCCCGGTTAAGACCGCGGTCCCGATGGAAATAGAACTGGTAGACCTGCGGGCTGCTGCTGATGCTGCGCGCCTCCTCGAGGCTGACGGTGCCAAGCGACGAGACGCCGAACATGGTGCCATACTTGGCCGCGGCCTTGGCGACCGCGCGCTCGCCCTGATGGTGGAAAAGGCGCTGCAAGGCGGTCGGCGAGCAATAGAACGGCATCGCCAGCTTCTGGCCCATGACCGTCACCGACATGTCGACCTCGCTCACCCCGCGCAGCACATTGGGAACCAGATCGCAGGTCTCGAAGCTTTCGGTGTTGCGGCGGTAGGTGACCTCGTCGTCCGCCGCGCCGTCGATGTAATTGAAGATCGGCCCCGGCAGCCGCCGCTGCGCCATATGGCGGAAATCGGAAAAGTTGTGACAGTCGCTGAGCCGCATCATCGAAATCCAAAAGCCATGGCGGGACGAGCTTCTCGCCACCGTTCGATGCGTCGAATATCAACCTCATGCCGCCATGCCAACGGACTAATTGCCGAACTTCCGCCTAAGCAATGGCGCAGACAAGAAAGGAGCGCCTTAAGCGCCCCTTCCCGTCTAAATCCGGCTGACGAGGATTACATGCCGAGATCGGAACGAAGCTCGGCCCTGGCCACTTCATATTCAGCCTTGAAGTCGTCCCGGTTGAGCAGGACCGCGGCAATGACGCTGCCGGAAATCCTGCCCATCTCGACATCGGACGCAAAATGGATGCCGCCAACCACGCGGTTGTGAGCGTATTTACTCGCGCGCGCCATGATCTCGGCGCGCCTTTCCGGAACCATGTCGGACAGAATGATGCCCATCATCGTGCCGACGGTGGCGTGTCCGGAAGGCCAGGAACCGGAGTTCGACAGCTTGACCGCAGGCTTGACGAGATCGCTGAGCTGATGCGGGCGCGGGCGCTTCCAGACATCCTTGGCCGGATCGACGACAGCGCCTTCGGTAGCCACCACGCGATCGAAGAAGGCGCTGAATTTCGGCAGCGTTTCCTTGTTGAATTTCGGCCCCATCACGTCGGCAAAGCGCCAGACATTCTCCTCGGCATCGGCCACCGCGCTGGCGACCATCTGCGGGGTGCGCGTGACCTGCAAAGTCAGCACCTCGCCGAGTTCGGCCTTGGTTTGTGCCGAATCGTTTGCCGGCGGCGGCGGCAGGATCATCGTCAGGTCGACATCCTTGTTGGTGATGAAGGGCTGGGCGTCTTCCGCTTGCGCGGCCGAGCCGACGATGAGCAGCAACAGGCCTGCCGCGAACGATGCGTATCTTTTCATGAATGCGATCCTTTGATGAGAGCAGCACAGGATCGCCGGATGCGGTGACGGCCATGTGACATGACCAGCCTCCGGAAATGCAAAAGGGCGCCTCTCGGCGCCCTTCGCGATCACTTGATTGTGTGGCTCAATGCGCCACGCCTTCCCACACCTTGCGCTTGGTGAGATAGACCAGAGCGCCGAACAGAAGCAGGAACACCAGCACGCGAAAACCGGTCTTCTTGCGGTCTTCCATATGCGGCTCGGCCGCCCACATCAGGAAGGCGGAAACGTCGCGGGAGTACTGGTCGACTGTCTGCGGCGCGCCGTCATCATAGGTCACCTGGCCGTCGGACAGCGGGTTGGGCATCTTCAGCGACACGCCCGACATGAAATAGGGGTTGTAGTGGGTGCCTTCCGGGATGACCATGCCGGCAGGCGGTGTCTCGTTATAGCCTGTCAGCAGCGAGTGGATATAGTCGGGGCCGCCCGCGTCATACTGGGTGAAGATGTCGAAGACGAATTGCGGAAAACCGCGCTCGACGCCGCGCGCCTTGGCCAGCAGCGACATGTCGGGCGGAGCAGCACCACCATTGGAAGCGGCGGCCGCTTCGTCGTTTGCGAACGGTGGCGGGAAGTGGTCGGACGGCTTGCCGGGACGGTCGAACATGTCGCCGGCATCGTTGGGACCGTCATGGATCGTGTACTCGGCCGACAGCGTCTTGATCTGCGCATCGGAATAGCCGAGGTCTGACAGCGTGCGGAACGCCACCATGTTCATCGAATGGCAGGCCGCGCAGACTTCCTTGTAGACCTTGAGGCCGCGCTGCAGCTGCGCCTTGTCATAGGTGCCGAACGGGCCGGTGAAGCTCCAGTCCATTTCCTTCGGCTCGTGGATCGGGAAATGCGTCGGCGCGGCGGCGTTGTGCGCCTCTTCGGCGGCGATCGCCCAAGTGCCCGCCGACCCGATGCCGACGGCCACGAGGCCGACCAGCGCCAGCGAGGTGAGAATCTTTTTCATGCCAAATCCCCTTAGATTCTCTACCCGCTCAGCCTTTGGTTTCCGGCGCCGCCGTAGCGCCCGCCGGATGTCCGCTGCCGCCCTTGTTCTTCTCGAGGACCGCCTCGGTGATCGAGTTCGGCAGCCGTCGCGGCGTCTCGATCAGGCCGAGCACCGGCAGCGCGATCAGGAAGAAGGCGAAGTAGAACAATGTCGCCATCTGCGCCATGAACACATAGCTGCCTTCGGCCGGCTGCGAGCCCAGCCAGCCAAGCAGGATGGCATCGGCCACGAACAGCCAGAAGAACAGCTTGTACCAGGGCCGGTAAACGGCCGAGCGTACCTTCGAAGTGTCGAGCCACGGCACCAGGAACAACATGACGATGGCGCCGAACATGCACAGCACGCCGCCGAGCTTGGAGTTGATCGGCCCGACATTGAAGGTGATGGCGCGCAGGATCGCGTAGAACGGCAGGAAGTACCATTCGGGCACGATGTGGGCCGGCGTCTTCAGCGGGTTGGCGACGATGTAGTTGTCGGGATGGCCGAGATAGTTCGGCAGGTAGAAGACGAAATAGGCGAAGAAGAACAGGAACACGATCATGCCGAACGCGTCCTTGATGGTCGCGTAGGGGGTGAAGGCGACAGTGTCGGTCTTCGACTTGACCTCGATACCCGTCGGGTTCGACTGGCCCACGACATGCAGCGCCCAGATGTGCAAAACGACGACGCCGGCAATCATGAACGGCAACAGATAGTGCAGCGCAAAGAAGCGGTTCAGCGTCGGGTTGTCGACGGCAAAGCCGCCGAGCAGCAGCTGCTGGATCCAGTCGCCGACCAGCGGAATGGCGCTGAAGAAACCCGTGATGACGGTGGCACCCCAGAAGCTCATCTGGCCCCATGGCAGCACGTAGCCCATGAAGCCGGTCGCCATCATCAGGAGATAGATGATGCAGCCGAGGATCCACAGCAGCTCGCGCGGCGCCTTGTAGGAGCCGTAATAGAGGCCACGGAAGATGTGGATGTAGACGGCGACGAAGAAGAACGAGGCGCCGTTCGAATGCATGTAGCGCAGCAGCCAGCCCGAATTCACGTCGCGCATGATCTTCTCGACCGAGCCGAAGGCGAGATTGGTGTCGGCCGTGTAGTGCATGGCCAGCACGATGCCGGTCAGGATCTGCGCCACCAGCATGATCGACAGGATGCCGCCAAACGTCCAAGCGTAGTTGAGGTTGCGCGGCACCGGATAGGCGACGAAGCTGTCATAGACCAGCCGCGGCAGCGGCATGCGGGCGTCAAACCAGCGTCCGAGACCGGTTTTGGGCGTATAGGTCGAGTGTCCCTCGCTCATCGAAATGTCCCCTGCCTCAACCGATAAGGATCTTGGTATCGGAAATGAACTTGAATACCGGCACCGCCATGTTCTCAGGCGCCGGGCCTTGGCGGATGCGTCCGGCCGTGTCGTAGACCGAGCCGTGGCATGGGCAGAACCAGCCGCCGAAATCGCCTTCCTGGCCGAGCGGAATGCAGCCGAGATGGGTGCAGACCTGAACCATCACCATCCAGGCTTCCTTGCCGGGTGTGGTGCGGTTGGCGTCGGTCGCCGGTGCATCGGCCGGCAGATTGGCGTTGCGGGCGATCGGGTCCTTGAGATCGGCCAGCTTGACGGCCTCGCCGTCCTTCATTTCCTGTTCGGTGCGGTTGCGGACCACGACCGGCTTGCCGCGCCATTTGACGATCAGCGACATGCCCGGCGTCAGCGAGGCGACGTCGACTTCGACGGAAGCGAGCGCCAGCGTCGAGGCATCGGGGCGCATCTGGTCGATGAACGGCCACGCGAAGGCACCCGCGCCGACCACTGCGGCCATGCCGGTGGCGACGTAGAGAAAATCACGACGGTTGGGATCCTGGGTGTCGGTTGCGCTCACGGGTGCCTGATCCTTTCGCCTCTTCCGTGCCGGTGGCTGAGCCTTGTTCCCCGCTCAATTACGCCAACCCGACAGCGCATGGCGAACAGGCTTGCGAATTCCTCCGGCATTTGGACTTCGGTTTATGCGTGAAGCCCGTTTTTGTCCAGACGGGTGAAGGCACAAGGGCAGATTGTCGCGGGGACAAAATCCGCCACCGCTCAACGCGACGCCGGATAGCCGCCAAACATCGCTAAACAACCGGGAAACAACCGCAAATCCGACGCCCCTGTTCGGCTCGACACAAGGCGCCAGCCGGGTCTATCTTTGTATCATGGCACACGTCATAGACCGCGACACCTGGTCTGTTCGCTCCGACCATTGGAAGGGCGAATTGCAATGTGGCGCCTACGGCTCCAACTCCTGCCTGATCTTCAACTATTTGCCTGGCGTCGGCGGCGGCCCCCGCCTGCACACGCATCCCTACGCGGAGATCTTCATCATCCGCCAGGGCACCGGCCTGTTCACTGTCGGCGACCAGGAGATCGAGGCATCCGTCGGCCAGATCCTGATCGTGCCGCCCAACACGCCGCACAAATTCACCAATCTCGGCCCAGGCCCGCTGGAGACGACCGACATCCACGAGAACGGCAGCTTCATCACCGAATGGCTGGAGTGATCTCTATTTCGCGCCGAGCCTGGCCAGCACCGCTTTCGGGATGTTGTATTCACGAATGACGGCATCGTGCTTGCGCAAGCCGCACAGCTCGCGCTGGATGAAATAGCCATGCACCGCCTCGGCGGCATCCTTGAGCAGCCGGGGGCGCAGTTGCTCGTCGGCATTGTCGCGCAGCCTGGCCAGCGTTTCCTCTACCCGCTGGCCGGCGCGGCCAAGTGCTGCCGCCTTTTCCGCCAATATTTCATGGCCGAGCGCGTCGAAGGCGGCTTCAGCGGCCGAGGCGCCGGCAAGATGAGATGGCGGACGCAAGGACATTTCAGTCTCCTTTCGCGAAAACCATGCGGTGAGTGACGAATTCTTCGCCTTCCACGTGCGTAAATCCAAGCCGTGCGTAAAAACCAAAAGCCTCTTGCGGCGCGCGGGTGTTCAGCGCGGCGAAATGGTGACGTGCCCTGTCGATAACGGTTTCGATCAGCATCCGGCCAAGGCCGGCGCGACGGTGACGCGCACTGACGAACAGGTGCCGGACCCGGCCGTGGTCCCTGGCCTCGAAATAGGGATCGATGTTCAACCCGCACACGCCGGCGAGTTCCCTTCCATCCCAGGCTCCGTACAGCGCCTCGCCCCGTTTCAGGAACTTGTTGTGGCCACTTGCCCAGCCATCCGCCAGGCGCACCAGCATCCAGTAGCCTTCCTGCCGGCTCTCTTCCTTCAGCGTGTCGAAAGCCGGCATGGTCGGCCGGAGCCGCTTGAGCACGTAGCCGACCTCTGAGATGGCGCCTGTTGATCCACCCATGGAGCTACTCCGCCGGGCGTGTCTCTTCGAGCACGCTGTCCTCGTGATAGAGAAAACCGCCGGACTGCCGCTTCCACAGCCGCGCATAGAGCCCCTCGAGTGCTAGCAACTCGTCATGCGTGCCTTGCTCGACGATGCGGCCGCCGTCGAGCACCACCAGTCGGTCGAGTGCCGCAATCGTCGACAGCCGGTGGGCGATGGCGATGACCGTCTTGTTTTCCATCAGCCGCGTCAGATTTTCCTGGATCGCCGCCTCGATGTCGGAATCGAGCGCCGAGGTCGCTTCGTCGAGAATCAGGATCGGCGCATCCTTGAGGAAGACGCGGGCGATCGCCACGCGCTGGCGCTGGCCGCCCGACAGTTTGACGCCGCGCTCGCCGACAAAGGCTTCGTAGCCGGCGCGGTCCCTGTTGTCGCGCAAGGTCAGGATGAACTCGTGCGCCTCGGCCTTTTTCGCCGCCGCGATCACCTCCGCATCGGTCGCATCTGGCATGCCGAGCTTGATGTTGTCGCGCAGTGAACGGTGGAACAGCGCCGTGTCCTGGCTGACGACGCCGATATTGGCGCGCAGCGAATTTTGCGTGACATCGGAGACGTCCTGGCCATCGATCATGATGGAGCCGCCCTCCAGATCGTAGAGCCGCAGGATCAGGTTCGCGAGCGTCGTCTTGCCGGCGCCCGACGGTCCGACCAGCCCGACCTTCTCGCCCGGCTTGACGACAAGGTCGATGCCGTTCAGCACGCCGAACCCTTTGCCGTAATGGAACTCGACGTTCTTCACCTCGATACGCCCGCCTGCCACCACAAGTTCCTTGGCGTCGGGCGCATCGGTGAGGCCGAGCGGCTGCGAAATCAGCGCCTTGGAGTTCTCCAGCACGCCGAGGTTTCGCAAGATGCTGTTGAGCTGCATCATCAGCCGGCCGAGCAGCATGTTGAGCCGCAGCACCAGCGACAGCGTGAAGGCGACCGCGCCGACGGTGATCGAGCCCTCGACCCAGAGATAAACGGCAAAGCAGCCGATCGCCGTGATCATGATGCCCGACAGCGTCGTCAACGCCATGCGCACGCCGGTCAGCCGGCGGGTGAACGGGCGCAATGCGTCGAGGTAGATGTCGAAACCGTTCCTGATGTAGCGGTCGTCGCCGTCGGCCGAGAACAGTTTCAGCGTCTGCACGTTGGAATAGGAATCGACGATGCGGCCGGTGATCATCGAGCCGGCCTCGGCGGTTTCCTCGGCATGCTTGCGGATTGCCGGCAAGTAGAGCTTGGC
>NZ_RZTT01000247.1 GCF_003996995.1 Mesorhizobium sp. M7A.T.Ca.US.000.02.2.1 | reverse complement strand
GGGCGCGGCGGTGCTCAGCGGATGTGACGCGCGAGATCTGCGACCCTACCCATCAGCACTTCCATCGGTCCTCGCTGGAAGACGCGCAGCCAAAGCACCGCAAAAGTGCTGATAACCACAACGAAGCCAAAGAGCGTGGACAGGCTCTCGTCTTTGAAAATGTTTATCTTCATAAGATAGGCTATTCCCGCAATGTGCAGCACATAGGCCGTCAAAGACATCGAGCCGACTGCGATTATTGGCCAGACCAGCTTTCGCAGACGCGGGAGCGCATCCACAGCGAGCATGCAAGCCGCCAAGATGATCATTGCGCAACCGGTGCTGCCCACGATCGAAAGCGTCGTTTCGCTATGAGGTGCGGCTATCCATGACGACTTGACTATAAATGACGACTTGGAAGGCTCAAAAGCGCCGTCAACGTCAGACCACCACAAGGAGGTTTCAGTCAAAGCGCGGGAACTCAGCGCGAGCAAGGATCCCCCATGGCCCAACACGGCCAGCGCGACCCCCGCCAGACCAAGGCGCCAATGCGCTGCTAGCGTATTAAGATTAAGGCGCGCGATGGCCATGCCAGCGATGAGGAAAGGAACCCAGGTCACCGCGGGATAGTAGCCGTTGACCATGAGGTTGAAGACCGGGTCGAGGAGGTTGGGGGCAACCGACAGAAGGGAGGAACGGACTTGCGGGAGAACTAATGCCGTAGCGGCAGCGATCAAGCCCAGCTGATATGCGCTGAGCCGATGGAGCGGCAATACCAACAAGAAGCAAATTCCGTAGTATTCTAGGATGACTTCGACCTGGGTACCGAGGCAGCCCAGGATTGAGCCAAGCGCGAGCAAAACAAGGGCACGAATTGCGACTCTGGCGATGGCCTGTCTACCGGCTATCCCCGACTTCGGCGCCTTGCGACCTGTAATCAGGAGGATTGAAAAACCGGCCAATACGGCAAACAGGGCCGACGGCCGCCCATGGGTTAGTTCCATCAGAAACCCGACTAGTCCTCCTTCGCCGGGGTCGGGACCGAGATGGGCGGCATACATCCCGAAGACAGCCAGGCCCCGAGCGAGGTCGATGCCGACCAGCCGATCTACTACCGACCCATTCCTAGCGTCGGCAACCGGTGCCTTCATTACCATGGTAGATTCCCTTGTTGGGTGTGTGGATCGCGGGAGCCGCGATAGGAGAGCCGGTCGGCTGCTGCCGTCGCCTCGTGAAAGGGTTCAAAACATCGCGCCATCTGGCGCATCGAGCCGGCGACAGAGCTGTTCAGCCATTAGCCTGGGGTAAGAACAACAGATCGGCTCACAAAGCCTGTGTCACGGACCTGAAAAGTGGTGTCGCGGAACCGTCGTTTTTTGCATGATGGCTAAGCCGAGAGATCCACTGCACCGACGAGAGACTCAGCGACGTTGGATATCCGATCAGTACGCCGCGGCTCCGCCGGTGACGATCACCCCGGGTGTCAAGGCCAGGGCGTAAACCTGCCATAATCTGTGGTGGTGCGCCCGCGACCAATCCGTTCGACAAAGCTCGGCGCATGGTCGAGCCAATCATATTCTTCCATGTGGCTGTTGCCTGAAAAACCGAAGACGCCGTTCGCTGGTCCAGCTGTTCCAGACCTCGGCCTGCGTCGGTCGTTAGAACCGGCGCGCCTGTTTCCCAAATCAATTTGCTGATGCAGCCGCCGGGGGTCACATTGAGCAAAAGTGCCGAGGTCAGGACGGGTTTCATAGGGGCTCTTCGTTTGGCTTTGTTAACGACCCCTTTCTTGCAAGTTGTAGCTGACAGCAGCCTGAAAGCTCCCCAAATAATTCGCTGCCGCCGGTTCAGCCTATTGTCAGCTTCGACCAATAAGATGGGAGCCTTGCCCTCATACCGGAGCTCGGCAGCATGATGCGAATACTGCTCACTGAAGACGATAAGGACCTTGGAAGTGCTATGCACGATCATTTGGTGGCTGGTGGCCACGCGGTCGACTGGGCCAAGAACCTGTCCGAAGCGCGCGATTATGCAGCTGTGGTCGGCTACGACCTTATTTTGCTCGACGTTCACCTGCCGGACGGCAATGGGATCGACTATCTGCGGGAGCTGATCAAGGAACTTGAATCGGCACCGGTCATCATTCTGACAGCCTGCGATCGGATTTCGCATCGCATCGAGGGCTTCAACGCTGGAGCCGACGACTATTTGGTCAAGCCGTTCGATCTGGGGGAACTCTCAGCGCGTATCCATGCAGTGGCACGTCGCCATGGGCATTTTCCGGAGCCGCAATTTTCGGTTGGGACGCTTTCCATACAGGCAGCCGAGCGACGCCTCTTCCGCGAGGGGCAGGAGGTCTACCTGACTTGACGCGGGTGGGCGGTGCTCGACTACCGTCTGCCCCAGCCCTGCACGGTCGTTTCAAAAGGGAAGATCGTGGACGCGCTTTTCGGCAGACGGCGCTGATTCATACTCTAAAAGAAAATTCGGCTTCCAGTTGCCTTGGCCATGACTGCCCTTCCCGAGAGATGGGTGACAGTTCATTCCGGATAGATGGGTTAAACTTTCGGCCCTTTGCAAGGAGAGCAAGGTGCCTTGGAAGGAGTGTAACGTCATGGAAGAGCGGCTGAAGTTCGTCGCCCGGCTGCTGGACGGCGAGAAGATGGCGGTGCTTTGCCGGGAGTTCGATATCTCGCGCAAGACCGGCTACAAGATCCTCACGCGCTACAACGACAGCGGCCTGGAGGGGCTGACGGACCGATCGCGGCGGCCCTATCGCCACGCCAATCAGCTTCCGTTTCAAATCGAGAAGCTGATTGTGCGCCTCAAGCAAGACAAGCCGACATGGGGTGCGCCGAAGATACGCGAGCGGCTGGCCCGGCTGTATCCGGATGTGCACCGGCCCGCGATCTCGACCGTGCATGCCGTGCTCGACCGCCACGGCATGGTCGAGCGCCGCAAGCGCAGGCGCAACAGGGCGACGGGGACACCACTTTCAAACGGCTGTCGCCCTAACGATCTTTGGTGTGCCGACTACAAGGGCGAGTTCGGCAGAGAACACGGCCGGGACAGGGGATCACAAACACTTGACCGTTCCAGACCCTGGCAGTGGCGCATCGATTGACCGTTGGCTCTGTTCGTGGGCACCGAAAATAGGGCCTTCTTGGTCCTCGGCAGAGAATATGGCCCGGACGGGGGATAACAAACACTTGACCGTTCCAGACTCTGGCAGTGGCGCATCGATTGACCGTCGACTCTGTTCGCGAGCGCCGAAAATACGGACGACCCCTATGGTCAAAGTGCACTTCTGACCTGCTAGGCACTGTTCGATAACTGGAGGCACCCGCTACAGTGCCCTCGTATTTAAGACACCTGTCAGTTTCAAGCCTGGACATTGACGCGTGGCGCGGCTGCCATTCGTTGACCGCCACGTCGAATTGCCCGCCAACCAGTGTACAGCCGCCGGTGGTCACATTGAGCAAAAGTGCCGAGATCAGGAGGGGTCTCATAGGGGCTCTTCGTTTGGCTTTGTTAACGACCCCTTTCTTGCAATTGTAGCTGACAGCAGCCTGAAAGCCCCCAGATATTCGCTGGCGCCGGTTCAGCCTACTGTCAGCTTCGATCAATAAGGCAGGAGCCTTGCCCTCATACCGGAGCTCGGCAGCCTGATGCGAATACTGCTCATTGAAGACGACGACGACCTTAGAAGTGCTGTGCACGATCATTTGGTGGCTGGTGGCCACGCGGTCGACTGGGCCGAGGGCCTGTCCGGAGCGCGCGGTCATGCAGCTGTGGCCGGCTACGACGTTATTTTGCTCGACGTTCACCTGCCGGACGGCAATGGCATCGACTATCTGCGGGAGCTGATCAAGGGGCTTGATACAACGCCGGTCATCATTCTGACAGCCCGCGATCGGATTTCGCATCGCATCGAGGGGCTCAACGCTGGCGCCGACGACTATTTGGTCAAGCCGTTCGATCTGGGGGAACTCTCGGCACGCATCCGTGCAGTGGCACGTCGCCAAGGGCATTTTCCGGAGCCGCAATTTTCGGTTGGGACGCTTTCCATACAGGCAGCCGAGCGACGCCTCTTCCGCGACGGGCAGGAGGTCCACCTGTCTGGACGCGAATGGGCGGTGCTCGACTGCCTTCTACGCCGGCCCGGTTCGGTCGTTTCAAAGGGGAGGATCGAGCACGCGCTTTATTCATTCAATTCGGAGTTCGAGAGCAACACAGTGGAGGTTTATGTCAGCCGGCTCCGCAAGAAGATCGGCGGGGATAGAATAGCAACCGTGCGTGGCTCCGGATACAGGCTCGTGGTCACATGACGAACTCGAACAGCATGACGAGAAAGCTGCTATCGTGGTTAGGCGGGGCAACGCTCCTGGTTTGGATCGCCGCCCCAACCATGGCTGCGTTCATTTTTTGCAATAATGTAAACGAAAGTTCGGATGACTTGCTCCAGGGGAGCGCAAAGTACAGACAACCAGAGCTGATCAAGGTCTTGAATGGAAAACACGTTGATCAATACAATAACAACTTTCCAACTTACGAAAAGTACTTTACCTATCGTGAGCAGGTTATTAATAAGTACGGGATAGTGCTTATTTCTGAACCGGAAGAGGGTCAGCAGCCCTTCCCTGATGCTCCCCTGAGTAACGGCTTTTGGGGAAACGCTGATTACCGCGTCTACACAGAGGAGATCCAAGACGGCGTGTATCATCAGTTGGCCGAACCGCTTGATGGCCGCCGTACCACAATCGCGAAGGGCGCACTTTTTGTCTTCCTTCCGACACTCGTGCTCCTGCCCTTTAGCTTAGCTGTTTGGTGGATCGTGATCCGGCGCTCGCTGCGGCCAATCGAGGTACTGCGACAGCAGATCGGATCGCGCGACGGCGGCAATCTGTCACCAATGGACTTGGGCGATTTCCCGGCAGAGTTGGCTCCAATCGCGGCATCCGTCAATCGGCTTCTCGATCGTCTGCGGGCGGCTCTCGAGGCCGAACGCGAGTTCGCCGCAAACAGTGCGCATGAACTGCGCACGCCGATCGCAGGTTCAATCGCTCAGATGCAGAGATTAGTGGCCGAGCTTCCCAATGGGTCGGCCAAAATGCGTGCGCGCGGCATCGAGCAAGCGCTGTCGAGCCTTGGCCGCCTTGTCGAAAAAGTGCTTCAGCTCGCTCAAGCCGAATCGGGGGTTGGCATGGCGGATCACGCGATCGATCTTGTCCGATCGGTTCGGCTGGAAATCGACGACCTGAGGAAAAAGCCGCAATATGCCGGACGCCTGCATCTTAACGTCGACGGCTGCCCCACTTTGATGCGCAAAGTGGATGTCGATGCGTTTGGGATCCTCCTTCGTAACCTGATCGAGAATGCGCTGATACATGGACTGCCCACTGTTCCGACAACAGTTTCCGTCCAAACTGATGGAACCATCGCTATTGCAAACGCCGGACCGGTGGTGCCCCTCCCCGACCTCGAAGGGCTTACAAAGCGATTTAGTCGTGGTGCTACTCCTGCTGCGGGCTCAGGCCTTGGTCTACATATCGCTAACATGGTTATCCAGCGGATCGGTGGCAGTCTAGAGCTTGCGTCGCCCGCCCGCGGTCGCAATGATGGTTTCGAGGCGATCATACGAATTCCTCAATGACACCGGTGAATTCGACGACAGTTGGACACAGGGCGGATTGCTGGCAAGGCTGCTGACATGGCGAACTGTACGGCAGTATGTATACGGCGTAGAAATCGTACTTCACACAACGCATTTCGGCCGCGGCAATCAATGCCGCTATCATCGTCTGAGCAGTTCGATCGAAGCGACACGACATGATCGGCAAAATCGAAGGCTCCGCCTCACCGCTCGCTGGATTTCGCCCGGGGAGAAAAAAGGCCATCCGAGAAAGTGCAAGCCGCCGCGAAAAGGCGACGTGTCCAATTGTCTGGGTGCCCCTGTGCGCCGGCCCGATCGGGTTGGCGCAGGTCCAGTAAGGACCCGGACCAACCATTCCATTTAGACGACCGGCAGGTTTTAATCGGCGTCCGGATCGCCGTCCCAAAATGCCCCAAGTATACGGCTAGAAAGGCTGCCAACGATCGAGCTTTGGTCGGAGGCGTGCTTGTCAGCGTCTTGGGTGCTTGACCGGCCTTTGCAATGGCCATCGCCATCGCAAGTATCGTGCGTGGCCAGTGAGACCGCAATTTCATCAGCCTGGAGCCGACCGTATCGGTGCTTTTTTATGATTTAGGGATTTTTCGTTTTCCTCTTGGATCATCACGGGTTTGGAGAGGATCTGGTGTTAAGTGCCATTCGGAGCGCCGGCGAACCGCCCGAAATTAATGTGGTCGAGTGATGAAGCCTCCCGAATGCGTTAAACGAGACCCTTTATGGCGGCCCTGGCTGACAACAGTCTGAAAGCTGCAAGCGGCATGCGAAAATGGGGCGATCCTGAATGACGACAGATGCTATCAACATGAAAGAGGCTCGCCCTGAAAGCTGAGCACGCTTTATGCTCAGGCTGCTGACAAGGCCAAAGCAGCGTAAGTGCGTAGTGAAATCCAAGGTCCACATGGGTCGTCGCGCGTCCCGTGCGCCTGGGAAGGCGCCGGCCCGGCCAAGCTTTCCCAGCTCGTCCGCATGATGCTTCGCTGAGCGTCAATGGACGTTGGCGCGAGACCAAGGCGTCGTGCGTTGCAATCCGGACGGTCCAGGGTATCAGGAGTTTCACGGCCTCGGCCCGCTTGGCTGGCCACAGTTGAAGCTCCAACGTACCGGCTGGCACCGGGAAATTGGGCTCTGCGCTGCCTCAACGCTGATGGCACGGTCAATGCTTGCCTACCGATGGGGCCGCCCATGCCGTGATGCTGTCGGTCGACGTTCGCAAACCAGACCCTCGCGAGACCCAGCGAAGGGGCTCGCCGGTACGACGAGGGACCTTACCTCTTTATGCGCGGCATCATTATCGAGGATGACATGTTGCCTTACACGTCGTCCCTCGCGCTCGGGTCTTTGTGGGGCGGATGAAGTCCTGATCGCGGTGGCACTGCTGCATGTTTGCGTAAGACCCATCCAGTCACGATCGCGCTGTCCTTCGATGTCGCGGTGCTGATAGGCGGGCAGATCGGTGTGCGCGGCGCCCGCCAAAGGATCGTCGTCACGCCGGAGGAGGCGAGCGTCATAGCCGGCGCGCCGGCGAAAGGCGCTTTCTGTCGGATGCCCGACAATGTCGGATATCGCAAGTATCAAGGTTGGATCAAACCTTGCGAATCGGGGCTTTCTTACTTGGCACGGGGCATGCTCAGGTATCCGCAAACACCCAATGGATAACGAGCAGACTTCCCATGGCCTCACCATGCCGAAAGTTTCCCGGACGCATCCAAAGATGAGGCTCGCGTCAGGCCCAGCAACACGCTGACGGCTCATGTGGCTCGGCGTCGCGTGCCGATCCACTTTCTCCCAATAGGCGTTCGGGAGACATAGATCCTTCAAAATGAGGAACAGATCACTTTGCCAGGAACGCAGCCCATAACCCCACTCTCCCTATCAGAACTACCAAGCAAGCCCCGCACTCATGGGCTTCGCAGGACGTCCGTTGCGTCCGAGTTGGTCGGCGCGGGGACGGCTCCGATCCCCGTCGCATGGGAGGACGGCAAGGCGAGGGATTTCGTGCTCGACAACGGCATGGAGGTGGTCGTCATTCCCAACCACCGGGCGCCGATCGTCACCCACATGGTGTGGTACAAGATCGGCAGCGCCGACGAGCCGCCGGGCAAATCCGGCATTGCCCATTTTTTCGAGCATCTGATGTTCAAGGCGACGACCAACCATGCGGCCGGCGAATTCGACCGCGCAGTGTTCGAGATCGGCGGCTCGCAAAATGCCTTCACCTCCTCCGACTACACCGCCTTCTATCAGACAGTGGCGCCGTCGGCGCTCGAGCTGATGATGAGCTTCGAGGCCGACCGAATGCGAAACCTCATCCTGACCGACGATGTCGTCAAGACCGAGCGCGACGTGGTCATCGAGGAGCGCCGCTCAAGCACCGACACCAACCCGCAGGACGTGCTCCATGAGGAGATCGACGCGACGCTGTGGCAGAACCAGCCCTATCGCATCCCGATCATCGGCTGGATGCAGGAGATCGAGCAGCTGAACCGCGTCGACGCCACCGCCTTCTATGAAAAGTACTATTGGCCCAACAACTCCGTGCTGATCGTGGCCGGCGATGTCGAACCGGACACGGTGCGGGCGCTGGCCGAAAAGACCTATGGCAAGGTGGCGCGTGGACCTGACCTGCCGCCGCGCATCCGGCCGGTTGAGCCCGAGCAGAACACCAGGCGCACCGTCACGCTCTCAGACGCCCGCGTCAGCGTGCCCAGTTTTTCGACGCAGTGGGTGGTGCCGTCCTACCACACCGCCAAGCCGGGCGAGGCCGAAGCGCTCGACCTGCTGGCCGAAATTCTCGGCGGCGGTAACCGCGGCCGGCTCTACCAGGCGCTCGCTGTCCAGCAAGGTATCGCTTCCAGCGCCCGCGTCTATTTCCAGGGCACTATGCTCGACGACACCAAGTTCGCCATCTATGGCGCACCGCGCGGCGATGCCAAGCTGGCTGATCTCGAAGCGGCGGCCGCTGCCGAAGTCGCCCGCATTGCCGAGGATGGTGTCAGCAACGAGGAACTAGGCAAGGCCAAGGACCACTATTTGCGCAATATGATCTTTGCGGAAGACAACCTGGACTGGCTCGCCAGCATCTACGGCTCGACGCTGGCCACCGGCGGTACCGTGAAGGATGTCGAGGAACGGCCGAATCGCATCCGCAAGGTTACCCCCGAGCAAATCAAAGCAGTTGCCGCCCGCTATCTCGCGTTCGACCGTTCGACCACGGGCTATCTCTTGCCCAAGACGCAGAATCAAGAGATGACGCTCGGCGCTCGGCCCCATGCTGCGATGAACATCCAGGAGGTGAAGTCCGAAAAGGGCATCATCGCCTGGCTGGTGGAGGACCACACAGTGGAAATCGTCAACATCGGCTTTGCCTTCAAGGGCGGCACCAAGCAGGACCCGGTCGGGAAGGAGGGGATGGCCAAACTGATGGCCGGCCTGTTCATCGAAGGCGCTGGCCATTACGACAGCGATGCCTTCCAGGTGAAGCTCGACCATGCCGGCGCCGAAATGAGTTTGGACGCGCAAAGCGACGACATCTACGGATCGGTGTGCATGC
>NZ_RZTT01000246.1 GCF_003996995.1 Mesorhizobium sp. M7A.T.Ca.US.000.02.2.1 | reverse complement strand
GTCAGCGTCGGCGTGTCGTCGGTGCTGAAGGGCGTGGACACGGTGGCGGCGCTGATGAAGCGTGCCGATCTCGCGCTCTACGAAGCCAAAAGCGGCGGCCGAAATCGCGTCGTCGCCAAGGCGGCGTAGCGATCCAGCCCCGATTATCCTGTCAACCCGACAGGGTTACCCGTTTACCTTAATCCAAGCGATTCGCGAGCCTTGGTTAAGAAACTGTTGATTTTCATAAACTCTTGCGCAACTGTGCAGGCCAAGACGAAGCCGGCACGAGGATAGAAAACCGGCTCCGATCCTGGGAATACCCCATGATGCTCAGGTCCGCCGCATCTCCTGGGTCCGTGGGGTCGGCCGGCCGGCGCTGGCACATAGTGGCCTCCTCGTACCGCTGCCAAACGCCGACCGGCCCCCTTCTCTCCAAAAGAACATCAGAACTCCGTGCTAAAGCACGGAGGAATCTGCGTTTTTGCATGTGAATCGGAACGCCCGTTCTAGCCGTTCCAACACAGCTTCGCTGTGAGAGCAGCCAACGATGAGGGGAAGAGCACCCCCTTTCATAGATATGGCGCACAAGGGGCTTGCGGCAAGACCCGGCTCCTCCCGTAAAACCGCGACCCAAGCCAGGGTGCGGAAAACGGGAGTTATGATAATGATTTCAGATCATGCGGTTGTGATCGCCGGGGGTGGTCCGACGGGATTGATGCTGGCAGGCGAACTGGCGCTGGCAGGCGTGGACGTTGCCATTTTCGAAAGGCGACCGGATCAGAAATTGGCAGGATTGCGCGCAGGCGGCCTGCATGCGCGCACTCTTGAGGTGCTCGACCAGCGCGGAATTGTGGATCGGTTTCTTTCACAGGGACAGATATCACCGTCCGTGGGCTTCCACATGATCCGGTTAGGCATCAGCGATTTTCCCACGCGCCACAATTATCTGCTGGCACTGCGGCAAAACCTCATCGAGCGCATCCTGGCCGACTGGGTCGGCGAGTTGAAGGTGCCGATCTATCGTGAACACGAGGTTGCGGGGTTTACCCAGGACGACAGCGGCGTCGATGTCGAACTGTCCACCGGTCACCGCCTGAGGGCCGCATATCTGGTCGGGTGCGACGGAGGCCGCAGCACCATTCGCAAGGCGACCGGTATCGAGTTTGCCGGATGGGATCCGACGATGAGCTGGATGATTGCCGAGGTCGAAATGTCGGAAGAACCGGCATGGGGCTTCCGCAGCAACGCCTCCGGAATTCATGCCCTGGGTAAGATCGAGGGCGGCAAGAAGGTTGGCGTCGTGCTGACGGAGCCCCGCCTGGAGGCGCGCGGCGAACCGACCCTGCGCGAGCTCAGCGAGGCGCTGACTGCCGTCTACGGCACCGACTTCGGGGTCCACAGCCCGACCTGGCTCTCCCGCTTCACCGACATGACGCGCCAGGCCACCGCATATCGCGACAGGCGCGTGCTGCTGGCGGGTGATGCCGCGCACATCCATCCGCCGATGGGCGGACAGGGCCTCAACATCGGCGTGCAGGATGCGGTGAACCTTGGATGGAAGCTGGCCCAAATCATCAAGGGGACATCGCCGCAAAGCCTGCTCGACAGCTATCACGCCGAGCGTCATCCGGTCGCCGCCCGCGTGTTGCGCAACACGATGGCGCAGGTTGCGCTTCGCCGCACGGATGACCGCAGCAAGGCCTTGGCCGATACCGTTGCCGAGTTGCTCGGCATGGATGAAGCTCGCAAGAAAATCGCCGCGGAGATGTCTGGTTTGGGTGTTCATTACGACCTTGGCGAGGGGCATCCACTGCTTGGGCGGCGAATACCCGATCTCGATCTGACCACCGCCGGCGGACTGTTGCGGGTCTTCACCTTGCTGCACGACGCGCGGCCCGTGCTGCTCAACCTCGGTGAGCCCGGCAGGCTGGACATCGCGCCCTGGGCTGATCGGGTCCGGCAGATCGACACCGGTTACGCCGGTATCTGGGACCTCCCGGCTCTCGGGACGGTCGTTTCGCCCGACGCGGTCTTGATCCGGCCCGATGGTTATGTGGCTTGGGCCGGGGCGGGAACCCAACAGGGCCTGGTGGACGCGCTGACCACCTGGTTCGGGCCGCCTGCCACCGCAGGTTAGCAGACACGATCGAAGTGCGACCGCGCGATCGCCTTGAGAGTATTGCGTCCCTCGCTCCCACAGTGCTCTTGACAGTTGGTTGACAGGAGCTTCCTTCTGTGCAGAAATTGGTTGGACCATTGGACCACTTGGAGGAATTGTGGACCAGAACAGCCTGCCACCCATTCAGACCACGGCGCGCGACGACGCCGTGCTGAAGGCGTTGGTGGGCTTTGTTCGCGCCGAGGCCTTGCAGCCGGGCGAGCGGCTTCCAACCGAACGCATTCTGGCCGAGCGGCTGAAGGTCAGCCGCAACACCGTGCGCGAGGCACTGACACGCTGGGAAGGGCTCGGCCTCGTCGAGCGCCGGCAGGGCAGCGGCACCTATCTCAAGGCGGCTGTTTCACACGATATGCTGCACATGCCGCTGACGCTGGCGGGCGGCAATGATTTCACCAGTCTGATGCAGACGATGGAGATCCGCCGCGCGCTGGAGGCGGAAGCCGCAGCCCTTTGCGCCGAACGCGCCAGCCAGGCCGACATCGCCGAGATCGCACGCAAGCTCGACATCATGGAGCAGGCGTTCCGCACGCGCGACGGCATGTCGTCGGAAGAGGATTGGGAGTTCCACCAGGCGATCTACCGGGCTTCGGGTAATCCGCTGTTCGAGCAGATCATCGCCGCCATGTACGAATTGTTCCACCGCTTCTGGGAGCATCCGCTCGGCGTGCGCGATTTCGGCCACGCCAGCTTTCCTTACCATCGCACCATCTACGAATACATTGCCGCGCGCGACCCGCAGGGCGCTCGCGCCGAGGCGCTCAAGCTGATCGCCACCGTCGAGGACGATCTCAAGCGCGGTGCCGCCAAACTCAAACTTTCGAGCCACACATGAACGAGCATCCATCCGGTTTCGATCACGACTATCTCGCCGAGGCGGCGACACTCTTGGCGCATGACGAACCGTTCCCCGGCGGTGCGGTGGTGCCGCCGATCTACCAGACCTCGCTGTTCACCTTCGCCAGCTATGCCGAGATGGCCGATACCTTTGCCGGCAAACGAAAGCAGCCGATCTATTCGCGTGGCGACAATCCGACGGTGATGGAGTTCGAGGCACGTGTCGCCGCGCTCGAAGGCGCAGAAGCAGCGCGCGGCTTTTCCAGTGGCATGGCGGCGATCAGCGCCACGGTGCTTGCATTCGTTGGGGCAGGCGAGCGCATCGTGGCGGTGCGCAATTGCTATGGCGATGCCTATCGTTTGTTCGAGCGGCTGTTGCCGCGGCTTAACATCAAGGTCGACTATGTCGACGGCTCCGACCCGGATGCGGTCGCGGCGGCACTTCCCGGCGCCAAGCTGCTTTATCTGGAAAGCCCGACCTCGATGATGTTCGAGTTGCAGGACATCGCGCATCTGGCGCGGTTGGCCAAGGAACAGGGCATCGTCACCACCATCGACAATTCCTGGGCGACGCCGGTCTTCCAGAAGCCGATCACGCATGGTGTCGACCTGGTTCTGCATTCGGCCTCGAAATACCTTGGCGGCCACAGCGACACCGTCGCGGGCGTCGTGGCGGGTTCGGCCGCTCATATCAAGCACATCAACGAGCAGACCTATTCCTATCTCGGCGGCAAGCTGTCACCGTTCGAGGCGTGGCTGTTGCTGCGCGGCCTGCGCACGCTGCCGCTGCGCCTGCCGCACCACATGAAGAGCGGCCTGACCATCGCCGAACGGCTGAAGGCGCATGCCAGTGTCGAGCGGGTCAACCACCCCATCTATTCGAACCACCCGGGCAAGGCGACGCTGGCCGGCTATGCCGGTCTGTTCTCCTTCGAGGTGACGGACGATATCGACATCCCCGTCTTCGTCGACGCGCTGAAATATTTCCGCATCGGCGTCAGCTGGGGCGGGCATGAAAGCCTGGTCGTACCGGCCAAGGCGTCGCTGGAGCAGACGCCGGGCCTGAATTCGATGGCGCGCTTCGGCGTCAGCCCCCGAACCATCCGCTTCAATGTCGGATTGGAGAGTGTCGAAGACCTGTGGGCTGACGTCGCCCAGGCCTTCGAAAAAGCCAGAAAATAACAAGCGGGTTCAAAATGGGAGTCTTGAACATGAAAAAACTGACCGTCATGCTGGCCACCGTTGCGGGGCTGGCGATTTCCGCCGGAAATGCCGTGGCCGACTCGACCCTGAAAATGGTCGAAGTCATCACCAGCCCGCCGCGCACCGAATTCCTGAAGAAGCAGATCGCCGAATTCGAAACAGCCAATCCGGGCATCAAGGTCGAGCTTATCTCGCTGCCCTGGGGCCAGGCGTTCGAGAAATTCCTGACCATGGTGCAGGCCGGCGATACGCCTGACATCGTCGAAATGCCGGAACGCTGGATGGGCCTCTATGCCAACAATGCCCAGCTCGAGGATCTCGGACCGTATATGGCCAAATGGGATGATGCCAAGACGCTGGGCGACCGCGCCAAGCAGTTCGGCTCGACCGTCAACAACACCCAGTTCATGATCCCCTACGGCTACTATGTGAACGCGCTGTTCTGGAACAAGAAACTGTTCAAGGAGGCCGGCCTCGACGGCCCGCCGGCGACGCTCGACGATTTCATCGCCGACGCCAAGAAAATCTCTGCGTTGCCGGGCAAATACGGCTACTGCCTGCGCGGCGGGCCGGGCGCCTTCAACGGCATGCACATGTTCATGAACATCGCCGCCGGCAAGGGCGGCTACTTCAACGAGGACGGCACTTCGACGATCAACGAAGAAGGCTCGGTCAAGGGCCTGCAGATGCTGGCCGACATGTACAAGGACGGATTGGCGCCGAAGGATGCGGTGAGCTGGGGTTTCAACGAAACGGTCACCGGCTTCTATTCCGGCACCTGTGCCATGCTCAACCAGGATCCGGACGCGCTGCTCGGCATCGCCGACAAGATGAGCGCGGACGATTTCGCCGTGGCGCCTTTGCCGGTCGGACCGAGCGGCAAATCCTATCCGACGCTGGGCTATGCCGGCTGGGCGATGTTTGCCAACTCGCAGCACAAGGACGACGCCTGGAAGCTGATGGCGACGCTTCTGTCGCCGAAGGACAATCTGGAATGGGCCAAGGAAGTCGGCGTCGTCCCGATCCACAACGGCGCCGACCAGGATCCCCATTTCAAGACGGAGCAGTTCAAGGGCTGGTTCACGGAGCTCAGCGACAGCTCCAAATATGAAATGGTCACCCCGCCGACGCATCTGGAGAACCTCGGCAATTTCGTCGACCAGGTGGCGATCAAGAATTTTCAGGAAGTGCTGCTTGGCCAGAAGACGGCCAAGGACGTCGCCGACCAATGGGCTGCCTTCCTGACCAAGGAACAGCAGGACTGGCTGGCGAAGAACAAGAAGTAAGCGCCTCTTTTTTCCTTCTCCCCGTTCTACGGGGAGAAGGTGGCCCGATAGGGTCGGATGAGGGGCGGCGCTATGCCTCGATTGATTCGCGCTGCCCCTCATCTGCCTGCCGGCATCTCCTCCCCGTGAACGGGGAGAAGGACGCTGTTCCAGACGCCGCTCCAGGGAGCCGATCCTCAGCCAATGACCTACGCCGTGTCCGAAATACGATCCGCCGGCAAGCCGCGTCGCAAGCGGCTATCCCACGCCGCCATCGAGCCATGGCTCTATCTCAGCCCGGCGATCATCCTGCTGGTCGTGGTGCTTTTGGTGCCGCTGGTCATCGGCATCAGCTACTCCTTCCGCAAGTTCTCAGCGTTCAAGTCCGAATATGTCGGGCTCGGGCAGTATCAGGCGATGCTGTCGGATCAGGTGCTGGGGCAGGCGCTGGTCAACACGTTGTGGTGGACCGTCGCCAGCCTTTTCTTCCAGTTCTTCCTCGGCCTTGGCCTGGCGCTCCTGCTCGACAAGCCGTTTCCCGGCCGCAAGGCAGTACAAGCCCTGGTCTTCCTGCCTTGGGCGGTGCCGTCCTTCCTGTCAGGCCTGACCTGGGCCTGGCTGTTCAATCCGATCATCGGCCCGCTGCCGCACTGGCTGTTTGCGTTGGGGCTGAAAGCCGAGCCGACCAATGTGCTGTCCGATCCCTCTACCGCCATGTGGGGACCGATCGTCGCCAATATCTGGTTCGGCATTCCGTTCTTTGCCATCACCCTCTTGGCGGCACTGAAATCCATTCCATCGGAACTGCATGAGGCAGCGGCTATCGATGGAGCCTCGCCCTGGCAGCGCTTCACCAAGGTGACGCTGCCGTTCCTGGCGCCGACCATCGCCATCACCGTGATGTTGCGCACCATCTGGATCGCCACCTTCGCCGACCTGATCTTCGTCATGACGGAGGGCGGACCGGCCGGCTCGACCAACACGGTGCCGGTCTACATCTATGTCAGCGCCTTCAAATCGCTGGACAAGGGCTATGCCTCGGCGGTGGCAGTGCTGTTGCTGATCCTGCTCATCGCCTATGCGATCGCCCTGATCGGCATCCGCCGCACGCTGGTGAGGCACGTCTGATGATCGCAGGACGCACAGCCTCGCAGCGCTTCTTCGGCGGCATCGGCCTCTACGCGGCAATCGCGGCCTATGTGATCTTTGCCCTGTTCCCGATCTACTGGACGCTGAAGATCTCGGTCACGCCGGAGCGGCTGCTCTATTCCGAAGGCATCACCTTCTGGCCGTCGCACATGACGCTGCAGAACTTCGTCACCGTGCTCGAGACGACCGATTTCCCGCGCTATTTCCTCAACAGCGTCATCGTCTCGGTCTCGACGGCGGCACTGGTGACGATCATCGCCACGCTCGCCGGCTATGCCATGTCGCGCTTCACCTTTCGCGGCAAGGCAGCCCTGGCGCTGATGTTGCTGCTCACCCAGACTTTTCCGCTGGTGATGGTCATTCCGCCGATCTACCGCGTGATGGGGCAGATCGGCCTGATCAACAGCCTGACCGGGCTGATCATCATCTACACCGCCTTCAACACGGCCTTTGCCACCTTCCTGATGCAGTCGTTCTTCGACGGCATCCCCAAGGATTTGGAAGAGGCCGCGATGATCGACGGCTGCACCCGCGCGCAGGCCATGCGCAAGGTGATCGTGCCGCTGACGCTGCCCGGCATGGGCGCCACGCTCGGCTTCGTCTTCACCGCCGCCTGGAGCGAGCTTCTGTTTGCGCTGATGCTGATTTCCAGCGACGACCAGAAGACCTTTGCCGTCGGCTTGCTCACCTTCATCGGCAAGTTCGCCGTCGACTGGGGACAGATGATGGCGGCGTCCATCCTGGCGCTGATCCCGGTCTGTATCTTCTTCGCCTTCCTGCAACGCTATCTCGTCACCGGCCTGACCGCCGGCGCCGTCAAAGGATAGATCGATGGCCTCTGTTACGCTCGAAAAGGTCCGCAAGGACTATGGCGCCGTCCGCGTCCTGCACGCGGTCGACCTTGAAATCGCCGACGGCGAGTTCGTCGTCCTGGTCGGGCCGTCAGGCTGCGGCAAGTCCACGCTTTTGCGCATGATCGCCGGGCTGGAGGAGGCTTCCGGCGGCGAGATCCGCATCGGCGAGCGGCTGGTCAACGACGTGGCACCCAAGGACCGCGACATCGCCATGGTGTTCCAGTCCTACGCGCTCTATCCGCATATGGACGTGTCGAAGAACATGGGCTTCAGCCTGCTCCTGAAGAAGGCGGAGAAAACGACGATCGACGCCAGGGTGGACGGCGCCGCCAAGCGGCTCGGGCTCGACACTTTCCTGCAGCGCCTGCCGCGGCAATTGTCCGGCGGTCAGCGCCAGCGCGTCGCCATGGGGCGTGCCATAGTGCGCGATCCCAAGGTTTTCCTGTTCGACGAGCCGCTGTCGAACCTCGACGCCAAGCTGCGCGTCCATATGCGCGCCGAGATCAAGGCGCTGCATCAGCAGCTGAAGACGACATCGGTTTATGTCACGCATGACCAGATCGAGGCGATGACCATGGCCGACCGGATCGTCGTCATGCATGACGGGTTGATCCAGCAGGTCGGCGCACCGCTCGATCTCTATGATCGGCCGGCCAACATGTTCGTCGCCGGTTTCATCGGTTCCCCCGGCATGAATTTCCTGCCGGCGATGGTTCGCAACGGTGGTGAGGCCGTACTGGCCGATGGCCAGGTGCTGCGCTTGCCGGAAGGCCTGCCGCTGACGGACGGTGACGCCATCACCGTCGGTCTGCGGCCCGAGCATATCAAGTTGGCGGATGAGGGCGCGTTGAAGGGGGAGGTGGGTGTGGTCGAGCCTCTCGGCCTTTCGACGCAGTTCTACGTCAAGCTGGCCAGCCAGCAGCTTTGCGTCTTTGCCATGGGCCGTGCCGGCGTGAAGCCCGGCGACGAGGTGAGGTTGGTTGTCGAACCAGACCAATTGCATCTGTTCGATCTGAAAAGCGGTGATCGCATCGGCTGAGGGGGACTCAGCCGGGCGGCGGGCAGCCGTATGAGGCGCCGATGTCGGGCGGGAAATACAGGTAACGCTACATTTCAATTGGATAAAATAGCGGAACGTCCAACAGACATTTCCGGAACCTAACAGGACCACTCGGACCTTTGCGTCTACAGCGCAAGACCTTAGTCCCGCCGTCTTCTCAAAAGAACGGAGGTCGTTTCGCCGCGAATAGGCCGCCGTCGGAGTTAGTCAACACCGACGGCGGCGCCTGCAATATGGGCGAGTGGGTTGTGTGCGGATATGGTGTGATCGCGGAAGAGGATTGTAGACCGCTAACCGCGAGGGCTTCTTTTGGCCAGCGGCGAACTGTCCAACGGGTTCTCAGCCGACTTGGCCGATCGCCGCTCCTTCAGCCACAGGGACTTCTTTCTCCTTGCCAGGTTCTCGTCTCGAACGCTGTCGTCGGCGGTCACTCCGCCATGCATCGCGGCAATCACGTAGTCGGCTCTGTTGGTTCGAAAGTCGCCTTTTTGTACGGACATCGTTTTCTCCCAGTGCGAGGCATTTCCCCCCTTTTTGCCTGACGCTGAAACTAACTGCCTATCCGTGGTGCAAGTCTACCAATCGCCGATTGTATTAAAACGATACACTCAAGGTGGCACGATCGCACGAGAGGAGCCAATACTGGCGGGGCTCCTTCATTGACCCTGTTGTGATC
>NZ_RZTT01000245.1 GCF_003996995.1 Mesorhizobium sp. M7A.T.Ca.US.000.02.2.1 | reverse complement strand
CCCGAGGACCGCGACCCCAACAACCAGGCCACCTGGGGCAAAGTCGGCCGCAACGAAGCCTGCCCCTGCGGCTCCGGCAAGAAGTACAAGCACTGCCACGGGGCGTTCGCGTAAGGGCGCGGCGCTTTTTTTCCCTTCTCCCCGTATAGTGACGGGGCGAAGGGGGCTCCCCACCCACGTTTTCTTAATGTGTCTCCGCTACACCAACGCCTGAAAAAGAAGCGGAAAACGGAGAGAAATCGGGGTGCGCTTTTCCGCGGCCACGACTGCCGGGCGGTTCTTGCCGCAGCGTTGGGCGCTGCGCATGGGGCCGTTGCTTGGCCGCATCGATGCCGTGCTGTTCACCGCCGACGAGCGCGGCGAGGCGAGCCGCATGTCGGTCATCGCCTTCTCCATCCGCATCGTCAGCGCTGTCATCGCCTTCATCAGCCAGGTGCTGATGGCACGCTGGATGGGCTCGTTCGAATACGGCATCTTCGTCCTCGTCTGGGTGACGATGGTCATCGTCGGAAACCTCGCCTGCCTGGGCTTCCACACCTCCGTCATCCGCTACATTCCCGAATACCGCGAGCGCGGCTTGATGGATGAGCTGCGCGGTATCGTGCTGGCCAGCCGTCTGTTCGTGCTGATCGCCTCGACGCTGATCGCCGGGCTCGGCGCGCTCGGCGTCTGGCTGGCGGCACCCTGGATCGAAAGCTACTATGTGATCCCGTTCATCCTCGGCGTCATCTGCCTGCCGATGATCGCCATGTCCGACCTTTTGTCGGGCCTGGCACGCGCCAACAGCTGGGCGCTGTTTGCCCTGTCGCCGACCTATCTGGTGCGGCCCGTGCTGATCCTGCTGTTCATGGCGCTGATGCTGTTCGTGGGCTACGCACCCGATGCCAGGACCGCCATCTTCGCCTCGATCGCCGCCACTTACGTCACTACGCTGGGACAACTGGTCGGTGTCATCCAGCGCATGGAACGGCAGATCCCGGCGGGGCCGATAAAGGTCCATTTCGCGCAATGGTTCGTCGTCTCGCTGCCGATCTTCCTGGTCGAGAGCTTCTTCTTCCTGCTGACCAATGCCGATGTGCTGATGGTCGGCGCCTATATGGATCCCAACGACGTCGCCGTTTATTTCGCCACCGTGAAGACGCTGGCGCTGGTGCATTTCGTCTACTTCGCCGTCAAGGCCGGCGTTGCCCAGCGCTATGCGCAGTTCACCCATGGCGACCCGCAAAGGCTTGCCGCCTTCGCCCGCGAGACGGTGTCGTGGACGTTCTGGCCATCGCTCTTGATGGCCCTGCTGGTGCTGGCGCTCGGCGAGCCGATGCTGGTGCTGTTCGGCCCTGAATTCACATCAGGCTATCCGCTGCTGTTTCTGCTCGTCTTCGGCGTCGTGGCGCGGGCCGCCGTCGGCCCCTGCGAAAGCCTGCTGACGATGAGCGGCAACCAGAACATCTGTGCTGCCGTCTATGCCATGACGCTGGCCTTCAACATCGCCCTCAATGTGGTGCTCATCCCGATGTTCGGCCTGTGGGGCGCGGCAATGGCCACCGCCTTTGCCATGATCTTCGAAGCCGGCGCGCTCTCCTTCACGGTGTGGCGCAAGCTCGGTATCGCCATGCTCATCTTCTTAGCCCCGAAAGGAGCCGCGTGATGGCTGCCATCCCGTTGCTTGAGGAAACCAGCGGCGGCACCGCCGGCGCCATGGTGTCGGGCCTTGCCGGGCTGACCCGCGACGCCGACCCCGCCCATATCGAAATCCTCGCCAACAACCGGCCCGAGCGCAAGCTCGCCATCTACCCCGCATCGGCAGGTTTCGACCTGGTGGAGGAGCTGGATTATCTCTGCGCCCGCACGGTCGAGCCCAACGTGTTCTTCAACCCGCGTTTCCTTGCACCCGCCATGCCGCGGCTGGAGGATCGCGAGGTACGGCTGGCGGTCATCCGCGACGGCGACGAATACCGCAACCGGCTGCGCCTTCTGGTGCCGTTCTCGGTGGAACGGCCCGTCGTGCCGCTCGGCGTGCCGGTCATGCGCACATGGTCGAGCCCGTTCGGTCCGCTCGGCACACCGCTGGTCGATCGCGACGATCCGGTCGGCGTCGTCGAGGACTTCTTCTCGATGCTGTCGCGCCCGCACCTCAAGCTGCCGAAAGTGTTCGTCCTGGCCGATGTCCGGCTCGATGGCCCGGTGGCGAGCCTGCTTGCCACCGTGGCCGAGGCGCGCGGCCTGACGCTGGTCACCACCGGCCAGAGCCAGCGCCCGGCGCTGGAGAGCGAGCTCGATGGAGACGATTATCTGAAGGCCTCGCTGCGCTCGCACCATTATCGCGAGTTCCGCCGCCTGAAGCGGCGCCTTGGCGACCTTGGCAAGCTTGAGCATGTCGTGGCGCGCGGCCCCGAAGACATCCGCCATGCCATCGAAGGCTTCCTGTCGCTGGAAGCGGCCGGCTGGAAAGGCCGCGAACGCACCGCCATGGCGATCGACCGCTTCCGCGCCGCCTTCGCCCGCGAAGCCGTGCACCGGCTGGCCGAACAGGACATGTGCCGCATCCATTCGCTGACGCTCGACGGCCGCACCATCGCCTGCCTGATCGTCTTCGTCGAAGCCGGCGTCGCCTATACCTGGAAAACGGCCTATGACGAGACGCTGGCCAGCTATTCGCCCGGTACGCTGCTGATGATCGAGGTGACAAGGCAGCATCTCGACGATCCCAACATCATGATGACCGATTCCTGCGCGGTGCCCGACCATCCGGTGATGAGCCGGCTATGGGCCGAGCGCAAGCCGATGGGCACGCTGGTGATCGGCCTGGCGCCGGACGCCGACCGCCTCGCCCGCCAGGCCGCCTCGCAACTGCACCTCTACCGCGAAACCCGCAACATGGCCCGCCTGCTGCGCAACCGCATGAAGAGCTTGTTGGGGCGGCGCTGAGAAAAGGCAGGGGGCGGTTCTGGAGAATGGCACATCTTCGCTGCAATATTTGACGGGTGGGTGACCGGGAATTTAATTCGGTTGCCAGCAGGCAAACGTCAATATTGATCTCTGCTTACAAAAAACGAGATTTCTTGCAGAAATTTTCCAGTGAAAGCCGATAAGACCTACTCGCATTCTTGTTCATAATTCACGATAATCTAGTGATTCGGTAGCGATGAGAGAGAAATGTCGCTGAATCATGAGGCCAACGGCACCCGGCACATCAGTGCGGAGGAAAGCGCCGTTGTCCGAAGGGCCGACGAAGACTTCGAAGAACTGATTCGAAGCATTCGAGCCGCAACGCATCAAGCTTTGCCTCTCTTCGAAGAGGAGCCCGTGACCGGATTGGCCCAGCCAGACACGCTGGCCGCCTCCCTCGGCTCGATTTCGGCCCGGACGGGATCGAGCCAGGCCCGCGCCATGCGCGGCTCCTCGCCCCTGTCCGACGACAGGCTGGATCCACGTGCCGTTGACGACTTGGCGTGGTCGTTGGTTGACCACGATGTGGGCAGGCTTGATGCGCAAACGCACGATGCCGACGCTCCCGATACCGACAAATGGGAATTGCAGGAAGAGGTGGCGAAGCTGCAGCGCTTGCAGGATCGCACCTCGAAAGAGCTTGGGCGAAAATCGCGCGAGCTATCGATCGCGAGCAAGACAATCGCCGACCTGGAGGTCCAACTCGACAGGGCACGGCAGACCATTGCGCAAGCGGACAGGCATGCCGGCCAGCGCGCAACGCGGTTCCTCGAAGCGAATGTCGAGGTCGAGCGTCTGGGCCGGAACCTGGCGCGCGTGTCGGGGCAACTTCGCGACGAGATCATCGCCAGGCAAGCCGCCGAGCAGGCGCGTGAGGACGTTGCATGGCGGCTCGCAAGCTTGCAACAGGCCACCATGCTGCTTCGTTCCAAGGTCGCGGATGACCGGCTCCACAACGAAAGACTGACCGGCAAACTGTCTGCGCAGATGCTGGTGCAGCAGGACCTGCAGGTGCGGCTGTCCACGCTCGAGCATCAGCGCGGCGTTCTCGGTGATTGCGCCGCCGCCGCGCAGGAGCGGGCCGTCGAACTTGAAAAGAGGTTGCGCTCGCTCCAGCGCAGCGCCGCCGATCAAAGCGTGGTCCGCGCAACGCCGAGGGTCGGGCAGCGCGCCGAGGACGTGGCCGAGCATCGGCGCCAAACCTCGGAAGCCGAGATCGCGACGTTGCGCCAGGAGCGCGACGCGGCGCGCCGAGACTATGGCGCGGTGAAGGTCCAACTCGCCGATCTCCGCTTGCGCGGCATGTCCGACGAACTCGCGCATGCCCGTTGCCGCGATGAAAACCGCCAGCTTCACCAAAGGCTGGAAACGCTGACACGCCAGGATCCCCCCAACGGACCGGCAGCCGATGACAATGCCGATCTCGAACGGACATTCGACGAATTGCTGGCGGCTGGCGAGATCGGCGCGGCCAATGACGGCGGCCCCACCGGCGGGACGCGCAAAGCGTCTTGACCGCCTGCTCAGATGTATCGGTACGCAGGTGGCCACGTCGAGCCGACGGACGTGTTGGTGATCGGCATGACGTCGCCGCCCTTCTGGCACACCGAACTCGAGGCCGTCGAAACGTCGAGTGCATTCCAACGGTTGTCGTGTCTGTGGATGCCCTCAGCAAGCGTCTTGATCCCTGCCAGAGCGAGGATTCCGAGCCATGAAAAATGAAATGGCTGCCGCAGGTCTCCTCGCCATCAGTCCCGGCTCGATCATTGCATCGCCGAGCGCTCCATGCCCTTGGATAGCATCTGGAGCGGCGGCGGCGTAGATACCGTTTGGAAGAATGTTCAACGTCAAAGCTTAGGAATCGCCATGAGTAGGCAAGATCGAGGCCTTACGCGCTTCTCACGCAGGACGCGCAACGGCTTCAAGAATGCGGCGTTAGCACTTCATCTAGCGATCAACGTAGAACGACGAGACAGCATTGCCATTCGTGTAACAGGCGGCATGGGCGACCATATCGTGGCCGTCCGGTTTATTCGCGATCTGCTGAGCCACTTTGGCCGCGCAAAGATCGACGTCTATTCCGTAACGGGCGGAATGGGGTGGCTTTACGAGCCTCTCCCGGATGCAACTTTCATTGAAGCTCCGAAACGCGTATTTACGTGGGTCACGCATCGATATCTTCTTGTCCTGCAGCTCACACACACCGTAGATCTTGTGCACATGAGTTCTGCCGCTGCCGAACGGTGGCCGGCGCTTTCAGCAATGCTGCAAAGCATCGCACCGTATCGGAAGATGTTTTCGCATGCGATCGATGCGCATCCTCATTTGGACTTCCATCCAGCACTTGTAGCCCAATTTCAGAACGTGAGGCGAGACACCTTTCTGAACCATGTCAGCGGTGTGCCCTTTGGCGGCCATCAATATCCGTTACCTGAGGATGCGTCCTTGGTTCAAAGCTTGGGACTGGACCATAAACCCTACATTACCGTCCATAATTCCTTCAGCGAGGAGTCGGGTCGCCCTCGAGCTACGCGAGATTATCCGTTCTTGGATGATGTCGTGAAAGAGGTGAAGGCGCAGTTGCCGGATCTTCCGGTTGTCCAAGTCGGCGTGGTAGGAGGCACCCTCAGTTCGGCCGACTACAACCTTTCTTCCAAGACAACACAGCCGCAAATCACCTCCGTTCTTGCGAACTCGTCCATGCATTTCGACATGGAGGGAGGGCTTGTTCATATCGCAAGCTGTGTAGGGACGCCGTGTTGTGTCGTTTTCGGTCCAACGCCGATCGGCTATTACGCCTACCCGAACAATATCAATATTGCCCCGCGTGTCTGCGGCGGTTGTTGGTCCCTTACATTGGATTGGCAAAAGACCTGCCTTCTAGGCGCCGCGGAACCGCCTTGCATGTTCACGCAACCACCCAAGGCGGTGGCGCATGCGGCGTTACCGCATCTGCGAGTTTTGTTGAGCGAAAAGCGCCGATCAGCCTGAAGGGGCACTTGCAGGCGAACAAGGGCCGGCAAGCGTTAGCATGGGAAACAGCAGACCACGATACACGCAACGCCGGCGCTGCCGCGCACAAGCGGATCCCAAAACAAACACAGGCTAAATTGTCCCACCCGAAGCTCGAAGAGTGAAGGATGGTGCCCCTAGCCGGAATCGAACCAGCACTCCTTGCGGAACTCGATTTTGAGTCGAGCGCGTCTACCAATTCCGCCATAGGGGCTCAGGCCGGGCGGCCTGGATGGCGCGGGACTATACGGTTGGAGGGCTGTTCGTCAACTGGCCAATTCTCCGGCGCCTTCAAGATGCGACCAAACTGCGCCTTTCGATTTCGTGACGGGGCTGCCATTGTGCAGCGCGGAAAATCTTTCTAGACAGGCGGCGCATCAAAGCGCGGCACGTCTGCGGGGACGGATGGCGTGCTCTGGGTCTTTGTTGCGTGCATGCCGTTAAACCCCAACCTGCCTGCGCAATGGAACGACACGCATTAGGAGTGCCGATGCTTCGCGGACTTTACGACTGGACCTTGTCGCTGGCGGCCCGCAAATCCGCCGAATGGTGGCTGGCCTTCATCGCCTTCGTCGAAAGCTCGGTGTTCCTGGTGCCGGCCGACGTGCTCTATCTGCCGATGGCGCTGTCGCGGCCGGATCGCGCGTACCGCTATGCGCTGATCGCCACCGTCGCCTCGGTGCTGGGCGGCATCGCCGGCTGGTTCATCGGCCACTACGCCTATGACGCCGTGGCGAGGCCGATTCTCGAATTCTACGGCAAGTACGACGAGTTCGAAGCGCTGCGCGCAGGGGCAGGCGTCGGCTTCATCGTCCTGATGCTGATCACGTCGGGCGCTGCCCACCTGCCGCCGATCAAGGTGGTGACGATCCTGTCCGGCGTCATCGGCGTCAATTTGCTGTTGTTCGTGGTGCTGGCGATCGTGGCCCGCGGTGGCCGTTTCCTGCTGCTCGCCTGGCTGCTGCGCCATTATGGCGAACCGATCCGCGAATTCATCGAAAAGCGCCTCGGCCTCATCGCCGTCGCCGGCGCGGCTGCCCTGATTTTGCTCTATATCTTGGTCAAATACGCGTTCTGAACAGAACCATTGCGAGCCGGGACGGACCGATTGAAATGACAGCGACCATGAATGCCGACACCGGACGCCAGCGCACGCTGACCGCCTTGTTCCTCGCCGTCGCCATGGCCGCCACCGTCGGCTCGGCGCTCGCCTTCCAGTATCTCGGCGGCTATATCCCCTGCCACCTCTGCCTCGAACAGCGCACGCCCTACTATATCGGCGTGCCGCTGATGGTGCTGGCGGTGATTGCGTCGATGCTGCACGCACCCAGCTGGCTGACGCGCGGTCTGCTGGCCGTCGGCGGCATCCTGATGCTCTACGGCCTCTATCTCGGCGTCTACCACTCCGGCGTCGAATGGCAGTGGTGGGCCGGCCCGACCGATTGTACCGCAGGCGCCGGGCCGGTCGACACCGGCGGCAAGGGCGTGCTCGACGCGCTCGACAAATTCGTGCCGCCGTCCTGCGACAAAGCCGCCTTGCGCATCCTTGGCCTGTCGCTGGCCGGCTGGAACGCCATCGCCAGCCTGATCCTCGCCGCCGTCGCCTTCCGCGGCGCCCTCACCCGCGACTGATTTGGCGCGATGGCGCCGACGCGAGATCGTTCAAAGAGTTCGGCAGGCTGAGTCGTATGGAGTGATTGTCGAGAACCGAAGCGGAGCGGACATTTGGTCCGTGAGCATCGGAAGCGCAGACAATTGCTCCAGACGGCCAGCCTGCCGAATTCTCGAACGATCTCAGGGTTCGAGTTCGACATCCCAGTACAGATAATCCATCCAGCTCTCATGCAGATGGTTGGGCGGGAACAGGCGACCATTGTTGTGCAGATCGTGCACCGTCGGCTGGAAAGGCTTCTGCAGCGGCCACATCTTGGCATGCGCCGGCATCATGCCGCCCTTCCTCAGATTGCAGGGCGAGCAGGCGGCAACGACATTCTCCCATGTCGTCGCGCCGCCGCGATGGCGGGGGATGACGTGATCGAAGGTCAGATCCTCCGGCGTGCCGCAATACTGGCACTGGAAGCGATCGCGCAGGAAGACGTTGAAGCGGGTGAAGGCCGGGTGCCTGGACGGCTTCACATAGGCCTTCAGGCTGACCACGCTCGGCAGCTTCATCGAGAAGGTCGGCGAGGAGACGGCGTGCTCGTATTCGGCGACGATGTTCACCCGGTCGAGGAACACCGCCTTGATAGCATCCTGCCACGACCAGAGCGACAAGGGATAATAGCTGAGCGGACGGTAATCCGCATTCAGCACCAGTGCTGGAAGCCCATCCGGAGATACGGCAACCGTCACGTGTTCACCTCCTTGGTTCTAGACCCGAACGGCGCGGATACTGTAAGCCCGACATGACAGGGATGTGAAGCGGATTGTCGCGTCGCCTAAGCGCCAAAAATGCATGATTTTTATGATTTTTTGCGGATTCAGGCCGGCGGCGCGGCGTCCCGCCCTCTGGTTTCGCGATAATAGGACCAGAAAAGCCGTGATGCGACACCTCGCCACGGGCTCCATGATTCGGCCAATGCGATCAGGGTTTTCTCCGGCGGACGCGGCTCGATGCCGAGCGCGTGGCCGACCGCGCTCTGCAGCGCGACGTCGCGCGCGGGGAAGATGTCGGGATGCCCGGCGGCGAATAAGAGATACACTTCCGCTGTCCACGGACCGATGCCGGACACCGCCGTCATCGTCGTGATCGCCTCCTCGGCATCGAGCGAACAGAGGTGATGAAGGTCGAGGCCGTCGACCACGGCCTGGGCAACAGCGATCAGGCCGCGCTGTTTGGGCCGCGACAGGCCGGCTTCGCGAAACATGTCCTCGCCGGCGGCCAGGATCGCCTGCGGCGTCAGCGGATCGACGAGCTTGGTCAGCCGGCCGAAGATGGCATCGGCACTGGCGCGGGACACTTGCTGCGAGACGACGATCGACGCCAGGCTTCGAAACCCCGGCTCGGACAGCCGCAGCGGCACCTCGCCAGCCATGCCGCGCACCTTTTCCAGGCGCGGGTCGATCACGCAAAGCGCATCGAGCCCCCGGGCAATGTCGTCTGATGTCACGATACGGCGCATGCTTTCTTGTTCCTCGACCGTCGACAGGGTAGCAATTGGCGAAGCGCCGCAAAACATGATTGCCGCCTGAGAGATGACACTCCTGACATTCCGCTTCGCGCCCAGCCCCAACGGCGACCTGCATCTCGGCCACGCCTATTC
>NZ_RZTT01000244.1 GCF_003996995.1 Mesorhizobium sp. M7A.T.Ca.US.000.02.2.1 | reverse complement strand
CAGGAATTCCGCCGGCACGCAGACGATCATGACAATGACCGTACGCTTCAGCGCGCTCCAGAAGCGCGCGTCGGCGGCGAGATCGGTGTAGTTGGCAAAGCTGTTCCACATCGACCAGGCGTTCCACCAGCCGGTGCCCGACAGCGGCGACCAGTCGGTGACGCTGATGTAGAGCTGCATCAACAGCGGGAAGGCCGAGATGAACAGCACCAGGATCTGCGCAGGCAATGTCAGCCGGAAACCCAGCCTTGCGCCCTCATCGCGCGAAACCGGCTTTGCTCCGACGGCTTTCATCTCATCCTTGGACGTCATGGCAGTCACCGCGCTCATTGCTTGAGCGCCCCGAACGTCAACCCGCGCACAAGATGGCGCTGAATGGCGATGCCCATGATCACCGGCGGCACGGCCGCGATCAGGCCAAGCGCCGCCTTGGCGCCATAGAGCTGCCCGGTCATCGAGGAGGATAGCGAGGCCATGTAGACCGGGATGGTCACCCATTCGCGCGTCGTCAGAAGCAGCGCGATCAGATAGTCCGACCAGTTGAGGATGAAGACGAAGAGCGCGGCACTGGCGAGCGGCGCGCGCATCATCGGCAGCGTGATGCGGGTGAAGACGCGCAGCCGCGAACAGCCTTCGACAAGCGCTGCCTCCTCGATCTCGCGCGGCATATCGTCGAAGAAGGTCTTCATCAGCCAGAAGGCGAACGGCAAGGTGACGATGCCGTAGATCAGCGCCAGGCCCCACCAGCTGTCGGTGAAGTTGAGGAAGGCCCACATGATCATCACCGGGATCATGACCGCCATCGGCGGAAAGATCCTGAGCTGGATCAGCGCCAGCGGCAGGTTCTGGCCGGAGCCGAAACGCGACAGCCCATAAGCCGCGGCAGTGCCCGCCGACATGGCGATCACCGTGCCGAAAACCGCCGACAGCAGCGATGCGAGGATCGGCTTCAGCGCGTTACGGTCGAGCGCGACGATCAGATTGTTGGTCGACTCGCCGAAGACGAAACGAAAATTGCTGAGCGTCGGGTTCTTCGGCCACCAGGTCAGGTCGGCGCCGGTCGCCGACCATTCGGCGATCGGCTTGAACGCCATCGACACCATCCACAGGATCGGCACCAGCGTCACCGCCAGGGCCGCGAAGATCGCGGCATAGCGGAATATCAGGAAAGGAACGGAACGCTTCATCTGGCGGCTTTGCTGGTGGCGTTGTGGGCGGAGGGGAGAAGCAAGCTCCTCCCCTCCTTCGATATGATCCAGGGAGAAGGATCAGACGATTGGATCGAGAACTGTCGGCCAGGCCTCCTTGTTGGTCTTGATGGCTTCGAGCAGTTTGTCCTCGCCGGTGCGCCGGGCGATCTTTTTCCACTCTGCCTCGGTATCGGCCATCGCCTGCTCCGATGTCTTGGCCTTGGTCAGCGCCGCCATCAGGTTTTCGTCAAGCGCATTGTGGAAGGCTGTCGCGCCGGGATAGTTGATGGTCGGCACGGTGCGGGCGACCGTCTCGCGCACGACGTCCATGTGGTAGGCATGATAGGTCTGGCGCACCAGCGGATCGGAGAAGTCCGAAAGCCGGAACGGGTCCAGATAACCGCCGGGGTTGGCGCTCATCCATGCGTAGATCCGGGCCGAGCCCAGCCATTGCAGCAGGAGATAGGCGACCTCCTGGTTCTTCGACTGCGACGAGACCATGCCGGTCAGCGAGAACCACAGCACGGAACGGCTGATCAGCTTGCCGCCGATCTCGCGGCCGGGCGGCAGCATCGAGCCGATCTTGCCGGTGACGGCTGAATCCTTGTTGCCGGCATTGTCGAGGAATTTCGGCAGGTTGGAGAAGGCGCAGGTCATCGCCGCACCACCCTTGGCGAAGTTGCCATATTGCTCCGGCCAACCCCAGGAGATCGCATCCGGCGAATGATGCGCGAGCGAAGCAACATATTCGTTGGTGGCGGCGATGCCTTGCTCGGAATTGATCATCGGCTTGCCGTCATCGCCAAACAGGAACTGGTTGGGCGAAGCCATCGAGACATAGCGCTGGTACCAGTTCGTGTAGCCCCAGCCCTGGTTACGCAGGTCGGTCGAGCCGAACAGGCCCTTGTCCGGGCGCTGGAAGAAGGCGGCGATGTCGCCATGCTGCTTCCAGGTCTTCGGCGGCGCCAGATCGTAGCCGTATTTGTCCTTGAAGGCCTTCTTCTCGGCTTCGTCGCCGAACAGGTCGGTGCGGTAGACCCAGGTCTGGAAGTCGCCGTCCAGCGACACGCCGTAGTTGGAGCCGCGGTATTTGTTGAGCAGCGACACGCCCTTGGCACCGTTGACATAGCCGCTGACGGGATCGTCCCATTCAGGCTTATGCTGCGCGACAAAGTCATCGAGCTTGGCGATGCCGCCGGTTTCGGCGAGGTCGCCGAGGCGGTTCCATTCGGTCGAGTAGATGTCGTAGGCCCCACCCTTGGTGGAGATGTCCTGCATCGTCTTGGTGAATTCCTGGCCGTTCGGCAGACCGACGATTTCGATCGCGATGCCGGTTTCCTTTTCCCAGAGATCCTTGATCGACGGCGCACCGGCCGGGAACGGCTGCGTGAGCTGGCCGATCGAGCCGTCGGACAGGCCGAGCACGATCTTGGTCGGCGCCTTGCCGGCGCCCTTCAGCGCCTTGGCCGCCTCGATGGCGCGGCCTTCCGGCGTATCGGCGCCATACTGGTAGCGCTCGGCCCCTTCGAAGCCCGTCGGGCCGCCGATCATGCCTGGCGCCAGCGCGTCGGCCGCATAGGCGCGGCCGGGACGAATGAATTGGGGTGCGATACCAGCGGCGGCCATCATGACGGCCGCCTTTCCTCCGGATGCCAGCAGCCGGCGCCGCGAGATGCGGATCAAGTCAGACATTGAAACTCCTCCCTCAGGGCCACGTTTCCTCCACGACCCTTATGAGGGATATTGACGACAGCATCGCAAGGCTGTCAACATCATAAATAATCAAAACACATCATAACATCGCAATAGGGCAAGGAAATGCACCAAAACGGGATCCATCCGTCAAGCCGGATGCCTCAATTTGAGGGCACCCGACCCTTCCCGGCCCTGCGCATCCCTGCTGGACCATTTGATTTAGCCCGGCGGCTTGCACATCGGCCAAGGGCGGATACATCATTTCCCATCAGAATCGCCGATGACGGGGAAGCCGTCACCAACCGATCTGACGCATGCAGGAGATGAAAGACGGTGCGTTCCACCCTGACTGACATAGCCCGGGAGGCCGGCGTCTCGGCCGCCACCGTCGACCGCGTGCTCAACAACCGGCCCGGCGTACGGGCGCGCACGCGGGAAATCGTGCTCGAAATGGCGCAGCGCCTCGGCTACATCGCTGAAGGCCCGAACGGCGCGCCGCTACGGCCCTCGCCCGGCGAGGTCATCCGGCTCGACTTCGCTCTGCCGGCCGGCACCAATTCCTTCATCAAGATGCTGCACCGCCACATTGAGGCACAGGCTCTGGCGCGGCCCGACCTCGATGTTCGTATCGCCACCATAGAGGGCTTCAATCCTGACCGGCTCGCTCGCCTGCTGCAGGATCTGCGCGGACAGACGCAAGGCGTCGGCGTCATCGCACTCGACCATCCGACGGTGCGCGAAGCGATCCGCTCCCTGTCGGCCAACGACATCAAGGTGGTGACCATCGCGTCCGACATCCTGCATGTGCCCAGGGTCGCCTATATCGGCATCGACAACCGCGCCGCCGGGCGGCTGGCCGGCTATCTGCTCAACCGCTTCATGGGATCGGGGCGTCCGGGCAAGGTGGCGCTGTTCGCAGGTTCGCTGTCCTATCGCGGCCACGAAGAACGCGAGATGGGGTTCCGCCACGTGCTGACCGAGGAATCACCCAATCTGCAGATCGTCGAAATGCGCGAAATGCTCGACGATCGCGAGAAGGCCTATTCGGAGGCATCGGCCCTGCTGGAGCGGCACCCCGACCTTGCCGCGATTTACAATGTCGGCGCCGGCAACACCGGTATCGCCCGCGCGCTCAAGGAGCGCGGCCGCGCCCAGTCCATGGTCTTCCTCGGCCACGAAGTGACGGACGGCACCAAGGACCTTCTGCTCGACGGCACGCTCGACGCTGTCATCGACCAGAACCCGCGCGTCGAGGCCCGCGAAGCGCTCAACACCCTGATCCATGCGGTCCGGGGATTGCCCTATGAACTGCACCAGCCAAGGCTGCAGGTGATCTTCAAGGAGAACATCCCGGAGATTTGACCTGTACGAGGCGGCGCCGCAAAGCGCCCGCCCGCTCGATGCTTCTAGTCTATTGGACGGCAGCGACTTCAGCCGCGGCGCCATCGACAAAGCTCTTGTCGACCCATTTGCCATAGTCGATCGAGCCCTTCAGCAGCCCGGCGCTGGCCATGAATTTCTCCTCGCCTTGCAAGGCGGCGATCGCGCCGTCCGTGAGTTTCGGATCCTGATGGAACACCCCGTCGGCATAGGTCTTGCGGACGGATTTTTCCGACGACTTGGTGGCCTCGACAAAGGTCTTGATCGTCTGGTCCGGATGGGCATCGGCCCAACGCGAAATCTCGATATCGACCTTCAGCAGCCGCTTGACCAGATCGGGATATTTCGCCGCGAAGGCGCCGTTGACCGAGATGACATTGGGCACGTTCCATTCCGGATGAGTGCTGGTGTCGAACAGGACGCGCGCCTCGCCGGTGTCGACCAGCTTGGCCGCCGTCGAATCGGTCTCGACAATGGCGTCGATATCGCCGCGCAGCAACGCCGGGCCGGATGCCTCGAACGGCAGGTTCAGACCTTCGACGTCATTGGTGGTCAGGCCGACGCTGTTCAGCGCCTTGCTGAAGTTCGAATGCCGCACCGTGCCGGTGAGATAGGCGACCTTCTTGCCCCTGAGATCCTGCAGCGTCTTCAGCGGCGAGTCGGTCTTGACGACGATGTAGGAACCGCCGGCCTTCACATAGCTCGACAGGCCGATCAGCTTGACGTCGGCGCCGGACGCAGCAACCCGCAGCGCCGGATTGTTGCCGGTATAGGTGAATTCGATCGCACCGGTGGCCAGCGCGGTCGTCGCCTCCGAACCACCATTGAAAGTCACCAGTTCGACCTTGATGCCGTCCTTGGCGAATTCCTTCTCCCACCAGCCGTCCTTCTGGGCGATGATGAATTTGAGATGCCCCGGCGCCGTGCTGCCGATGCGGATAATTTCAGGCTTGTCCTGCGCGAAGGCAGGCATGCCGCCAAGGCCGATGACGACGGCAATAGCGCCCTTCAGCAGCAGCCGGCGAAGGGCGTCGAATGGAATGTTGGGCATGGGAAAAATCCTTCCTGGTTGGAATGAATGGACCGCTTAAATGAGCGAGGTCTCGGACTGGCCTTTCCAGGCTGTTGCCCAGCGCTCGAACCAGACGAGCAGGTAGTTGACGGTCAGGCCGATGACGGTCAGCGTCAGGATGCCGGCATACATGTCGGCCGTTTCCATCATCAGCTGCGAGTTCTGGATGAGGAAACCGAGGCCGGATTTAGCCGCCAGCATCTCGGCGCCGATGACCGCGAACAGCGAGGATTTCACCGCCAGCCGGGCGCCGGCGACGATCGAGGGAATGCTGGCCGGCAGGATGACTTTGCGGAACAGATCGAAGTCGGACGTACCCATCGAGCGCGCCGCCTTGATCAGCAGCGGATCCACCGACTTGACGCCGCTGATTGTGTTGACGAGGAGAAAGAAAACCGAGGAGTAGAAGGTGATCGCGACCTTCGATTCCTCACCGATGCCGAGCAACAGGATGAACACCGGCAGCAGTGCGAATTGCGATGTGTTTCGCAGCGTCTGCACCAGGAGGTCGGAAACCTTCTCGAACAACGAATAGCGCCCCATCAACAGACCGAGGGGGATGGCCACCACCACGCCGAGTGCGAAGCCGATCGCGGCGCGCTGCAGGCTGATGCCGATATGCTCGATCAGCACGCCCGAGGCGAGCAGCGCCCACCAGGCGACCAGGACCTCGCTCAGCGGCGGAAAGAAGATGCGGTTCAGCCAGCCGAGCCGGGGCGCGATCTCCCACAGCAGGAAGAACAGGCCGAGCAGCGGCACGCCATAGAGGAACGTGCCGCGGCTCGCTTTCTTGCTCCGGATCTTGGCGCTGGCCTTGATGGCCGGGACCCTGGCGGCGGCGACCGTTTCGCCAGCGCCGGCCAACAGGTGGAGCGCTCCCGCGGAGCCAAACTTCTCGGTCAGATAGGCCATTGGTCCAGCTCCTCAGTGACTGAAGGCTGGCGACAGGGTCCAGTCCTTCTGCGCCTTGTTGACCTCGTCGCGCAGCACGTCCCAGACGCGGGCGCGATATAGATTGAATTCGGCGCTGGCGCGGATGTCGCCGTCCCGCGGTCGTGGCAGGTCGATGTCGATGATCTCTTTCACCGCGCCCGGCCGCGCCGTCATCACCACGACGCGGTCGGCGAGGAAGATCGCCTCGTCGATCGAGTGGGTGACAAAAATCACCGTGGTGTTGATCTTGCCCCAGATCCGCAGCAGCTCGCCTTGCAGAAGCTCGCGCGTCTGCTGGTCGAGCGCCGCGAACGGCTCGTCCATCAGCAGCACTTCCGGGTTGCTGGCCAGCGCACGCGCGATCGCCACACGCTGCTGCATGCCGCCGGACAGCTGGTTGGGAAAACGGTTCTCGAAACCGGCAAGGCCGAACAGCGCCAACAGATGGCGGGCTGTGGCGGTACGCTCGGCCTTGGCCACGCCGCGCACTTCCAGCGCATATTCGATGTTGGCGAGCGCCGTGCGCCAGGGAAACAGCGCATATTGCTGGAAGACATAGCCGGTCTTTGGATCGGGCCTGGTGATGCGCCTGCCGTCGAGCTGGACGTTGCCGTCGGTCGCCTGCGTCAGCCCGCCAATGATATCGAGCAGAACCGACTTGCCCGAGCCGCTCGGGCCGACCAGCGTGATGAACTCGCCCTTGCGGATGGAAAGATCGACGCCGTCGAGCACGGTGACGCGGTCGGTCGCCTCGCCATCCACGGTGACGAACTGCCCCGGCTTGAGCTGGAAGGTCTTGCTGATGTCGCTGACGACGATCCGGTCCATGTTCGGGCGATCCATATCTGTCTCCGATCGGTTCACTGCGCCACGCGGATGCGGTGCGTCGGGTCGAATTCCGAGCCGCCCGCCTTGCCGCGCTTCCAGCCAAGCCCGCGGGCATAGGAGCCGAACAGCTGTCGGGCGTCGGCCTGAGCTTCCGTGATGCCGGTCGGCCCTTCGGCGAACTCGGCCACATAAAGCGCGTCGGTCGGGCAATAGATCTCGCAGAGAAAGCAGGTCTGGCAGTCCTCATGGCGAGCGATCACCGGCACGCCATTGTCGGTCGCGTCGAAGACGTTGGCCGGGCACACCTTGACGCAGATGTCGCACTCGACGCAGCGCGTGGCCGAGACGATCTCGATCATGACGCCAGCTCCGCCAGCCGCTCAGGCGCGCCTGCGATGCGGAACGCATCCACACCGGTGATGACCAGCCGGTGCGCGAAGGCCGGGCTCTTGCCCGGCAAATCGGTGCGGCGGTGCATACCGCGGCTTTCCGTGCGATGCAGCGCTGCGGCCACGGACCAGCGCCCGGCGGCGGCGATCGAAGCTGCCTCTCGGGTACGGACCCTATCCAGCCCCTCGCCTTGCAGATGGTCGCGCACGTCGCGCCAGACACTCTCCAGCCGCTCGCCGCTTTTCTCCAGGCCCTCGCCAGTGCGGAAGAAATTCTTGTCGAGCGGCGTCACTTCACTGCGCACCGCCTCGATGACCTCGCCTGCCGAGATGTCGGCACTCGCCGATGATGCAGGATGCAAGCCGGCCTGGCCGAGCGATTGCACCGCGCTGCGGAAAGCCTTGCCGGTGCGGCGCTGGGCATGGGTCGAGGCGCCCTTGCCGGCCCACCAGCCGCTGGCCAGCGCCCAGGACGAATTGACGGCGCCGCCGCCTGATACCGCACCGGTCATCATCTCGCGGCTGGCGGCATCGCCGGCAACATAGAGGCCGGGCACGCCGGTGGCGCAATCGTCGGAGACGATGTTGATGCCGCCGGTGCCGCGCACCGTGCCTTCGGCGCGCAAGGTGATGCGGAACAGTTCGCTGAACGGATCGATGCCCGCGCGGTCATAGGGCACGAAGCAGTTCGGCTGGCCCTGGCGCAGCCAGCCTTGCAGCGCCGGCTCGGCCTGATCGAGCCGCGCGTAGACCGGGCCGACGATCAGCGCGCGCGCCACTTCCTCCTCGCGGTCGCCGATGCCGTTGCGCAGAGGCTCGCCGGTCGGCCCGAGGATCGGCGAGCCGTCCTCGCGATGGAACGAGGCCCAGCGGAACGGCAGGCCCTTGTTCAGCGAGGAGCCATAGGGCGCCAGCGTGTACTTGCCGGTGAACTCCATGCCCGACAGGCTGGCGCCGGCTTCCGCCGCCATCAGATAGCCGTCGCCGGTCAGCCCGGTCGCGCCGAGGATGCGCTCGCGGAAAGCGCAGCCGCCCGTCGCCAGCACCACCGCGTTGGCGTCGACGCGCCAGTCCTGGCCGATCTGCCGGACGACACCGGCGGCGCCAACGATGGCATCGCCGTCGGACAGAAGTTCGAGCGCCGGGTGATGGTCGAGCACGGTGACGCCGGCCAACAGCACCCGGCGGCGCATGAAGCGCATGTAGTCCGGCCCGCGTAGATTGGCGATGTAGAGCCGGCCGTCATCCTCGCTCGGAAAGGGATAGCCCCATTCGGACAGCCTGAGCAGATTGCGGTAGGCGGTATCGACGCAGCGCAGCATCCAGCGCGGGTCGGCGAGTTCGCCGGTGCGCTGCCAACGCCGCTCAACGACGGCATGCCTGTTGTCGCCCGGCGGCACGCACCAGGTGCCGGTGTTGGAGGGCGCGGTGGCGCCACTGGTGCCAAGATAACCTTTGTCGGCCAGCACCACCTTGGCGCCGCTCTCGGCCGCAGCGACAGCCGCCCAGGCCGCTGACGGACCTCCGCCCAGCACCAGCACGTCGGCCTGGAGGTGCAGCCTGTCAGAAACGGATTTTTGCGGCTTGGGCATGGACACCTGGCGAATGCGTCGAGGACGGCGCTAGGCCGCGCGGGCCGCGCTGGAAGACCAGACCGGCTCGTTGCCGGCACTCCACTTGATGTTGCAGCCGATCGACGGCACCTGGCTGGCGGTGGGCCTGCCGCCCTCCAGCACCGTATCGACCGCCGCGCGCAGATCGGCACCCGTCACCGGCTTGCCATTGCCCGGCCGCGCATCGTCGAACTGGCCGTGATAGGC
>NZ_RZTT01000243.1 GCF_003996995.1 Mesorhizobium sp. M7A.T.Ca.US.000.02.2.1 | reverse complement strand
CGTCTTGTACGTCGATGACCAGTCGTAGCCCCTCCGCGTGATCGTTCGGGCAGTGCCGTCCTCGACAATGACTTGCGTCCGGTAGCCATCATACTTGATTCGTGAATCCAGTTGTCCCCTGTCGGCGGCACCTCGACAAGCGTGGGGAACATTGGCCGGATGAACTTCAACATACGCGAACTCGGACAGGACCGAATTTAAATTAGATTAAGCTAAAATGGTTGCAAAGGAACGCACCAGACGCTTGGGCAGCTCCGGAGCACCTTGAGGAGCGTGATCTTGATCCAGCGGCTGCAGTTGCTGGAGCGCCACCTGGCCGGCGTCAAGGAACGATTCCGCCCTCCCGGTGTTTCAATCTCATGACAAACATCACGAAAGGCCGGGGAATCGCGATGGCGGCCGAAGTCGCCAGTGCCACGCAGCGCCTCGAACGGGCCGAGCTCGCGATTGAGCGCTCGGAAAAAATAGTGGCCCAAAACATCGAGCGGTCCGGCAGGATTCGGCGTCGAGCGCCGCCACCTAGATGAGCATCGTGTTAAAGCCACTCGAATGTGGCCAAGCACCACTTCGCCGATCTCGCTTTTGTCGGTCTTCTTCAACGTCAGCGCGAAGACCACGGTCTCGCGCGCTGGCATGTGCGGGTAGTGCGCATGGTTCGGGAACACGAGGTCGCGCGACTTCGGCGCAACGTCGACGGGCCGACCAGGATGACGAATTCACCTGATCCAATGTCGACCGACACGCCATGAATAACTCGGACCGTGCCATAGGCTTTCTCGATACCTGATGCGGTGAGCGCACTCATGCGCCTTTGGCCTTAGAAAGAGACCTTGTCGCTGCCTTTCAGCCTCAAGAGACAGCATTGCAAGCCTTCGGCAGAGCAATCAGCTTAGGCAACGGATCGGTCCGTTGGCAAATTCGGGTCCGATGTCGGCCTCGCGCGGACCTTTGACCAAATCGGCGCTCGCCGTAGTCGCAACGGTTGCGCCGAGGTGCTTGGCAAGCTGGATCGCGACACCTCCCCGCCGCTAAATTGAGCCATGTTGTGCCCTGTGGCCTGGGTTGTGTTGGCCATGCGAACGTGTAAGTTGTAGCTAATTTAGGGGTGGGGTGAAAATGGAATACGGTTCCAGGAAGGTCACCCTGTTGGGCGGCCTGGCATCGACCAGGCGGATCCGGATGCTTCTGGCTTCCACGGCGGTCGCGACCAGTCTCGCAACGCTGGCGACAGGCATTCCCGCTTCGGCCCAATCCGTGTCGATCTCCGGCGACGTGGATCCGACCCCCGCCGCATCGCCCAATTGGAACGTAGGGGGCCAGCTGTTTGTCGGCAAATCCGGTACCGGCACGCTGGACATCGAAGCCGGCGGCACGGTCGCCAGCACATTCGGCTTTGTCGGTCGTGACCCTGGCTCCATCGGCACGGCGACTGTGACGGGCACCGGCTCCACCTGGACAAACAGCGGCGAGCTCACTGTCGGCCTTTTCGGCAACGGCACGCTGAACGTCGAGGACGGAGGCAAGGTCACCGACTTTAACGGCTACATCGGATATCACTCGGGTTCTACCGGCACGGTGACGGTAACCGGCGCGGGCTCCACCTGGACGAACAGCGGCTGGCTCTTTATCGGCTATGCCGGTGGCGCCGGCACACTGACCATCGCGGCCGGCGGCGTGGTCACCAACACGGCGGGCTCCATCGACTCCGGCACGGCGACGGTGACGGGCGCCGGCTCCACCTGGACGAGCAGCCTCGATCTTACTGTCAACGGCACGCTGAACGTCGCGGCCGGTGGTGCCGTAACCAACAAGCAGGGCTTTATCGGCAATGGCTCGGACTTCTCCGGCACGGCGACGGTGACGGGCACCGGCTCCACCTGGACGAACAGCGGCGAACTTTATGTCGGCTTTAACGGCGGCGCGACGCTGAGTGTCGAGGACGGCGGCGCTGTCAGCAACACGAATGGCTATATCGGTACTTTCGCAAGCTTCACCGGCACGGCGACGGCGACGGTGACGGGCGCGGACTCCACCTGGACGAACAGCGGTGCACTTTATGTCGGCAGTTCCGGCACCGCGACGCTGAACGTCGAGGACGGCGGCGCTGTCAGCAACACGGACGGCTACATCGGGGTTTTCGCAAGCTCTACCGGCACGGCGACGGCGACGGTGACGGGCGCGGACTCCAGCTGGACGAACAGCGGCGACCTTTATGTCGGCCGTTCCGGCACCGGCACGCTCGACGTCGAGGAGGGCGGCGCCGTCACCAACGCGGTCGGCTACATCGGATACGACGCTGGCTCCACCGGCACGGCGACGGTGACGGGCGCGGACTCCGCCTGGACGAACAGCAGCGAACTTTATGTCGGCCGTTCCGGCACCGGCACGCTCAACGTCGAGGATGGCGGCGCCGTCACCAACACGGTTGCCTACATCGGATTTAACGCAGGTTCCACCGGCACGGCGACTGTGACGGGTACCGGCTCCACATGGTCGAATAGCGGCGTCCTCTACATAGGCAGTAGCGGTGATGGTACGCTCAACGTCGAGCACGGCGGCGCCGTGACCAACACGGTCGGCTACATCGGATACCTCGCTGGCTCCACCGGCACGGTGACTGTGACGGGCGCTGGCTCCACCTGGGCGAACAGCAGCGAGCTTCTTATCGGTCGTTCCGGCAACGGGACGCTGAACGTCGAGGATGGCGGCGCCGTCACCAACACGGTCGGCCGCCTCGGATTTCAGCCGGGTTCCACGGGCACGGCCACGGTAACGGGCGCGAACTCCACCTGGACCAACAGCGGCGACCTTTATGTCGGCGATTTCGCCACCGGCACGCTGACCGTCGCGAACGGTGGCCTGGTCAGCGATGCTACAGGGGCTATCGGAGTGACCTCGAGCGGCACGGCCATTGTAACGGGCGCCGGCTCCACCTGGAAGAACAGCGGCACGTTCTATGTCGGTTATGGGGGCACTGGCACGCTGACCGTCGCGGATGGTGGCGCAGTGAGCACCGGCAATGGGGCAGGCATTGCCCATATCGCCGTTCAGAGTAGCTCGACTGGTACGCTCAACATCGGCGCGGCCGCTGGGCAGCCGGCCGTTGCGCCAGGCACGCTGCAGGCTGCGGAGATTCGCTTCGGCGCGGGAGCGGGAACTCTCACCTTCAACCATACCGGGACGGGCTACACGTTCTCTCCGGCGATCACCGGTGCGGGGGCCATCGGACAGGTCGCCGGCACGACGATCCTGACCGGAAACAGTTCCGGCTTCACCGGGACGACGACGATTTCGGGCGGCGTGCTGCTGGTAAACGGAACGCTTGGCGATTCGAGTTCCTCGATCGACGTCCTGACGGGCGGCACGCTCGGCGGCTCGGGCACGGTGGGCACGACGACAGTCGCTTCGGGTGGCACGATCGCACCGGGCACCTCGATCGGGACGATGACGGTGAACGGCAACATGACCCTGCAGCAGGGCAGTCGTCTGGCCTACGAGGCGGCAGCACCGGGCGCGGATTTTACGACCGGTCAGGCGGATAGCGTCATGGTCAACGGAAACGTGACGCTCAACGGAGCCGTGCTCGATGTCGCCAATGCTGGCGGCTTCGGCCCCGGTCTTTACCGTATCGTCGACTACACGGGCACACTCACCGAGAGCAACGGCGGACTCACTCTGGGCGCCGTTCCGCCCGCATCGACGCTGTCGATCCAAATGCTGACGGCCGACAAGCAGATCAATCTCATCAACACCACCGGCCTGACGCTGAACCTTTGGAACGCCAACGGCCAGGCCGACGCCACCCACATGGGCGGCGGCGCTGGCAGTTGGTCGAACATGGCGCCGAATTGGACCGATGCGACGGGTGCGCTCACGGCGGCCATGCAGCCGCAGCCCGGTTTCGCCGTCTTCGGCGGCGAGGCAGGCACCGTAACGGTGGACGGCAGCGCCGGCGCAGTCCAGACGACCGGCATGCAGTTCGCGTCGGGCGGCTACGTGCTCACCGGCGACACGCTGACGCTGGTGGCCGACGCCGATCATCCGGCGCCGGTCGAAGTGCGCGTCGGCGATGGCAGCGCCGCAAGCAACGGTTATGTGTCGACCATCTCCAATGTGATCGCGGGCACCGATGGATTGCGCAAGACCGGCGCGGGCACGCTGGTGCTTTCCGGAACCAACATCTATTCGGGCGGCACTACCATCGAGGCCGGCACGCTTGCGCTCTCGGGAACGGGCTCGATCGGACCGGGTTCGCTGCAGATCGATGCCGGCGTATTCGACATCAGTGGTATTGGCGCTCTCGACATGACGATCCACAATCTTAGCGGCTCCGGCGGCACTGTCCAACTGGGCACCAAGGCCTTGACGATTGTCCAGGACCAGGATGGCAGCTATGGCGGCATCCTTTCGGGCACCGGCACGTTCATCAAGACGGGTGCGACATTTTCCTATGATGGCGACGGTTCCGGCTTCACCGGCACCACTTCCGTGGCCGGCGGCACCCTCCTCATCGGATCGGACGACGTACATTCCGGGGCAAGGCTCGGCGGCAACCTTGATGTGACGAATGGTGCCGTGCTTGGCGGCCACGGGACGGTCGGCTCCGGGGCTGGCAGCGTGGTGACTGTTCAAAGTGGCGGCACACTGGCGCCAGGCGCCTCTATCGGCACACTAACGCTTGACGGGGATCTCGTCTTCAACGCTGGCGCCAGCTTGCAGGTCGAGGTCGACCCGGCCAGCAGTTCCAGCGATCTGGTTCACGTAACCGGCGCGGCGACCATCGGCGGCGGCTCTGTCGCCCATATTGGTGTCGACGGCGGCTACAAGCCGTCTTCGACCTATACGATCCTCACGGCCGACGGTGGCGTTTCGGGTCAGTTCGACAGCGTGACTTCGGACTTTGCCTTCCTTGATCCGTTCCTGGCCTATGATGGCGACGACGTGAATCTGACCCTAAATCGCAACAACGTTGCCTTCACCGACTTTGCCCAGACATTCAACCAGAAGAGCACGGCCGGCGTGCTCGAGACGCTCGGATCGCTGAGCGCGCTCTACCAGGCCGTCGTTGTTCTAGCCAATGACGACGAAACGGTACGCCAGATCTTCGACCAGTTGTCGGGCGATGGATATCCCAGTGCCAATGGCGTCCTGGTGGAGGATAGCCAGCACGTTGCCGAGGCCGTCAATGCGCGCATCCGTTCGGCCTTCGGCACGGTCGCGGCCAGCGATGCGCCTGTCATCGCCTATGGCGAGGTGGCGCAGGGAGGCAGCAAATCCAATGAAGCCATCCATGGCATGCTGTTGCCGGCCACCACGGATCGCGCCGCCGCCTGGGCAACCGCCTTCGGCTCATGGCGCGACAATGACGGCGATGGCAATGCTGCGCCGATCTCGTCTTCCACCGGCGGTTTCCTCACCGGCATCGACAGCGCCTTCGGCGATAACTGGCGGGCAGGCGTCATCGCCGGCTTCAGCCATTCGAGCTTCAATGTCGATGATCGCGCGTCCTCGGGCGACAGCCAGAACTGGCATCTCGGCCTCTATGGCGGTGGCCAATGGGGCGCTTTTGGCCTTCGCGCCGGCGCGGCCTACACCTGGCACGACATCTCAATGGGCCGCCACGTCGCCTTCGCCGGCTTGGATAACAGTCTGAGCGCCGATTATGATGCCGCCACCGCACAGGCCTTTGGTGAGATCGCCTATGACCTGAAGGCCGGGCAGTTCGGTTTCGAACCATTCGCCGGACTTTCTTACGTGACACTCCACACCGATGGCTTCAGCGAGACAGGCGGTGCCGCGGCCCTGACGGCGTCCAGCACCAACACCGATGTGACGTTCACCACCCTCGGCCTTAGGGCATCCAGCAACTTCGATCTCGGCGGCACCACTGTCACGGCGCGCGGTACACTTGCCTGGCGCCATGCATTTGGCGACGTTACACCGATCTCCACCTTCGCCTTCGCTGGCTCCGACACGTTTGCCATCGCCGGCGCCCCGATCGCAAGGAATGCAGCGTTGATCGAGGCCGGCATCGACGTCGCACTCAGCCCCTATGCGAAGCTTGGCTTCGCCTATCAGGGCCAGTTCGCATCGGCCATGAAGCAAAACGGCTTCGATGCAAATCTGATGGTCAAGTTTTGAGGGACCTAAGGCGAGGCAGAGATCCATTCGCCTGACTGCGGTAACAGGTCACTTTCTAGTAAGCAAGAAGCTGACCGTCAGCCCGCGGCCCATGACAACGAGCTCAGGTGACTGATCTAACATCGGAAGTGACGCCGGCTTTTTGTGACAAGTCGCCTCAGGCATGGGACGACATGACCGATTTGAAGGTCAGGGCGGCAACACTGGGGTTTCCCGCCTCGATAAAGGTCGCAGCAAGCGAATCTACTGGTGACCGCCCGACCAGGGCGCCACAGATGAAGGCAAAGGCGGCCGAGGTCGAAACGTTGACGGCTAGCCCCTGTTTGCAACGGCCGGCTCCACGGCGGTCAACGGGGCTTCCAAGCTCCAGGTGACCCCATGCGGGCCGTGCTCAAGCTTTCCCTGTCCCCCCACTGCCGCAGGTGCCACCCGCTTCAATACCACGGTTCCAAAGCCGCCCTGTCCGATGCTCTGAACTTCCGGCCCATCGGTTTCAGCCCAGGTGAGATGGAGGAGCCTCGAAGCACCGGACCCGGTAATGGTCCATATGACTGAGATCTGGCCCTTATCCGCTGAGAGGACGCCATATTTGGCCGAGTTGGTAGCCAGTTCATGGAAAGCGATCCCGAGATACTGCACCGCATTGGCATTGAGGACCAACAATGGGCCCGACATGGCGATAACGTCTCCCCGTGGGAATGGCTGGGCTTGCGCCGCCAAAAGGTCACTGATCGTGGCGCCCTTCCAGTCCGCCGCAACCAGCAGGTCGTGGGAGCGCGACAGCGCCATGATGCGCTCGCGCACCTGGTATTCAAATTGCTTTGGCGTTTCCGATCGCTTGTTGGTCTCACGGATCATCGACAGGATGACTGAATACTGGTTTTTCACCCGGTGATTGACCTCGCGCATCAGCATGTGGATGCGTTGCTCGCTTTCCCTCGCCAACGTGATGTCCCGGGCAATCTTCGACGCGCCGACGATTTGCCCGGCTGCGTTACGCACGGGCGATATCGCCAGCGAAACCGGAACCAGGCTGCCATCCCTGCGCTGCCGTGTGGTTTCGAACGGTTCGACGCGTTCGCCACGCCGAATGCGTTCGAGGATACGAGGTTCCTCGTCCTGGTGGTTATCCGGAATCAGCATCGTCACCGACTGACCGATCGCTTCGTCAGCGGTATAGCCGAACAGCCGTTCGGCGCCCTGGTTCCAGCTCTTGATGATGGTGTTGAGATCCTTGCTGACAATAGCGTCGAACGAGGATTCCACAATCGCTGACAGATGCTGCTTGGCCTCTTCGGCACGTTGGCGGTCCGTCAGGTCCAATAGCATGTTCACGGCACCTATCAGGGTGCCGTGCTCATCCCGCAGCGGCGTGGGATAGGGCAGGAACGGGAAAAAAGATCCGTCCGGTCGCTGCGCCACGGCCTCCTGGTTGCGGACCGGCCGGTTTTCGTTGAGAGCGATCGCCATTGGGCACTCGTCGTGGGGCAGTTCCTTGCCGTCGGCAGTGAACAGCTTGAACGTCACGCACCATTTGTCCTTGCCGACGTTAGGCTCCCGTCCTGCCAGCTCGGCAGCAGCGCGATTATAATAAGTTATCGTACCGTCTTGATCAGTTGTGTAGATGGCGACCGGAAGGGCGTCGAGGATCTGGTGATAAGTATTGTCCTGTTGCCTCAGTTCGGTGCGGGCTCGCTCCAAGTCGGTCACATCGACTGTGAAGCATCTGGTGTTGATTAGCTTGCCGTCACGAAAATGGCCGCTCGAGGTGATTTCGACATGCTTGATGGCTCCGTCGCGGGCTCTCAGACGCGCCGGATACCTCGCGATCTTTTCGCCCCTGGTGAGGCGTTCCAGAATGTCCTCGATGACCGGCCGGTCGGGGTAGAAGTCGGCGATGTGCCGGCCGACATAGTCTTCTGCGGGATAACCGAGGAGGTCGAGCTCAGCTGTGTTGGCGTGCAGAATGATGCCATCCTCGCTCACCAGATGGAGAGCAACCGCGCCGTTCTCGAAAAAATCCTGATAATCAAAATTCGGACTGTCAGTGCCGGACATTTCCGGGTCTTTGAAGGCGACAACGTTCGCCTGCGGCAGTTCATTCATATTTCTGGCCCCGATATCAATTCAACCAGCTGTAACGTTGCTTGTGCCGGTATCGTTCCAAAGTCGCCGTTTTCGGGTGTTGCACGGCGGGCCGGCTTACCATTCTTACCGCACGCGACTTCATGCCAAGTCCTTGGTCGCTTACCACGAAACCTTGATCGCCCGGGCCAGAAGATGACCGGATAGCTGTGCTCGGCCGGCCGTGCGACTGGTTTAACGCAGGCGTTGCAGCAGCAGCCGCGCCTCACGGAATCGGTGCCGATCGGGCAAATCAGCTCCAGCCCGCTAAACTTGGTCGTCAAAGCCGCGTGCGCCGATCTGCTCTCCGCATTGAGCGAGCTCCGATTGCCACGACGCTCGTAACTCGTCTTACCGTGCCCGCCGTATTCGACTGGCCGGAGGGCTCTCGTGCCGGCGCCGAGCTATCCGGCGGACAAGGACGCCAGGGGCGCTCACAGCCCCAGTGCCGCAGCGACACGTTCCTGGAAATACTGCACTCCCCGCTCATGCCGCCCCGAGAGCGGGCCGGAGGTATAGGCCCCTGCGGCATAGTTGCGATGCGTATCGGCGCAGATGGCGTAGTCCTCGCGTACCACGGCCAGAGTGCCTTGCACAGATTTCGCCCTGCTCTCGGATGTTTCTGCAGCGATATCGGCAAAGAAGAAATGGTAATGCTGGTCTGTGTGATGCGGTGAGGTCGGATTGATCCGGCTAACGTTCATGCCGCCATCGAAAAGCGACAGCGTCCAGTTCGGCCACATCCAAAGCCATTTGCCGCGATAGAACAGACCGTCTTTCGGCGGTGCGGTCATCCGGACATAACCGGGATGGGCGGTGGTCTGGAAGGCTTCGAAGTCGATGGCAGCGTAGAACGAGGGATGTGTGCCAGGGATGTGGTAGCCTTCGACGAAATTGTCGGTGTAGATCTTCCAGTTCGCCGTAAAGCTGACGGTGGCCTGATCGGTGGCGGCATAGGTCTCCAACGGCTCGTCCGCCAGTTCGTCGGGCAGAGAGCCAAGTTGATCCAGAAGACTTTCCTTCGGGTCGAGTGCCGCGAAGAGCAGCCCGCGCCATTCCGACA
>NZ_RZTT01000242.1 GCF_003996995.1 Mesorhizobium sp. M7A.T.Ca.US.000.02.2.1 | reverse complement strand
GTCTACGCATAACCGTGCCGCCAGGCCTGCGCCGCGGCGAAGTGGACAGGTTCCTTGAGCGGCACCAGGACTGGCTGGAGCAGCGACTGGCCAAGGTGCCGACGCGGCCGCAGGTGCGGCCCGGCATCAGGATCCCGGTGCGCGGCGTGCCGCACCGCATCGTCCATGAACCATCAAAGCGCGGCACCGTCACCGTGTCGCGCGACGAACGTGGCCCGCTCTTGATCGTGCATGGCGACCGCATACATCTGCCGCGCCGCCTCGCCGATTTCCTCAAGCGCGAGGCCAAGAAGGAAATCGAGAAGCTGGTGGCCAAACACACCGAGGCGCTCGGCAAGCGCGCCAAGGCTATCCGCTTCAAGGACACATCAAGCCGCTGGGGGTCATGCACCTCCGAAGGCAATCTGTCCTTTTCCTGGCGCATCATGATGGCGCCGTCGCCGGTCATCAACTACCTCGTCGCGCATGAAGTGGCGCATCTCAAGGAGATGAACCACGGTCCGAAATTCTGGAAATTGTGCGAAAAGCTCTGCCCCGACACCGATCGCTGCAAGGACTGGCTGAAGCGCAATGGCGGTGCGCTGCAGGCGATCATGTTCGAGTAGATCTCTCAGTCGTCGTTGGCGGCGTTCAAGTCCTCAGGCCGTAGCCCCTCATCGCCATGATGCGGCCACGGCAGGAAATTGCCGTCGAATTCATCACCGCCGAAATAGTCGAGCGCGCGGTGCGCCTCGGCGCCGTTGAAGGCGGCCTTGTCGATCAGGTGCGCGATGACCTCGCGCGCCTGCGCGATCTTCTGCCTGAGTTCGGCAATTGTCCTGTCGGTCATGATCGTGCTCCCGCCATGTGTCCTATTCATCCATAGGTAGCGCCTTTGGCCGCGCCGGCAAACAGCATGCTTTTTCTCGACTCTTATCGCTTTTCATGCCAATTCCCGCGCCATGGCACTCGACATCAAGATCTGCGGCTTGAAGACCGACGGGGCAATGGCCGCGGCGCTGGCCGGCGGGGCCAGCCATGTCGGGTTTATCTTCTTCGCCAAAAGCCCACGCTATGTCGAACCCGCCGAGGCTGGCCGTCTGCGCGAGGCGGCGCGCGGCAACGCGACGGCGGTTGCTGTCACAGTCGATGCCGGCGACGCTTTCCTGGATGAAATCATTGCCCAAATGCAGCCTGACATGCTGCAACTGCATGGCGCGGAAACGCCCGACCGAGTGGCCGAGGTCAAAGCCCGCTATGGCGTGCCGGTGATGAAAGCGCTGTCGGTCAGCGAGGCTGCTGACCTGGAGCGGGTAAAGCCGTTCATCGGCATAGGCGACCGGTTCCTGTTCGACGCCAAGCCGCCGAAAGGCTCAGAGCTGCCGGGCGGCAATGGTGTGGCCTTCGACTGGCACATCCTCGCCGGCCTTGACGGCAGCGTCGATTACATGCTTTCCGGTGGGCTCAACGCCGCCAATATCGGCGATGCCCTTCGGCTTGCCGACCCGCCCGGAATAGACATTTCCTCAGGCGTGGAAAGCGCACCGGGCGTCAAGGATCCGGCGCTGATCGAACAGTTTTTCCGGGCCGTCAGGACCGCGCGGAACACCCGCGCAGCCTAGTAGTGCCTTAAACCAGAGCATGTCCCGGAAAAGTGGGAACCGGTTTTCCGACAAGGACATGCTTCATAAGTCAAGATGCCAGGAGATCGGCGATGAACAAGCCGGCGACACCCAATTCCTTCCGCACCGGACCCGACGAACAGGGCATGTTCGGCATTTTCGGCGGTCGTTTCGTTGCCGAAACGCTGATGCCGCTGATCCTCGATCTGGAGCGGCACTGGAACGAGGTCAAGAACGATGCGGATTTCAGGGCCGAGCTGACTGACCTGTCGACCCACTATGCCGGACGGCCGTCGAAGCTCTATTTCGCCGAAGGCCTCACGAAGCATCTCGGCGGCGCAAAGGTCTATTTCAAGCGCGAGGATTTGAACCACACCGGTTCGCACAAGATCAACAACTGCCTCGGCCAGATCCTGCTGGCCAAGCGCATGGGCAAGAAGCGCATCATCGCCGAGACCGGCGCCGGCCAGCATGGCGTGGCATCGGCCACGGTCGCGGCCCGCTTCGGCTTTCCCTGCGTCGTCTATATGGGCGCCACCGACGTCGCCCGGCAAAGCCCCAATGTCTTCCGCATGAAGCTGCTGGGCGCCGAAGTGCGGCCGGTGACCGCTGGTCACGGCACGCTGAAGGACGCCATGAACGAGGCGTTGCGCGACTGGGTGACCAATGTCGAGGACACCTATTACCTGATCGGCACCGCCGCCGGCCCGCATCCCTATCCGGAGCTGGTGCGCGACTTCCAGTCGGTAATCGGCACCGAAGCGCGGGCGCAGATCCTAGAGCAGGAAGGCCGACTGCCGGACACCATCATCGCCGCTGTCGGCGGTGGTTCGAACGCCATCGGCCTGTTCCATCCCTTCCTCGACGACAAAGAGGTCCGCATCATCGGCATCGAGGCCGGCGGACGCGGCCTTGACGGCATCGAGCATTGCGCCTCGATGAACGCCGGTGCGCCGGGCGTGCTGCACGGCAACCGCACCTATCTCCTGCAGAACGCCGACGGACAGATCATGGACGGCCATTCTATCTCGGCCGGTCTCGATTATCCCGGCGTCGGCCCCGAGCATTCCTGGCTGCGCGATTCAGGCCGCGTCGAATACGTGCCGATCCTCGACGACGAGGCGCTGGAGGCCTTCAAGCTGACGACGCGCGTCGAAGGCATCATCCCGGCGCTGGAATCCGCGCATGCCATTGCGCATGCGGTGAAGATCGTGCCCGCCATGGACAAGGACCAGATCGTCATCGTCAACCTGTCCGGCCGTGGCGATAAGGACGTGCATACGGTGGCCTCGATGCTGGGTATGGAGATCTAGGCCCCTTTGGACAGTTTCGATTTGGGAGTTGATTATGAGCAAAATTCGTCCAAAGGGCCAGACATGGTGACCCGCATCGACCGCCGCATGGCAAAACTGAAAGCCGAAGGCCGCCCGGCGCTCGTCACCTATTTCATGGGCGGCGACCCTGACTACGACACCTCCTTGTCGATTATGAAGGCACTGCCCAAGGCCGGCGCCGACATCATCGAGCTCGGCATGCCGTTTTCCGACCCGATGGCCGACGGCCCGGCGATCCAGGCGGCGGGCCTGCGGGCGCTGAAGGGCGGCCAGACGCTGGTCAAGACGCTGAAGATGGCGGCCGACTTCCGGACCAGTGACAATGAAACGCCGATCGTGCTGATGGGCTACTACAATCCGATCTACATCTATGGCGTCGACCGCTTCCTCAAGGACGCGATCGCCAGCGGCATTGACGGGCTGATCGTCGTCGACCTGCCGCCCGAGATGGACGAGGAACTGTGCATTCCGGCGCTCAAGGCCGGCATCAATTTCATCCGGCTGGCGACACCGACGACCGACGACAAGCGCCTGCCGAAAGTGCTGCAGAACACGTCGGGCTTCGTCTACTATGTGTCGATGACCGGCATCACCGGCTCGGCGCTGGCCGACACCGGCAAGGTGGCGGCGGCAGTCAAGCGCATCAAGGGCCACACCGACCTGCCGGTCTGCGTCGGCTTCGGCGTCAAGACCGCCGAGCAGGCCCGGGTGATCGGCGCCAATGCCGACGGTGTCGTCGTCGGCACCGCGATCGTCAATGCGGTTGCCAATGTGCTGGGACCGAAGGGCGAAAAGACCGCCGATCCGGCCGAAGCCGTCGCCACGCTGGTCAGCGGCCTTGCGCAAGGCGTGCGTTCGGCCCGCCTTGCTGCTGCCGAATAGTTCTCCTACCTCTTCCCAATCCTCGTCAGGACAGGAGCCGAAGCGATGAACTGGATCACCAATTACGTTCGCCCGAAGATCAATTCGATGCTCGGCCGGCGCACCGACATGCCCGAGAACCTCTGGATCAAGGATCCGGAGACCGGCGAGATGGTGTTCCACAAGGACCTGGAATCCAACCAGTTCGTCATTCCGTCGTCCGGCCATCACATGAAGATCTCGGCCAAGGAGCGGCTGAAATTCTTCTTCGATGGCGGCAAATACGAGACCCTGGACAACCCCAAGGTGATGCAGGATCCGCTGAAATTCCGCGACGAGAAGCGCTATGTCGACCGGTTGAAGGACGCCAAGGCCAAGACCGGCCTTGAGGACGCGATCATCAACGCGCTGGGCACCGTCGAGGGTCTGCCGGTGGTGGTCACGGTGCAGGATTTCGCCTTCATGGGCGGCTCGCTCGGCATGGCCGCTGGCGACGCCATCGTGCATGGCTTCGAAGTGGCCCTGCAGCGCAAGCGGCCGCTGATCCTGTTCGCCGCTTCCGGCGGCGCGCGCATGCAGGAAGGTATTTTGTCCCTGATGCAATTGCCGCGGACAACGGTTGGTGTCGACCGGCTGAAGGAAGCCGGCCTGCCCTACATCGTCGTTTTGACCAACCCGACCACGGGCGGCGTGACCGCCTCCTATGCCATGCTGGGCGACGTGCACATTGCCGAGCCCGGCGCGCTGATCGGCTTTGCCGGACCGCGCGTCATCGAACAGACGATCCGCGAGAAATTGCCCGACGGCTTCCAGCGCTCCGAATATCTGATGGAGCACGGCATGGTCGACATGGTCGTATCCAGGCTGGAAATGCGTGAAACGATCGCGCGCCTGCTCAAGATGCTGCTCAAGCTGCCGGAAGAGCAAAAAACGCCGGAGCCGGAAATCCTGCCCCCGGCGGTGGTCGCCGCGGAAGCTCGGCCGCAAGCCTGAAGCGACACGAAGCGCCGCGACCGCGATTGCACGGGTGCTTCGGCGCGCTGTAGCTTTTGATTGCCATGGCCATCCGAAACCGATTCTGGTTTTCACGGCTCATGCGCTAGGATTCTGCCATGACGACGCTTGCCGCCGACCGCGAAATCGAAGCCCTGATGGCGCTTCATCCGAAAGGCTTCGACCTTTCGCTCGACCGCATTTCGCGGCTGCTGGAGCGGCTTGACGATCCGCAGGATCGGCTGCCACCGGTCATCCACATCGCCGGCACCAACGGCAAAGGCTCGTGCGCCGCCTTTTCGCGCGCCCTGCTCGAGGCAGCGGACTACCGCGTCCATGTTCACACCTCGCCGCATCTGGTCAACTGGTATGAGCGTTACCGGCTGGCCGCCGATGGCGGCGGCAGGCTGGTCGAGGACAGGGTTTTCGCCGATGCTATTGCCCGTGCGGCCAGAGCCAATGAAGGCGAGAAGATCACCGTCTTCGAGATTCTCACCGCCGTCACCTTCCTCTTGTTTTCCGAACACCAGGCCGACGCCGCCATCATCGAGGTCGGGCTCGGCGGCCGCTTCGACGCGACCAATGTCGTCAAGGAGCCGGCCGTGTCAGTGATCATGCCGGTGTCGCTCGACCACGAGGCCTATCTCGGGGACCGTGTCGAACTGATCGCGGCCGAAAAGGCCGGTATTATCAAGCCCGGCTGTCCGGTGGTCATCGGCGCGCAGGAGAGCGAAACGGCGCTGCAGGTGCTGATCGAAACCGCCGAGCGGCTTGAATGCCCCACCTTCGTCTACGGCCAGGACTTCCTTGCCTTCGAGGAAAACGGCCGCATGGTCTACCAGGACGAAGACGGGTTGATGGACCTGCCACCGCCCAGGCTGCCCGGACGCCATCAGTTCGCCAATGCGGCGGCGGCGATCGCCGCGGTCAAGGCGGCCGGTTTCGAGATCAGCCATCGCGCCGCCGAAAAGGCGATGGTCAATGTCGCCTGGCCCGGCCGCATGCAGAAGCTCGTGCAGGGCCGGCTGGCCGAACTGGCACCCAAGGGCGCCGATATCTGGCTCGACGGCGGCCACAATCCCGGTGCCGGCGTGGTGGTTGCCGAAGCGTTGGCCGAGCAGGAGGAGAAGAATCCGCGTCCGCTGTTCCTCATCTCGGGCATGATCAACACCAAGGACCAGACCGGCTATTTCCGTGCCTTCAAGGGCCTCGCCCGGCATGTCTACACGGTGCCGGTGAGCCTTAGCGAGGCCGGCGTGCCAAACGACGAACTGGCGGTCCGCGCGACGGAAGCCGGGCTGACCGCCGAGCCGGTGAGTTCCGTCGCCAGCGCGCTGATGCTGCTGCGCGACACCTGGGACGGTCCGGCGCCACGCATCCTGATCAGCGGTTCGTTGTATCTGACCGGCGCGGTGCTGGCCGAGAACGGCACCCCGCCGACCTGAAGGCGGATTTTTCTGCGAGGAACCTGTCATGATCAAGGTCAAGCAGCTCGCCCATGTCTGCATCTTCGCCAACGACCTTGAAGCGACACGAAGCTTCTATCGCGACGTGCTGGGCATGGACACCCGCTTCAATTTCCTGCGTGACGGCAAGATTTTCGGGTTCTACCTCGATTGCGGCGGCGGCAGCCATGTCGAGGTGTTCGGGAAAAACGAGGCCCGCTATGGCGACCTGAACCAGATCAACCACTTCTGCCTAGAAGTGGAGAACATTGATGCCGCGATCGCCCACATCAGGTCGAAAGGTGTCGACGTCACCTCAAAGAAACTGGCCTGCGATGACACATTTCAGGCCTGGATCCGCGATCCAAACGACGTGAAAATCGAACTGTTCGAGTATACCGAAAAAAGTGCACAATTCGCCGGCGGCGACCGCATAGCCGACTGGTGAAAAGCGCCTGCCAGCCCTGACGGCTTACTTCAATTCGATCTCGATAAAGGCATATTCGCCTTCATTGGCGTTGATGACGTCATGTTCGACGCCCTCTTTGCGGAAATAGGGCGCGCCCTTCTTCATCTCGGCGAAGGTCTCGCCGTCCTTGGTCAACAGCTTCACCTTGCCGTCCATCAGCGGCACGACGACATAGTCGTGGCCGTGGCGATGCCAGCCGGTGTTTTCGCCCGGCGCAAAGCGGTACTCGGTGACGATAACGCGCTCATTGTCGATGAAGACGGTGGCCTTGGCGGATCCGGTCATGGGTTTCTCCTGTCTGGCTCAAGCAGATGACATGGAGTGGCCGGACGCGAGAGCCAGAGCCACGCACCGATGACGCCAACAAAAAGCCCGGCGCGAGGCCGGGCTTGATGGTCATATGAATTTCAGATGGATCAGGCGAGATTGCCGTTGATCCAGTGCGACAGCGCGGTCTTGGGCGCCGCACCGACCTTCATGTCGGCCATTTCGCCGCCCTTGAAGATCATCAGCGTCGGGATCGAGCGCACGCCGAACTGGGCGGCAAGCTCCGGATTCTCGTCGATGTTGAGCTTGGCGATCTTGACCTTGGCGCCAAGTTCGGTGGCAATGTCTTCGAGCGCTGGCGCGATCATCTTGCAGGGACCGCACCATTCCGCCCAGAAATCGACGACGACCGGTACGTTGGCGTCAAGCACGTCGGCCTGGAAGTTGCTCTTGTCGACCTTCACGGTTGCCATATGGAAAATCCTTTTGAAAGTTTTTGTCCCACCAAATGTGGTGGCGATCGCGCCCTTCTTCAAGCAGGTGTTGTGTCACGCTCCCGTGAGTCGAGCAAGGGCGTCATCCATGACGCTGGCCGGCAGTTCGATTAGCCGCGGCGCCTCGGTGAACAGCAAGGCCGCCTTGACTGTGCGGCCGGGATAGAGCGGCTGTAACAGGGCGCGATAAAGTGCGAGCTGGAGCAGGTAGGCTGGCGGCACCTCGGCCAGAGTGGAGGGCGCCGGCCGGTTGGTCTTGTAGTCGACGATCGAGACCGCGGCCGATGTCACCGCCAAACGGTCGATCTTGCCGGAAATCGAGCGCTTTTTGCCCTTTACTTCCAGGCTGCCCATGATCGCGACCTCGGCACGTGAAGATGGTGCAAACAGCTGACCGAAGCCGACGTCGGCAAGGATTGATGTGACCGACGCCAGGGCTTTTTCGCGCTCTGACGGCGGCCAGTCCGCGCCCGTTCGCAAGAGATAGCGCTCCGCCGCGCGCTGGCGTTCGGGCTCGGCAATGCCGGGCAGCATCTGCAGCAGTTTGTGCAGGGCAAGCCCGCGCAGCACCGCAAAGCCCGGCTCGGCATCGGCGTCGAGCACCGGCGACGCCTTGTCGACCACAGCTTCCTTGCCTTCGTCTATCAGCGCCGCAGCACCGGATGGCGACAGCGGACGCGGCAGATCTTCGAAGGGGGGCAAGGGCCGGAACAAGGTCGCCGGCAGAGGTCCGAAAGCATCCGTCGGCCGCGCCTGCTCGCCGGAAGCCAGTGCGACCGGCGGCAGCTTGGTGACATGGAAGCGATGCACCGGCTCGCCGCCGGCGGGATGCGCACGCTGCTCGCTTTCCGGCGCACCGATCAACGCGCGGCTGACGATCGAATGCCAGGTGCCAGCGTTCGGCGCCCGCTTGCCGTGATAGCCGCAGACGATCAGCCGGTCCTCGGCACGGGTCATGCCGACATAGAGCAGCCGGCGGTATTCGTCGTCGGCGAGTTCCCGTGCCCGCGCCGCCGCTGCTTTGGAAAAGCCGTTGGCGACGTCGCTGGCAGAGCGCCAGAGACAGCCCTTGCCGTCCCAATTCGCGCCGGAGCCATCGAAGGGCATCAGGCGCGGCAGATGCTGGTCGCTGAACGGGGCGGAACCGCCATCGACCAGGAACACGACCGGCGCTTCCAGCCCCTTGGCGGCATGCACGGTCATGACCCGGACCTCGTCGCGGGTCTGGTCCATCTCGCGCTTGATCTCGGGACCGGCGTTTTCCAGCGTCGACAGGAAGGCTTCCAGCCCCGGCAGGCCGGTTCGTTCCTCGGCAAGGCAGAAGCTGAGGAACTCGTCGAGGATGTCACCGGCTTCGGGCCCGAGCCGCGCGATCATGTTCCGGCGCACGCCATCGCGTGCCAGCAGGCCAGCGTAAAATTCGAACACCGGTTTGAAGGCGGCCGCGTTCGTCCAGATGTCGACCTGGGCGACGATCTTCGCAAGTCGCTCGCTTTCGCCGGCGTGCTGTCGCAGCGACGCGATCAGCGACAAGTCGGACGGCCTCTGCGCGGCGAGCGTGAAAAGCGTCTCTTCCGGCAGATCGAAGATCGGGCTGCGCAACACGGCGGCAAGCGACAGATCGTCCTGCGGCTGGATGAGGAAGTGACCGAGCGCAATCAGGTCCTTGACCGCGATGTGTCCAGGCAGGCTCAGCCGGTCGGCGCCGGCGACCGGAATGTCGCGGCGTTTGAGTGCGCGGGTCAGCGCATGGACGAAGCGATCGCGCTTGCGCACCAGCACCAGCACGTCGCCCGGCCGCAGCCGCTTGCCGCGGCCTTCGACGATTTCGCCACTGCCGATCCAGCCGGCGATGGTGGCGGCGACGTTCTCGGCCACGCGCACCGCCGGCGCATGCGCATGATCGATGGC
>NZ_RZTT01000241.1 GCF_003996995.1 Mesorhizobium sp. M7A.T.Ca.US.000.02.2.1 | reverse complement strand
ATTTCAGCCGCGCCGAGCGGTCGGCGACATACTCGCCCTGATGCTCGTCGGCACGCGGCACGATGAAGCCGTCCAGCCCGTTGGCTTCAAGCCATTGGCGCAGGAGCGCCACGCGCGGTTTGCCGACGGCCGGGTCGCCGGCGGAATCGAAGGTCTGGAACATTGTGGGCCTCCTGATATCGGCGGGACCGTAGCCTATGGACTGGGAAATCGGAATCGATTTCCGGCTGCGCGCAACCTGCTACAGCATCGCTGGACTGACAACCGGGGGAACTTGGTCCAAGCTCGGTCGGTCCCGGGCTCAATGCTTGAGGTGGATCGTCACCCAGCCCTCGCGGTGCAAGGTTCTGACGTGGCGAAAATTCTGGCCGACATAGGCCGAGATGACGGCGTCGCGCTGGCGGTCGAGGATGCCTGACAGCACGATCGAGCCGCCGAGCGCGATGTGGCCAGCCATTTGCGGCGCCAGCCGCATCAGCGGCCGTGCCAATATGTTGGCGACGATGAGATCGAAGGGCGCGCGCTTGCCGAAGACCGGGTGGTGAAAGCCCGGCGCGGTCACCGTTTCCACCAGTGCCTTGACGTGGTTGAGCCGCGCATTGGCGGCAGCCACCCGCACCGCCACCGGATCGATGTCGGTGGCCAGCACAGGAATATGCGCCAGCTTGGCGACGGCGATCGCCAGCACCGCGCTGCCGGTGCCGAGGTCGAGCGCATTGCGCGGATGCTCGCGCCGGACCACTCTTTCAAGCATTTCCAGGCAGCCGGCGGTCGTGCCGTGGTGGCCGGTGCCGAAGGCCAGGCCGGCCTCGATCTCGATGGCGATCTCGCCGCTGTGGCGCTTGCGGCGGTCATGCGCGCCGTGGACGAAGAAACGTCCGGCACGCACCGGCTTCAGCTCTTCCAGCGAATGCGCCACCCAGTCGATGTCGGGCAGGGCCTCGCGCTCGATCGGCTTCGACAGGGAAAGGCCGGCAAGGATGTCGTTCAAGCGGGTCTCGACCGCATCGACGTCGCCATCGGCATAGAGCGACACTTCGTGGATGTCCTTGTCCTCGTCGACCTCCAGGACGGCGATCGGCAGCCCTTCTTCCTCGAAGGCTGCCTCAAGCGCCGCGAAAATGCTGACGGACTCGGTCTTTCCGGTGGTGAAGTAAAGGCGCGTCTGGGTCATGAAATGGTAATCAGCCTTTCGCCGCCAGCCGCTTCAGCTTGGCGATGGCCGTATCGGCGCTTTCGCCGTAGGCGATGGTGCCGGCAAAATCGCCATTGGCGTTGAGCAGCAGCACCGAGGCGGTGTGGTCCATCGTGTAGTCGCCGTCGCCGGTGTCGACCTTCTTCCAGTAGATGCCGAACGACTTGGCCATGGCATGGACCTTGTCGGGAGCGCCCGTGATGCCGATGATACGGTCGGAGAAATTGCTGACATAGGCGTTCATCACTTCCGGCGTGTCGCGTTCGGGATCGACCGAGACGAAATAGGCATGCAGGTTCTTGCCGTCGTCGCCGAGCGTCTTCAGCCAGCCGGCCAGCTCGAACAGCGTGGTCGGGCAGACCTCGGGGCAATGGGTGAAGCCGAAGAAGACGACGCTGGGCTCGCCCCGGAAGGCGGCTTCGGTGATCGGCGCGCCTTTCTGGTCGACCAAGGTAAACGGGGCGCCAAAAGGCTCGCCGCCATAGTGGCCGCGGTACCAGTCGAAGGTCAGCCAGCCGATGCCGGCCGCCATCAGGACGAGAATGCCGACCAGGATAGAACGCATCATCAGAAAAGTCCGTCCGCAGAAATAGCCGCGCCGGCTCAATGCCGCGCCTGTGCGACAGTCTTAGCGGTTCGGCCCGGCACAGGCAAAGTGCCGCGTTGCCGCAACCGCAGTGGTGTCGACTCATCTGCTTGCAAAGCCGGGCTGCTCGCCCCACCTGTGACCGGCAACTCGAACCGCAGGAGGCTTTTTTGCCAGGACTGATTGGGCACGGATTGATTGGGCGAAAACTGATCGGCGGCGCATTAGCCGCGTGCGTTGTCCTTGGCGCCGGGGCCGCCGTGGCCGAGGAAGTCGGCAAGGTCGGCGTCGACTGGCTCGGCAACGACATCATCGTCGAGGCGATCAAGGACCCAAAGGTGGAGGGCGTGACCTGCCATGTCTCCTATTTCGATCGCGGCATCATCGATCGCCTGCACAAGGGCAACTGGTTCGAGGATCCATCAGATTCGTCGATCTCCTGCCGCCAGACCGGCCCGATCACGATCGGCGACATCGACATGAGCGAGGGCGGCGAGGAGGTGTTCAAGCAAGGCATCAGCCTGATCTGGAAAAAGCAGGTGGTGAACCGCATCTACGACAAGCCCAATGAGACGCTGATCTATCTCTCGCATTCGCGCCAGGTGCAGAACGGTTCGGCCAAAATGTCGGTCACCACCGTGCCGCTCTACGGCCAGAACGTGGTGTGGAGCAAAGGCAAGCCGCAATAGGCTGCTTAGTTCCTTCGGGAGCCGGACGGACGAATGGTCCCGCTGCGGGACCATTCGTCCGGCGAATCCTTGCTGGGAGACGATCTGAGGGACGATTGGTCCCGCTTGCGGGACCAATCGCCTAGGCGTAAAGCCGCCGGCATGGAGCGTTCCGAAAACCTCGTCCCGAAAGACCCCGAGCCGCGTATCCATCCGACCGCGGAGCTGAAGGCGTGCAAGCTCGGCCGCAATGCCTCGATCGGCGAGCGGGTTGTGCTGCGCGAGGTGAATGTCGGCGACTTCTCTTATTTTGAGCGCCACTGTGAAGCGATCTACACGACGATCGGGAAATTCTGCTCGATCGCCGCCAACAGCCGTATCAATGCGCTGGAGCATCCCATAGAGCGGCTGACCCAGCACAAGCTCAGCTACCGGCCGAACGAGTATTTTCGCTGGCTGGGCGTCGATGCCGCCTTCCGCGAGCGGCGGCAGGCAAAAGCCGTGACCATCGGCCATGATGTCTGGATCGGCCACGGCGCGGTGATCATGCCTGGGGTCGCCATCGGCAACGGTGCCGTCATCGGCGCCAACGCCGTGGTGACGCGTGACGTGCCGTCCTATGCGATCGTCGCCGGCGTGCCGGCGAAGGCTCTCCGGCCACGCTTCACTCCGGATATCGCGGCGCGGATCGAAGCTCTCGCCTGGTGGGACTGGCCGGTCGAAAAGCTGGCCAGAGCGGTTCCCGACATGCAGGCCATGCCGATCGAAGCGTTCCTCGACCGCTGGGAAAACGACGCCGTCTGACCAGTTCAAGTGCGTAGCGTTGAGACGGAGTCGGGCGACGCGCTTCAAGGCCCGCCGGACTGAAACCCCTTCCGCCATGCGGGGGTGGCGCAGCGGAAGGGGTGGAGTTAAACCGCTGTGAAGCGGAAGGAACAGGCACTCTCGCCTGCAGGGTCATTGTGACATTGGACCCATAAGGTGTGTTTTCCAGGCTATTCTCCCTATGCGTGTAGGCAATTGTACCTGGAGGTATTTGCTTGCATCGGGAACCTGAAACGGTCGCTGATTGTTCTCATCGCGCCGCAGCGTTGAGGATTTCGATAGATGGAAAAGCATTTCACCAAGGTCGCCAACTGGGTCGCCCGCATAGCCGGCCTGCCGCCGACATTCGCCCTCTGTTGCCTGATCGTCATCGTCTGGGCGGTGAGCGGTCCGTTCTTCGGCTTTTCGGACACCTGGCAGCTCGTCATCAACACGGGCACGACCATCATCACCTTCCTGATGGTCTTCCTGATCCAGAACACTCAGAACCGCGACGGCGCGGCGATCCAGGCCAAGCTCGACGAACTGATCCGGGTCGGCAAGGGCCACAACCACTTCATCGGCATCGAGCATCTGACCGAATCCGAAGTCGAGGAAATCCGCGCCAAATGCGAGCGTGCTGCAAAGCGGCATGACGAACAAATCGCCGACATGGCGGCGAAGAAGGTTGTGGCGAAAAAGCGCGGGTCGAAAAAGCAGGCGGCCTGAAGATCAGTTCTTCATGAACGCCGCGAAACTGTCCTTGTGGTCCGGGTGCCAGCGCGACAGGGCTGGGCGGTTCTCGATGATGTCGCCGATCGCCCAGGCCATGCGCTTTTCATCCAGCGGGCGGGCCGCCTCATTGTCCGGGCACAGGATGTAGAAATCGCCTCTGGTCAGGGATTCCAGCATGAAATCCACAACCTGTTCGCCGGTCCAGGCCCCGGCCGGTTTTTCCGTCGCGCCCTCGGTCAGACCGGTAAAGGTGAAGCCGGGGATCAGCAGATGGGCAGCGACATGGGCGCCGGGTTCGTTGCGCAACGCATGCGACAGGCCCTCGGTGAAGGTTTTCACCCCAGCCTTGGAGACATTGTAGGCAAGATTGCCGGGCGGCGTGGTGATGCCTTGCTTGGAGCCGGTGTTGACGATCAGACCCGGCCCGGCCGAGGCCAGCATGCGCGGCGCGAAGGCCTCGACGCCATGCACGACGCCCCAGAAATTGATGTCCAGCAGCCGTTTCCAGGAATCGCGGTTTTCCCATGGCTTTCCGGGGTTGTCGCCGACGCCGGCATTGTTCATCAGCAGCGACACGCCGTCGAAGGCGCCGAACGCCCTCTCGGCGAGGCGGTCCACCTCATCCGCCTTCGAAACGTCGGTGGCGACGGCAAGCACGGCATCGTCGCCGGCAATCGCGGAAACGGCGCGCGAGGCTTCGTCAAGCCGAGCGCCGCCAATGTCGGCCAGCACGATCTTCATGCCCAGCAGTGCAAGCCGCTTGGCGGCCGCCAGACCGATGCCGCTGGCGGCGCCGGTGATAACGGCGGCATTGCCTGGGGCAAGCGCGGGCAGGGCGGTCTGGATCTCGGCGTCGGTGATCATGGGCGATGGGTTCCTTGTTCGATGGCGCCGAACTTAGCGCCGGAACCGGCCGGCGCAAGCCTCTGCCCGCCTTGTCGGGTTGACCAGTTCGGTCGAGGCTGCGCATGTTGCCCTTTGCCTCCGCAAAAGAGATTTTGCCCTGGGGACAAAAAAACTTCAGCCTTGGGGACAAACGGAGATTTCCTGATTGACGGACTGGGTTGCAATCCTGAAAGAACAGACCGCCATTGGCGACCAGATGGGCCGCGAGGTGCCGCAGATGCTGGCCAACCCCGACATCAGCGAAACGCAGGTGAAGACGCTCTTTTCCGCCCTGGAGAAACAAGCCGAGTTCGTCGAAAAGCTGCGTATGGCGCTGGAAAAGTTCGGCCATGATTTCTCGATCATCAAGGCCGCGGAACGGCTGGAGGAGCGCTATGCCGACCTTGCTGCATCGGTGGCGGAAAAACTGAAAGCGATGCGCCGTCGGTGAATGCCTCGACCCTGCCTTTGCCCATGGATCCACCTTTGCCCGCGGTGATTGTCGAAAGACAGTAAACGTCAGCGGGTGTTGAAGAGCAATAGGCGGCAACCGGGAAATTCCTCAACCATGTCCAAGAAAAATCCGGCATCAGTCCCGCTGGCCAGAACAGTTACGCCGCCCACCTGTTGACTTTTCTTGGCTTGGCCGCTCCCTCTTGCAGGGCAGTCTTGGCCGACGCAGATGAACGGCCGGATTCGAATGGAGGGACTGATGAGATCTCGTTTTCTGCTTGTGTTCGCGACCATAATGGCCGGGGTCTTCGGGACGTCCGCCGCAGCCTTCGCTTACAGCGCCCACACCACGACCAATCTCAATGTCCGTAGCGGGCCGGGAGCGGGATATGCCAGGGTCGGAACGCTGCCCGGCGGCTTCAGGGTCAATGTCACCGGCTGCCAGCCGGGCTGGTGCAGAATCCATGGCGGCGGCGTGAGCGGCTGGGCCAGCTCCGGTTATCTCGAACGCTCCCAAATCGTTCGCCCTCCAATCATCATCGTGCGTCCGCCGCATCGGCCGCCACACTGGCACAAGCCGCACCGTCCTCCGCACCATCGGCCGCACAGGCCACGTCCCGGCAAGTGCAAGATCGCGCCCGGCTTCTCCTGCAAATAGGTTCATTTGCGCCGGGTCTGGCGTGACGGGCAGGGCGGCAATCAATTGCGGCCCTGCCGCCATGTCCATGGCCTGACGGGTACTTCAGCCGTTCGGTGTTTCAGGCGAAAGATGCGCGCGTCCGCGTGGCACCCCAAGACCGGTGTCCGGCGGCTCGCCGGCTGCCGGTCTGTTCTCGATCATGTGCGTGGTGCGCCAGCGGCCGAAACGGTAGTAGGCCGCTGCCAGTACAAGCGAGCTGATCGAACCCACCGGGAAACTCCACCACAGCGCTTCCTCGCCGATCACGCCACGCATGAAATAGGCGAAGCCGGTGCGCACGACCAGCACCGAAATGACCAGGATGATCAGCGGCGGCATCACGGCACCCGTGGCTCGTACGGTGGCAAACAGCACGATGGTTATGCCGAACAGAATGAACGACCACGAGGCGACATTGTTGATGTGGACGGCGATGTCGATCGCCGCGCTGTCGCTGCTCAGGAACAGGCTCAGCACCGAACGGTCGAAAACCGACAGAACTGCAACCAGTGCGCCGGTCAGGACCAGGTTGAAGCCGACACCGGAGGCGGCGATGCGGCCGATCCGGTCCCAGCGCCCGGCGCCGACATTTTGCGCCGCCATCGAGGACACCGCGGCGCCGATGGCGAGCGCCGGCATCTGGATATAGGTCCACAGCTGGGCAGCGATGCCGTAGGCGGCGGCGACCTGTGAGCCGTAGGAATTGACGATGCCCATCACCGTCAGTGCCGCCGCCGAAATGACGATCATCTGCAGACCCATCGGCACGCCCTTGACGACGACGATGCGAAGCAAGGTGGGATCGGGCCGCAGCAGGGCGAGGTTGGCGCCGGCCAGTCGCAGCGGATGCCTGCGCACATAGAGCACGATCAGGATGGCGATCACGCTTACCGTCTGGCCGATCAGCGTGGACGTGGCGGAGCCCGCGATGCCGAGTTCGGGAAACGGTCCGATGCCGCGGATGAGCAATGGGTTGAGCACGATGTCGAGGACGACGGCCAGAGCCATGAAGAAGAAGGGCGTGCGTGAATCGCCGGCACCGCGCAGCACGGTCATGACGAAGGACAGAAGGTTCATCATCGGCACGGCGACGAAGATGATGCGCAGATAGGAGCGCGCCAGCGGCAAGGCATCGGCCGGTGTGCCGAGCGTGTTGAGAATGGCGTCGACCCAGATCCAGCCGCAGACCGCGAGGATAACGGAAACGAGGAAGAAGAACGTCGCGCTGGTGCCGACGATGCGGCGCGCCTCGGGCAGGTCGCGGGCACCGACCGACTGGGCCACCAGGATGGTGGCCGCCATGCCGGTGCCGAACACGGTGCCGAGGATCAGGAACAGGACGAGGTTGGCGTTGGAGGTGGCGGTCAGCGCCGATTCGCCGAGGAAACGGCCGACCCAGACGGCGTTGATCGAACCGTTGAGCGACTGCAGCACGTTGGAGCCGAGCACCGGCAGGGCGAACAGCAAGAGCGTGCGCGGGATCGGGCCGCTGGTCAGGTCGCCGGTGCGCCGGCGCGGGGGATTTTTTTCGTCCATGGCGGGCAGCTCGGCGAAGGCTTGTTTCAAGTCGCGTCCGCGATGATTGCCGATACAACCGAACACAGGTTGTGCCTTGATCTAATCATGTTCTCAAAGCGTCCGGAATGGGATATTGATCCTCGATGCGTGGGGCCGCATTCCTATCAGATCTTGGATAAGCCGGGGGGGTCATGTCCGATATTCCGCTGTTTTCTGTGCGCCTGAACCGGCGCGCGTTTCTCGGCGCATCCGCTTTGGGCGCCCTGGCTGTTTCGGCGTGTACAACAACAAACGTGGCGCCGCCGCCGCCGGATGCAGCACCGCCGAGCGATCCGGCTTTCGGCGATGCCGCAAGCATGTATGCGGCGCGTGTCGACGAGGGCTATCAACTGCCGGCAATCCCGGTTGCCAAGGTCGATCCGAAATTCGTGCGCCAGATCGTGGCTGATCCGACCGGGGAGAAACCGGGCACGATCGTCGTCGATACGTCTGAGCACTTCCTCTATCTGGTGCGCGACGGCGGCACAGCTATCCGCTATGGCGTCAGCCTTGGCAAAGCCGGTTTCGGATGGACCGGCAGCGCCGTGGTCCAGGCGAGGAAGAAGTGGCCGGTCTGGACGCCGCCGCCGGAGATGATCCAGCGCCGGCCGGAACTGGCGAAATACAAGGACGGCATGCCGCCCGGCCCGCAGAGCCCGCTGGGCGCCCGCGCGCTGTATCTGTTCCGCGACGGCAGGGACACGATGTACCGGCTGCACGGCACGCCGGAGTGGGATTCCATCGGCAAGAACGCTTCGTCGGGCTGCGTGCGCTTCATGAACCAGGACATCATCGACCTCTACAGCCGCGTCAACGGCCCCGCTCAGGTCTTCGTGCGTCCCAACCTGTCGGCCGCCGGCAAGATCATGGCCGTGTCGAGCAAAACCGCCGAGCCGATCGATGCGGGCGTCCCGAAGGACGCGGAGTTCTTGAAGTAAGTCTTCTCAATCAATCTGCCTGAAAAACACCAGCAATAGTGCTCCGGGCGGACGCGCCAAGCGCGCCCGTCCGTGCAGTGGTCGTTACTTCTTGGCCAGACCCGGCAGCGTGACCTGATAGACCAGGAACATGGTGTCGACATTGGCGCCGTCTTCGGCCTTGTAGGGCGCGCCGACCTGAAAACCGTCCTGGGCGAGGAAGTCGTTGTCGTTGGCGACGAACAGGAAGTAGTCGTCGGGCAGCTTCGCATCGAGCACGCTGACCACCGACATCGCCTCCCACTTCTCGGACAGGTTATCCTGGTCGTTGGGCGCGCCATTGTGCAGGCCGAAGCGGCCGAGCTCGGCACTGTCGTTGATGTCGATGAATGGCGTCAGCTTGGCCGGTGTCACCGATGGGTCGACGATGCCCTTGGGGGCGACCGGCTTGTCAGCGGCGTCGAAGGCGCCGCCGGCGATGTCGGTCGCGGTGGATAGGTCGACGACGTTGACCTGGCGATAGAGCGAGGCATCGCCCTTCAGGCCCTGGCCGTTGCCGCTGTCGCGCGCCAGCATCAGGAAGGTCTTGTCGGAGAGCGCCACGATCTCACTCTGCGCGGCGACCTTGGTCTTGCCCTTGGCATCCTTGAACACCGGCAGCGGCACGACATATTCGTGCGCCAATTTGAGGTGGGCGAGGTCGGACGCGTCATAGACCAGCGCCCTGGTGTTCTGGCGGGTCGAGCCGGAATCGCCGCCGTCCTGCCTGGCCGCCGACTGCAGCACGGCGATCAGGAACTTGCCGTCGGGCGTCATCGCCATGCCTTCGAGGCCTTGATTGTTCTGGCGGCCGGTGTCGGGATCCTTCGGATCGGGCTCGGCGGCACCGGGTCCCGGAT
>NZ_RZTT01000240.1 GCF_003996995.1 Mesorhizobium sp. M7A.T.Ca.US.000.02.2.1 | reverse complement strand
AGGCAAGCCGGCGGCGTCGGGAAAACCCGAATACGTCTTCGCGCTGAGCTGGCAGCCGGCGTTTTGCGAGACAAAGTCGAACAAGACGGAATGCAAGGCGCAGAACGCCGGTGATTTCGACGCGACGCATTTCACCTTGCATGGATTGTGGCCGCAGCCGAACGGCAATTTCTATTGCCAGGCGACGGCGAGCGACAAGGCCAACGACAATCCGGCCCACTGGAAAGACCTGCCGCCGGTCAATCTGGACGCCAACACCCGCACGGAGCTCGATCAGGTGATGCCTGGAACGGCCTCCCACCTCGAGCGGCATGAATGGATCAAGCACGGCACCTGCTACGGCGAGAGCCAGCAGGACTATTTCTCCGACGCGCTCAATTTAATGCGTGCGGTGAACAGCTCGCCGGTGCGCGATCTCTTTGCCAAGAACATCGGCGGCAAGCTGACGGCGGACCAGATCCGCGGCGCTTTCGACAGCGCCTTCGGGGCGGGGGCAGGCGACCGGGTGCGCGTTTCCTGCGTCATCGATCCGTCGAGCGGCAGGCGGCTGATCGGCGAACTGACGCTCGGCCTTGCCGGCCCGATCGGCCCCAACAGCTCGCTCAAGGACCTGCTGCTGGCTTCGGTGCCGACCAACAAGGCCGGTTGCCCGACAGGCAATGTCGACGCGATCGGCTTCCAGTAACTCTCAACAGAGGTACCGGACTGTCGCCCTGCCGTGCCCTGGTGCTATGCTACGAGCGCATCATTCTGGCGGGGGCGGCAATGGATGGCATGACGAGCAGCGCGCTGGCGCGGCTGGCTTTCTGGGCCAAGGGCATGGTCTCGATAAACGATGCCCGCAGGGAATGGCCGGGCTTTTCGTATACCGACGCCGAATGGGCACGCATGCGAACGCTCTCCGAACCGATCGGCGTCGGCACGTACCAGCTGTTGACGATCGTCAATGCGGTGATCTTCATCATTATCGCGGCGGTCGGCATTTTCGGCGCCTTCCTGCCGCTGGCGACGTTGCTGTTTCCGGTGCCGGCGGACACCAGCGCGTTGAAATTCTCCTCGCTGCTGGCCGCTTGCACTTTCTTGATCATCGGGCTCGGCCTGCCGATCTCGATGCGCGTTTCGGCCATGCTGGTGGGCGGAAAGACGATGCGAGCAGCACTTGTTTCCGCGCCCGGCGACGAGGCGTTGGCGTCGAAAGTCTCGTGGCAGATCAACCGCATCATGATGATCCTATGCGGCCTGCTGGTGCCGGGCATTCTGCTGTTCATTGCCTACGATATTGAGGCCGGGCCGATTATCACGGCGCTGGCGATCGCGCTGATGGCGGTTTCAACCGTGACGGGCTTTCGACGGCAGAGGAAGTCGTAACGAACTAAATCCGCGCGGACTTTGTCCATGCAGCGGCCGTGTCGGCTTCGTGGCCGCCCGGCTCGCCGCCGACGCGGTCGCGGCCGGTCGACTTCGCCTTGTAGAGACGCTGGTCGGCAAGCGCGAACAGGTCGGCAAGGCAGCGCGTGGTTTCGCTGACGCTGGAAACGCCGGTGGTGACGGTGAACTCGAATCGACTGGTGGCCGCTGAAGCCTTGATCGCATGGCGAATGCTTTCGCCAAGCAGCCTGGCGACCGAGTGCGGACAAGAACTGAGTATGGCGAATTCCTCACCGCCGATGCGGAACACCTGGTCCTCGGGACTGGCGACCTCGCGCAGCAGCGCGGCAACGGCCTTCAACACCTTGTCGCCTTCGGCATGGCCGAAACGGTCGTTGATCGATTTGAAATGATCGACATCGATGATCAGCAGGCTGAGCGGCCTGGCGGTGCGCAGGCTGACCTGGACGGCGGCTTCACCGTCGGCGTCGAAGCGCCCGCGGTGCAGCAGGCCGGTCAGCCCGTCACGGCCGACATGTTCGACCAGCGCCTCGTAGCGTTCGCGATAGGTCAGCGTATCGAAGATATCGGTCAATCCGCGCGGCGCAGTGACCTGGCGCTCCTCAAACCATTTGAGATAGGCAACGAGCATGGTGCTGAAGGTCACCGCCGCCGCCATCTTGGCGAACCAGCCGCCGAAAAAGACGGCTATCGGCGCGCCGGCAACGAAATGCAGGGCGGTGAAAAAACCGGCCTGGTCGAAGGTCAGCACGCAAGCGACCGAAATCAGGATGCGCGCGAACGGCGCCTTGCGAAGATACCGACCAAGCTTTTCGTAGAGCAGGATGATCAGGATGGCATCGACGAACAGCAGCGTCGTGCCCCACACCATCAGCCAACCCATCTGGTCGATGAAGCCGATGTCTGGAAGCCTGCCGTCGGGAAGTGCCGCGATGACGTGCAGGCGCAGCAGCAGCACCAGCCCGATCATCAGCGCATTGCCGAGCAGCAGGCCGTAGATCGGCTGACGCACGGTTGCAGCGTCCTCCTTCATATAGAGCAGCAAAAGCATGACCAGCTTGCCGGAAAACAGCACCGCCGAGCCAGGCGAGACCATGCCGAACGGCAGAGCGACGTAAAAGACGCTGGCGAGATAGGTCTCGAGGAAGTGCATGACACCGAGCGCGCAGATGAATACGCCGAGGCCGATGCGTCTCCGGAAGCGGAAAAGCGTCACCATGACGCTGAAGTAGACGACCGCTTCGGCAAGGAGCAGGAAACTGTTCAGCAATGCCGTCGACCCGATCTCTTTCTCGAAATCGCGGATAGTGAGCGATTCCACTCCGACCCTGTTTTGACGCCGAAGAGTTAACCGGAGATTTCAGCACGCTTCGTGCTGGTGGAAAACTTCGGCGATTGGCGGACACTTCCGCGTGTGACCGGGCAGATATGGCAAAAGCGATTGCCGTTCGCCGCCGCATCGCCTACATAGCGGCCAACCTCCACTCAATTCGACAGATCCAGTCAGTTTTCTGGGCCAGTCAGTTTTTTCAGGGAAAGCGCGCGTGGCACGCCAGTTCATCTATCACATGGCCGGCCTCAACAAGGCCTATGGCACCAAGAAGGTGCTCGAGAATGTCCATCTCTCCTTTTATCCCGACGCCAAGATCGGCATCCTCGGCCCCAACGGTTCGGGCAAGTCGACGATCCTCAAGATCATGGCCGGGCTCGACAAGGAGTGGAACGGCGAAGCCTGGCTGGCCGAAGGCGCCACTGTCGGCTACCTGGCGCAGGAGCCGGCGCTCGATCCGGACAAGACCGTGTTCGAAAATATCATGGAAGGGGTCGCCGCCAAGACCGCCGTCATTGAACGCTATAACGAACTGATGATGAACTACTCCGACGAGACGGCCGACGAGTCGGCCAAGCTCCAGGACGAAATGGACCGGCTGAACCTTTGGGATCTCGAACAGCAGGTCGAGATGGCGATGGAAGCGCTGGGCTGCCCGCCCAAGGATTCGGAAGTCACCAAGCTTTCGGGCGGCGAACGGCGCCGCGTCGCACTTTGCCAGCTTCTGCTGCGCCAGCCCGACCTTCTGCTGCTCGACGAACCGACCAACCATCTCGATGCCGAGACCACGGCGTGGCTGGAAAAGCATCTGCGTGCCTATCCGGGCGCCGTGATGATCATCACCCACGATCGCTACTTCCTCGACAATGTCACCGGCTGGATCCTCGAACTCGATCGCGGCCGCGGCATTCCCTATGAGGGCAACTACACCAAATACCTCGAAGCTAAGGCCAAGCGGCTCAAGCAGGAAGGCCGCGAGGACGATGCCCGCCAGCGCGCCATCGGCCGCGAGCGCGAATGGATCCAGTCGAGCCCGAAGGCTCGCCAGACCAAGTCCAAGGCGCGTATCCAGGCGTTCCAGGATCTTTTGGATGCAGCCGACAAGCGGCGTCCGAGCGATACGCAGATCGTCATTCCGCATGGCGAGCGCCTCGGCAATGTGGTGATCGAGGCGGAAGGCCTGTCGAAGGGCTTTGGCGACACGCTTTTGATCGACGGCCTGGAATTCAAGCTGCCGCCCGGCGGCATCGTCGGCGTCATCGGCCCGAACGGCGCCGGCAAGACGACGCTGTTTCGCATGATCACCGGCCAGGAAAAGCCGGATGCGGGCTCCGTGCGCGTCGGCGAGACGGTGAAGCTCGGCTATGTCGACCAGAGCCGCGATGCGCTCGATCCATCGAAGACGGTGTGGGAAGAGATTTCCGGCGGCGCCGAAGTGGTCAAGCTCGGCAAGTTCGAGGCCAACACGCGCGCCTATTGCGCGTCATTCAACTTCCGTGGCGGCGACCAGCAGCAGAAGGTCGGTAACCTGTCCGGCGGCCAGCGCAACCGCGTGCATCTGGCCAAGATGTTGAAGACCGGCGGCAATGTGCTGCTGCTCGACGAACCGACCAACGATCTCGATACGGAAACGCTGGCCGCACTCGAAGACGCGCTGGAAAACTTCGGCGGCTGCGCCGTCATCATCTCGCACGATCGTATGTTCCTCGATCGCCTGGCGACGCACATCCTCGCCTTCGAGGGCGACAGCCATGTCGAATGGTTCGAAGGCAATTTCGAGGATTACGAGCAGGACAAGATCCGCCGCCTCGGGCCGGATGCCGTCAACCCGCACCGCATGACCTACAAGAGGCTGACGCGGTAAGGGGTTTTAGGGCGGCGATCTCAACCAGCATGAGGAGCTCAAATGGCTGATTGGTCCGCCGCCCAATATCTGAAATTCGAAGACGAGCGCACGCGGCCCGCGCGGGATTTGGTCGCGCAGGTGCCGGTGGACTTCCCGCGCCGGGTCGTCGACATCGGCTGCGGGCCTGGCAACTCGACCGAACTGCTTGTCGAGCGCTGGCCGGATGCCCAGGTGAGCGGCTTCGACACTTCGCCCGACATGATCGAGAAGGCACGGGCGCGCCTGCCCGAGGTCACCTTTGATCTCGCCGATGCCTCCGAATGGCAGCCGGCGGAGCCGGTCGACGTGATCTTCGCCAATGCTGTGTTCCAATGGCTGCCTACCCATCCGGCGGTGTTCCAGCGGCTGATGGGCTTCCTCGCCCCAGGCGGTGCGCTTGCCGTCCAGATGCCCGACAATCTGGGCGAGGACTCCCACCGGCTGATGTGGGAGACCGCCACCGAAATGCCATTTGCCGAAAAGCTCAAGGGCGCGGCACGCGGGCCGTTGCCGCCGGTGTCGTTCTACTATGACCTGCTGTCGCCGCTCAGCGACCGGCTTGATATCTGGCACACCATCTACAACCATCCGCTTGCCGACGCGCAGGCGATCGTCGAATGGGTGAAATCGACGGGCCTGAAGCCGTTCCTCGATCCGCTGGACGCCGAGGAGAGGGCGATGTTCCTCGAATGTTACACGGCCAAGATCGCCAAGGCCTATCAGAAGACGGCTGATGGCAAGGTGCTCTTGCGCTTTCCGCGCATTTTCATTGTCGCAAAACGAGCTTGATTATCCATGTCGCGCGGCGCCTTAGGGCCGCTTGGCTTTGGCTGTGGCCATGTCGAGGGATCGGCTTCAGTCGGCCCAGATCTTTGGTTTAAGCCGGCGTAAACCGCCTCGGTGAGAAAACTGTTGCGCCGGAGCGTTCCGGCGCCCACATGAAGCCGCAACGCCTGCGGATGGGACGGACTGGACATGCATCGCGTCATCATCAGCGGCATCGGCGTTGAAATCCCCGAACCCACAATCACCAATGAAGAACTGGTCGCCAGCTTCAATGCCTGGGTCGACCTGGAAAACGCGCGTCGCCAGGATACCGGCGAGCCGCCGCTGCCGAAATCGGACAGCGACTTCATCGTCCACGCCTCGGGCGTGCGCAGCCGTCATGTCATCGAACGCGAAGGCATTCTCGATCCGACCCGGATGGCGCCGCGCATTCCGGCGCGGCCCGACGATGCGCTGTCGCTGGAGGCGGAGTTCGGAATCGCCTCGGCGAAGAAGGCCCTCGACCACGCCGGGCTGCAGCCGTCGGATATCGACCTTGTGATCTGCTCGGCCTCGCATCACCAGCGGCCCTATCCGGCGATCGCCATCGAAATGCAGGAGGCGTTGGGGACGAAGGGCGCCGGTTTCGACATGGGGCTTGGCTGTTCCTCGGCCGCGGCCGCATTGCACGTCGCCGTCAACCTGGTGCGGTCTGGCGCGCACAAACGCATCCTGGTGACGACGCCGGAGATCATCACCGGCCATCTCAATTTCCGCGACCGGCAGACGCATTTCATCTTCGGCGACGCTTCGGTGTCGATGGTGGTCGAAGGCCTGGCCAAGGGCGACAAGCGGCCGGGGCGCTTCGAAGTGCTCGACACGCGCGTCTGGACGCAGATGTCGAACAACATCCGCACCAATCTGGGCTATCACACCCGCACCGCCCAGGAAGATCCTTACATGATCAATCTGGAAGGCAATCTGATCAAGCAGGTCGGCAACAAGGTGTTCAAGGAAGTCACCGTCGCCGGACAGAAATTCATTGTCGAATTCCTCGCCGAGCACGGGCTGACGCCGCAGGCGATCCGGCGTTTCTGGCTGCATCAGGCCAATGCGCGGATGAATGCCATGATCCTGAAACTGTCGTTCGGCCACGAGGTCGATCATGACCGCGCGCCGATGGTGCTGGAGCGGCTGGGCAACACGGCGGGCGCCGGCGCCATCGTCGCGCTGTCGGAGAACCACGCCGACATGAAACCCGGCGATTTCGGCCTGATCTGCGCCTTTGGCGCGGGGTATTCGATAGGCGGCGCGCTGTTGCGGATGCTCTAGCTATGTCGATATTCAGGTGAGGCCGCCCGGCGAATGGCAGCTTCCTGCGCTTCCCCGGCTCGGCCTGACCTGAATCTCAACACACCTTGGCGCGCAATACGTCTTGTTGCGTCAGGCTGGTGCGAAGGGCACCAGCATCGGCACTCGCCTGGCGATCGCCATCCCATCGGTGACGTTGATCGGACGATCAGCACTTTCGACTGGACGCCGCGAAGTCCGCCCGGCTAATTCGCTGGATGACGAGAGAAAAGAACGCCATGCTGGATCTCTTCCCCGAGGCTGAAAAGCCGAGCGAAATCATCCCTGCGCGAAAGCTCGCCGCCAAGGCGGCAGCGCTTTACGTGGCGCCGGCGGATCATTTTCAGACGCGCCCGGTGGACGAATTGCTGCTGGATTTCGATGGCATAGCAGGCGATTTTCATGCCGGACCGACACGCCGCGCGGGCGGGCGCGAGCCCTGGTATCCGCGCGGCACCGAAATGCGCAACGAACGGCAATTGTCCATAGTGGCAGCGGACGAACTGGCGGTTGTTGCCCAACGCATGGGCCTGGCCGAGATCAGGCCGGAGTGGATCGGCGCCAATCTTGTGATCGAAGGGGTGCCGAACCTCTCGATGCTGCCGGCCGGCACGCTGCTGTTCTTCAAGGGCGGCGTCACCATCAAGATTGACGCACAGAACGGACCTTGCCGCATCGCCGGCCGGTCGATCGCCGAAAACGCCGGAATGGCCGACGTCGAAGCCGGCGCGCTGTTGTTCCCAAAAGTCGCGAAACGGCTGCGCGGCGTCGTCGCCTGGGTCGAGAAGCCCGGAACGGTCAGGGTCCGCGAAGAAATCTCGGTGCGCGTGCCGGAGCAGTGGATCTATTCGGCATAGCTGTGCGGCAACCAGAGGGCAGGAGCTACGCCGCCGTGGCGGCGTAGCCAAGCTCACTAGGCGTTAGCTTTGCGGTTCTTCTTGGCGCCTTGCGCCATAACGGAAACGTGGTCCCACTTGTCCCATGTGGCGAGTCGGTTGGCGTATTCCTGGCGTATCATCGGCAGGCCGCCGTCGCCGAAGAACACCCTGAGCGGTGGCTCGGCGGCGTCGACAATGGCCAGCATCGCCGGCCCGGTGGCCTCTGGATCGCCGGCAACGGAATTGGCGCGGCGCTCTGCCATCTTCGCACGGGCGGGCGCATAGGCCTCGATCGGCTGAGAGATCTTGGCCGACGGGCCGGCCCAGTCGGTGGAGAAGCCACCCGGTTCGACCAGCGTCACATGGATGCCGAATTCCGCGACCTCGATGCTCAGCGACTGGCTGAAGGCCTCCAGCGCCCATTTCGAGGCGTGGTAGAGGCCGAGCGAGGCAAAGGCATTGACGCCGCCGATCGACGAAATCTGGATGATGTGGCCGGAACGCTGCGCCCGCATGATCGGCAGTGCGGCCTGAGTGACCCACAGCGCGCCGAAGACATTGGTTTCGATCTGGTCGCGAGCTTCCTGTTCGCTGACCTCTTCGATGGCGCCGAAATGGCCGTAGCCGGCATTGTTGATGACGACGTCGAGTCGGCCAAAACGCTTGTGCGCCTCGGCGACAGCGGCATCGACGGCTTTCTTGTCGGTGACGTCGAGCTTTATCGCGGCAATCCTGTCGCCGTATTTCTCGACGAGATCGGCGAGCGTGCCGGCATCGCGGGCGGTCGCCGCGACGCTGTCGCCGCGTGCGAGTGCGGCCTCGGCCCAGACGCGGCCAAAGCCCTTCGACGATCCGGTGATGAACCAAACCTTTGATGTCATGATCTTGGAGTCCTTGCCCCTGCGGGCGTGATTTCGGGGAAAGCGGAGGCTTCTCCGCTTTCGGGCATATACGGTCCATCCTCTGATTTTCCAGAGGCGACGGGAATCTTTTGAAAAAGACGCCTGAATTATCGGGGATAATTCACCTGAGACGACCAGGCCGGGTCATCGTGCTTTTGCCAGTAGCGCGCCATCAGCCGGCTGGTGATCGGTCCGACCTTGCCGTTGGCGATTGCCGCGCCGTCGATCTCGGTCACCGGCATGATGCCGCCCGCGGTCGAGGTGATGAATACCTCGTCGGCCTCGCGCAATGCCGTGACGCTGACATCGGTCGCGGTGGCGGCAAGACCTTGTTCGGCGCAGAGATCGAAGACGGTGCGGCGGGTTATGCCCGGCAGCACGCCAATGGAAGGCGTCGACAGCTTGCCGTCCCTGACGCAGAAGACGTTGAAGCCCGGACCCTGGCGACATTGCCGTTGAAGTCGAGGATCAACGCGGTCTCGGCGCCGCGATCATAGGCATCGTAGAGGCCGCGCACCAGATCGAGCCAGTGGTAGTTCTTGATCGCCGGGTCGATCGAGGCCGGCGGAATGCGCATCTTGTCGCTGATGGCGACACGCAGGCCGCGCTGCAACTGCTCGGCATTGGCGACCGAGCCGAACGGCACGGCGAACGCCATGAAGCGGTTGACCGCCTGGCGCGGGTCGCGGCTGAAAATTGGCGAGGCGCCGCGCGTGCACAGCATCTCGACATAGGCGGCGCGATGACCCGACAGCGCCACGCAATTGTGCAGGATTTCGGCCACGCCTTTGCGGTCGAAGGGAATGATCATGCGCAGTTTTTCCAGCCCGCCGAAGAAGCGCTCGAGATGTAAATCGAGGCGGAAGAAGCGGCCATTCCAGACATGCACGGTGTCGTAG
>NZ_RZTT01000023.1 GCF_003996995.1 Mesorhizobium sp. M7A.T.Ca.US.000.02.2.1 | reverse complement strand
GTGCCGGGCACAACCGCCGGGAAGAAGCCGTGTGGGGCAGCGTGGGCGATGATGTCGGACAACAGCACGCCGGCATCCGCCTCGAGAACACCGGTTTCGGCGTTGAAGGCACGAATCCGGTTCAGCGAGCGCATGTCGACGACCGCGCCGGCCGCGTTCTGGCAGGAATCGCCGTAGGAGCGGCCATTTCCATAGGCAAGCAGTGACGCTGGCTTGGCCTGGCCGCCCTTCAGCAGCGAGATAGCCTCGTCGGCACCGATGGCGCGCGGCGCCGGCGGCGTAGCAAGGCCAAAGCTCGGGAACCGCTCAGTGGCCATGCCTACCAGCCCCCGATGACCAGCATCACTGCACCGATCAGCACAACGATCTGGCTGCGCCAGTCGCGGATGATGAAGACGACCGGATCGTCATGCATCTCGTTGCGGCGCGCCAGGATCCAGACGCGCATGGTGAGATAAAGCACGATCGGTGCCAGCGGCCAGATCAGCCACGGATGCGGATAAAGCTCGCGCACCGCGACACTGTCCATGTAGAGCGCCAGCACCAGCGCCGAGGAGAAGGCCGAGGCCATGCCGGCCTGGGCGACGATCTCCTGGTCTTCGGTGCGATAGCCGCGGCCGGCAATGCGCTCGCCAGGCGGAATGGCGGTGGTGCGCAGTTCGACGAAGCGCTTCACCAGCGCCAGCGACAGGAAGAAGAAGATAGAGAAGGCCAGCAGCCAGAACGAGACGTCGACGCCGGTCGCCGCCGCACCGGCCAGGACGCGGATCGTGTAGAGGCCGGCGAGTGTCAGCACATCGACCAGCAGCATGCGCTTGAACGACAGCGAATAGGCCGTCGTGACGACCATATAGCCGCCGAGCACAGCCATGAATTCGGGCGACAGGAACAGCCCGGTGCCGATGCCGATCGCCAGAAGCACCGCGATTGCGCCAAGTCCGAACGGGATCGACAGCGCACCGCTGGCGAACGGCCTGTTGCGCTTGGTGAGGTGTTTGCGATCGAGCGCGAGGTCGAAGAAATCGTTGAGGATATAGATGGCCGATGCCACCGAACTGAACGAGACGAATGCCAGCAGGCATTGCCAGATCATGTCGGTGTTGAAATATTCATGCGAGAGCACCATCGGCACTGCGATCAGCGAATTCTTCAGCCACTGATGGACACGCAGCATCTTGACGATGGTCCGCAAAGTCGGCTTCGGCGCCGGCATCGTCTCGGCGCCATGTGCCGCCTGCCAGCGCGCGGCATGGCGGTCGGGCGCGACGACGATCGCGTTGCGCGCTGCATCGAAGACCTGGAGATCGTGACGGCTGTTGCCGGCGTAGTCGAAACCGCCATCGCCATAGGCTGCGATCAGCGAGGCGCGCTTCCTGCCCGAGGTGAGATTGGCGAGACCATCGGTGGCCAGCACCTGGTCGAAAATGCCGAGATGGGCCGCGATGGCGTCGGCGAACTTGCGCGGCGTACCGGTCGCCAGCACGATCTTGCGGCCCTCGGCGTGTTCGGTCCGGAGGCGGCAAAGCAGCACCTCGCGATAGGGCAGCGATGCCGGATCGATGTCGATGCGTTGCGCGATTGCCTGCTTCAGCCCCGCCGGCCCGCCGGCGATCCAGAACGGTACCAGGAAGATATAGAGCGGGTTCTTCTTGAGAAGGATGAACAGCCCTTCCCACAACAGGTCGGTCGCGATCAGCGTGCCGTCGAGATCGACCGCAAGCGGTATTGCGTTCCTGTCCGACCGCGCATCCATGTCCGTCCTGCCCTGCCCGCGTAGAGTTGCGCGCCGCTTTCCGGCGTCTTGAGGCTGGTATAGCGGGCGATGGCGTAGCGAACGTTAAAACGCCCGGTTGCAGACGGCTGCCGTGACGGTATTTCCGGCGTCATTGTTAAGCAACTGCTACCGGAAACGATAAAAGGCCGAGCAAATGCCCGGCCCCTCAAGATATGCCAACCGGAATTACTTGATTCGGGCGACGCCGCCCGAGATTTCGATGGTTTCCGAACCGGTCAGAGCTTCGAGGTCGCCGTTCGGCAAGGTGACGAAACAGCCATTCGGGCAGAACTCAACCGTTTCGCCACCAGCCAGCGCGAGGTCGGTCTTGCTGCCGCCCTCGGTCACGACCAGCGTGCGGGTCTCGGCGTCCTTGTTGACCGCGCTTGCGGCATGGACCGAGCCGATGGCGGCGACCAGGGCGACGGCAGCGACGAGAGACTTCCACATGGTGCAATATCGGTGTTCCCACCGCCTCTGTTGCATTTCGCAAGGCAATTTCGCCTTTGCATGGGAGCTTATAGGAGATGGAAGCTGAACCGCAACTGAATGCCGCATTCATGCCGCAATCGGTTCCGGCAGGATCAAGGTCGACGGAGTCCCAGCTTAGTCCGGATCTGGCTTCTTGGTTTTGCGGGACTTGACCAACCGCTTCTTCTCCGCCTCGGCTTCGGCCTTTATCTGCTCCTGTTCGGCGAAGTCGGCCTCGATCTTGTCGTCGTCTGTCGGCCACGCCTTGGGCTTATGGGCCTCGACCACGGCGCGCGGCGTCGAGGGCATCTCGATGTGTTCGCTGCTGAATTTTTCGAGGACGGCAAAACGGATGTCGTTCTGCGCGATGTTGCCGTTCATCACATCGGCCAGAAACACGCGGATCTCGAATTCCAGGGCGGCAGGGCCGAAATTGGAAAACAGCACGAAGGGTTCGGGGTTCTTCAGCACCATCGGGTGGCTGCGGGCGATCTCCAGCAGGACGGCATGAACCTGCTTGACGTCGCTGCCGTAAGCAACGCCGACCTTGATGTCGATGCGGCCGAGCTTGTTGCGGTGCGTCCAGTTGCCGACGGCGTTGTTGATCAGGTTTGAATTGGGCAGGATCACCGATTGCCGCTGGAAGGTCTCGATCTCGGTGGCGCGCACACTGATCTTCTTGACTGTGCCGCTGACATCGCCGGCAACGATCCAGTCGCCCACCTTGAATGGCCGCTCGGCCAACAGGATCAGGCCGGAAACGAAATTGGACACCACGTTCTGCAGGCCAAAGCCGATACCGAGGGAAAGAGCGCCGGCGACCAGTGCCAGGCTGGACAGGTCTATGCCCGCCGCCGAGATGCCGACCAGTGCCGCGAGCGCGACGCCGGCATAGCCGACCGCCAGCCTGATCGAGTTGCGCACGCCGGTATCGACCTTGCCACGCGCCATCACCGAACCGTCGAGCCAGCCCTGGAACCAGCGCGTCAGGAAATAGCCTATGATGAAGACGACGATGCCGGAGAGGATGCCGGTCACCGAAATGGTCACCGACCCGATGTTGATCCCGGTTGCGAGCTTGTAGGCCCAAGCCTGGATGTCGCCCGGCTGGAAACCCCACATCAGCAGGATCAGCGGCAGGAACACCAGCACGATCATCACATTGATGGCAACGCTGACGACAAGGCCGAGCTGGTCGAGGGCCGTATCCTCGTAGCTGGATTTGGCTGACAGCCAACGCCCCACGGTCGTATTGGCGAAAGCACCCTCCTCGCCGATCGCCTGCGCCGACAGGAACCCGATATAGGCGGTGATCAGCGCGGTGCCGGTAACGACGACCTGCAGCGAAACGAACAGAGCGAGGCCGATGTAACCGAGCAGCGCCGCGACGATGGTGAAAAGACCGAGTGCAAGCGCCGTATAGCGCAGCCATGCCGGCCACGGCCGCCAACTTCCATCACGCGCCTTGAATGGCCGCAGCATCGCCATCAGGATCAGGATGATGCCGACGACGATGGTGGCGACAAAACTGCGGGCGATGGTCAGCGACAGTGGCGAACCCATCTTGTCGTTGATCACCGACAGGAAGGTGTTGACGCTGATGACCACGGCCATGGCGGTGGCCAGGCGCACCAGCCAGCGCGCCGGCCCGCTTTCGACCGGGATCAGGCGCCAGTTCGGCAGCCGCGGCTCCAGCGCCGCATTGGTCAGCCGGTTGACGCAGAACACCACGCCGATGGCGGTCGCCAATGCATTGAGGAACAGGCCAATATCACCACGCAACACATTGTAATAATTGAAAAAGAAAATGGTCGAGCCAAGAAATGCGGCGACCGCCAAGGTCGGCAGCAAGGTCGACCAGAAGGCCACTGACAGGCGACTGAGGTAGGAAGGATCTTGATTGGACGGGTCGGCTTCGAACACCCTCCCGAACAGCCGCCTGCCGCCGACCAGCAGCACCAGCGCCAGCCCGAGCGCCACGAAGGTCGCTGCGAGGATGGCCTGGAACTTGAACTTGAAAGCGAAGCTCAGCCAGGAAGACACCGCCTTGTACAGATTGGTGTATTCGTCCTGGGCGTCGGAGAAAACCTGCGGGCTCAGCGCATCCGACAGCACGTAGCGTTTGGTCAAAAGGTTGCGGAACAACTCGCTGCGCATATTGCCGATCTTATCGATCAGCCCGCTGATGCGGATCGACAGGGCCTGGGCCTGCGAGATGACCGCATTGATCTCGGCCTTTTCCGACACCAGCGCCTGGCGTTCGCCGCTGACGATGTCGGGCTCCGGCGGCTGACCCGCCGCAGGTGCCGCGCCAAGCTGCTCAAGACGGCTGTTGATCTCGCCAAGACGCGTGCGGAAGGCCAGTGCGCTGTTCAGCGATTGCCGCGACAACTCCTCGAGCTGCAAGCGGATATCGACAAGGCTGCTATCCTCCTCGGCGTCCTGTTGGATCTTCTTTTCCAGATTGTCGGTCTTGGTCGTCAGGTCCTGCAGGATCTTCTGCTGGTCGGCGACCAGCCCGGCTGGCGCCTGGCCAAGCCCTTGTGCAGCCGCGTCCAACGACATCGGCGCCGAAACGACAAGCGCGAGGAGCAAAATGAGACGAAGCAATCGGAAAAGCATGATTTGTTGGCGACTCATCGGCGGCAAAGGCAATCTGAAAAAGCCTGTCCTTGATAAAGACGGCCCTATCCTGGGGCAAGCCGTCGTATCGCGAGCCCATCCGATCATTGGCGCCAGCCGATCACTCACCCCCATCGATCCATTTCAAGCGTCGGCCAGTCGAAAGGCGATGGCGCAATATTGGCTTTGCGGGTGCGGCCTGCTCTATAGTCTGCCGCATCGCCCGAACCGGATGACATCAATGGCAGAGTACTCGGCCTTTTCGCTGCTCGCGAACGCGCTCAAGGGAAACAAGGATTGGAAGCCGGCATGGCGCAAGCCTGACCCGAAAGCGTCCTATGACGTCATAATCATCGGTGGCGGCGGTCATGGGCTGGCGACCGCCTATTATCTTGCCAAGGAACACGGCATCACCAATGTCGCCGTTGTGGAAAAGGGCTGGCTCGGTTCCGGCAATGTCGGCCGCAACACCACGGCGGTGCGCTCGAACTACCTGCTGCCGGCCAACACCCGCTTCTACGAACACTCGATGAAGCTGTGGGAGAACCTCTCGCATGAGCTCAACTACAACGTCATGTTCTCGCAGCGCGGCTGCCTGAACCTGGCGCACACGCCGGCCCAGTTCGACGACTATGCAAGGCGCGGCAACGCCATGCGCCATCTCGGCGTCGACGCCGAACTGATGACGAAGGCTGAGATCAAACGTCTGATCCCGGCGCTCGATGTCTCCGACAGCGCGCGCTTCCCGGTGGTCGGCGGCTTGATGCAGCGCCGCGCCGGCACCGCCCGCCACGATGCGGTGGCCTGGGGCTACGCGCGCGGCGCCGACCGGCGCGGCGTCGACATCATCGAGAATTGCGAGGTCACCGGCTTTCTGCGCGATGGCGACCGCATATCAGGCGTCACCACTTCGCGCGGCGACATCCGCGCCAGGAAGGTGGCCATGGCGGTCGCCGGCAGCACCGGACGCGTCATGCAGCTGGCCGGCATCGAGACGATGCCGATCGAGAGCCATGTGCTGCAGGCCTTCGTCACGGAATCGCTGAAACCCTTCATCGACACCGTCGTCACCTTCGGCATGGGCCATTTCTACATGTCGCAGTCGGACAAGGGCGGCCTCATCTATGGCGGCGACATCGACGGCTACAACAGCTACGCCCAGCGCGGCAATTTGCCTGTCGTCGACGAGGTGATGAGCGAAATGCTGGCGCTGTTTCCGGGCCTTGCCCGTGTGCGCATGCTGCGCTCCTGGGGCGGCGTCTGCGACATGTCGATGGACGGCTCGCCGATCATCACCACCGGTCCCCTGCCCGGCATGTATCTCAACTGCGGCTGGTGTTATGGCGGCTTCAAGGCGACGCCGGCCTCGGGCTGGTGCTTTGCCTGGACCATCGCCAAGGACCAGCCGCACGATCTCAACGCCCCCTTCACCCTCGACCGCTTCCACCGCGGCCTGGTGATCGACGACAAGGGCCAGGGTGCAAACCCGCGGCTGCATTAGCAATAGGTAGAGTCCAATGTTGATCACTTGCCCCTATTGCGGCCCGCGTGACGTCATCGAGTTCACCTATCAGGGTGACGGCAATCGTGAGCGTCCCGACTCCGCCTCCCAGAATTTCGAGGCGTGGAATGCCTATGTCTATGACCGGCTGAACCCGGCCGGCGACCACAACGAGATATGGCAGCATTCCGGCGGTTGCCGCGCGCATCTGCGCGTCGTGCGCAACACGCTGACGCATGAGATTTCCAGCGTTGCCTTTGTGCGCGGTGATCATCAAGGGCGCGGCGATCATGGCTCCGCCGCGCGCCGCAAGGCGGAGGACAAGGCATGAGCCCGCGCCGCGCCGATACCGGCGGCCGCATCGACCGGCTGAAAACCATCCGCTTCACCTTCGACGGCACGGCCTACACCGGCCATGCCGGCGACACGCTGGCGTCGGCGCTGCTGGCCAAGGGCGTCACGCTTTACGGACGTTCGTTCAAATACCACCGCCCGCGCGGCCTGCTGACTGCCGGCGTCGAGGAACCCAACGCGCTGGTGACGGTGCTGAAGGGCGAGGTTCGCGAGCCCAACATTCCGGCGACCATGGTCGAAATCCATGACGGCCTGGTTGCCATCAGCCAGAACCGCTTTCCCTCGCTTGCCTGGGACATCAACGCCGTCAACCAGCTCGGCGGCAATATCCTGTCGGCCGGGTTCTACTACAAGACCTTCATGGGACCGGTGTTCGGTCCGCTCAAAGGCACGCGCTTCTGGATGTTCTGCGAACACTTCATCCGCCGCGCAGCCGGTCTCGGCAGCGCCGGAACGGCGAAAGACCCGGCCCGCTATGAGCGCATGAACGCCTTTTGCGACGTGCTGGTGGTCGGCTCCGGCCCGGCCGGCCTGATGGCCGCCAGGACCGCCGCCGATCAGGGAGCGCGCGTCATGTTGGCCGATCTCGAGCCGCTTTTCGGTGGTTCGGCCAACTGGTCCGAGGAAAGCATCGATGGCGCGCCTGCCGCCGACTGGGCGCGGCGCGCGGTCGCCCAGCTCGCAGGCCGCGACAATGTCCGGCTTCTACCGCGCACCACGGTGTGGGGTTATTACGACAACAACACGCTTGCCGCGCTGGAACGGGTCAGCGATCACAAGGATCAGCCAGGCAAGGGCGAGCCGCGCCATCGCTATTGGGCGATCCGTGCCAAATCCGTGGTCCTGGCCACCGGTGCGTTCGAGCGGCCGCTCGTATTCCCCGGCAATGACCGGCCAGGCGTGATGCTGGCGCATGCAGCCGAGCGCTATGCCAACGAATTCGGCGTGCTGCCGGGCGAGCGGATCGCGCTGTTCACCAACAATGACAGCGCCTATCGGGCGGCCGTCGCCTTGAAGAAGGCCGGTGCCGCGGTCGTCGCCATCGCCGATGTCAGGCCTGAACTTTCGCCGGAGATCCGCAAGCTGGCTGCGGAAGCCGAGGCCGAGATCTTCGCTGGCCATGCCGTCGTCGCCACCGAAGGCGGAAAGGCACTGTCCGGCCTCAAACTGCAACGCTTCGATATGGCCAATGGCGCACTCATAGGTGATGCCCGCAGTATCCACGCCGATTGCCTGCTGATGTCCGGCGGCTGGTCGCCGACCATCCATCTGGCCAGCCAGGCCGGCGCCAAGGCGGAATGGAATGCCGCGCGGCAGGCCTTCCTGCCGCCGAAGCCAACACAGAGCTGGATCGGTGCCGGCGCCTTCACCGGCAGTTTCTCCACCGCCGAAGCCATCGCCGAAGGCCGCGCCGCGGGCCTTGCCGCAGCCGGTGGCCCCAGCGCGCCTTCTGTATTGCCGGTGGTGGAAGCCGTGCCCGGCGATCCCGATCCCGCGCCGGTGTTCGAGATCAGGGCCAAGGGCAAGAGCTTTGTCGACTTCCAGCACGACGTGACGGCAGAGGACGTGCGGCTGGCGCACCGGGAAGGCTTCGTCTCGGTCGAGCATCTGAAGCGCTACACCACGCTCGGCATGGCGACCGACCAGGGCAAGAGCTCCAACGTGCCCGGCCTTGCCATCATGGCCGAAGCGCTGGGCAAGCCCATCCCCGAAGTCGGCACGACGCGCTTCCGGCCGCCCTTTGCGCCGGTGTCGATCGGCTCGCTGGCGGCGGAACGTTTTGGCGATCTCAAGCCCGAACGATTGACCCCGATGCATGACTGGCATCTGGCCAATAGCGCGACGATGTATTCCGCCGGCCTCTGGTATCGCCCGATGATCTACGGCCATGCCGGAGAGACGGTCGAGCAGGCCTATGTGCGCGAAGCCAAGGCGACGCGCGAAAGCGCAGGGATCGTCGATGTCTCGACACTGGGCAAGATTGCCGTGCAGGGCCCCGACGCCGCCGCATTCCTCGACCGTGTCTACACCAACATGTTTTCGACGCTGGCCGTCGGCAAGGCACGCTACGGGCTAATGCTGCGCGAGGACGGCCTGGCCTTCGACGACGGCACCACCTGGCGGCTCGGCGAGCAGGACTTCCTGATGACCACCACCACCGCCAATGCCGGCAAGGTGATGCAGCATCTGGAATATTTCCTCGACGTGATCTGGCCGGAGCTGAAAGTCCACGTCACCTCGGTGACCGACGAATGGGCGGGGGCCGCGATCGGCGGGCCGAAGGCCAGGCAGATCCTCGCCGCCTGTGTCACCGGCACATCGGTCGACAACGCGACCTTGCCTTTCATGGGCATCGTACGTGGCGAGCTATCAGGCGTGCCGGTGATGATCTGCCGGCTGTCCTTCTCGGGTGAAATGGCGTTCGAAGTCTATTCCGGCGCCGGCCACGGCGCCCATGTCTGGGAAGCGCTTGTTGAAGCAGGCAAGCCGTTCGGGCTGGTCACCTACGGGCTCGAGGCGCTGGGCACGATGCGCATCGAAAAAGGCCATGTCACCGGCGCCGAGATCGACGGCCGCACCACGGCGCGCGACCTGCATCTCGACTGGATGCTGTCGAAGAAGAAGCCGTTCATCGGCTCGGCGATGATGGACCGCGAAGGCCTGATCGCGTCGGACCGCCTGGAACTGGTCGGCCTGATCGCCCTCGACAACCTACCGTTCAATGGCGGCGCGCACATCGTCGAGGAGGTTGACGAGGCCAATCCGCACGGCTCGATCGGTCACATCACCGCCTGCTGCTATTCACCGGCGCTCGGCAGGCATATCGCGCTGGCGCTGGTCAAGGGCGGCAAGGCACGGCAGGGCACGCGCGCTCATGTCTCCGATCCCCTGCGCAACCGGTTCGGACCGGTCGAGATCGTCTCCAACCACTTCTTCGATCCGGACGGGAGCCGCATGCATGGTTGAGCGCCAATCACCCGAACCCTTGTCGCCGCTTGAGCCTGAATTCCATGTCGGCTCGCACGGCAATTTCGAGCACGGCGTCGAGATCATCCTGACCGAGACAAGGCCAGGCTCGATCGTGCAGCTCGCCGCGTGGCCCGGCGAGGAGAAGAAGCTGATAGCAGCCATCCGCACCGTCACCGGGCTTGCCCTGCCCGATGGCGCCGGCGGCGGCTTGAGCGACGGCGTGAAATCGGTGTTCGGCTTCGCGCCGGGAAAGTTCACCGTCGCCGATGAAGCCGAAGGCCTGGCTGCGGCCTTTGCCAAAGTGGTGACCCCCGCCATTGGCACCGTGACCGACCTCTCGCACGGCCGCATCGCCATTCGCATTGCCGGGCCGAAGGCCGAATGGGTGCTGGCGAAATTCTTCGCCATCGACTTCGCGCTGCCGGCCTTTCCGGTCGGCGCCGGCCGTTCGACCACCCATCACGACATCTTCGCCCAGATCCAGCGCACCAGCGCCGACCAGTTCGACATCTATGTCTTCCGCTCGTTCGCACGCTCGTTCTGGAAGGCGCTCTGTCACGCCAGCGAGGAAGTCGGCTACGAGGTGCAGTAGGCGGCGCGGCCGGATGGCCTCGTTTCCCACATCTGGCATCAACGCCAGCCGCCTCTGCCGCTAGAGAATCAGGCTGCCGGCGCCCATGGTGCGAAAACGTGGCCGCCCAACCGGCCCGAGGGATATGAAATCCCTTCGTCAAGAGTCGGCACATTCGTTTGGTTCGAACATCTCCATGACCGCAGAACTATCCGCCGGCGCCACGGATCGCGCCGATGTGCCGGCCAGAGCCCTGCTCCTGCTGCCGCTGACGGTTGCCTGCGGCGTGTTCATGACCAGCCTCGATCAGAATGTCGTGGTGACCGCGCTGCCGGGCATCAGCGAAAGTCTCGGCCGTCCGCCCAGCCAGCTCGGCCTCTTGATTACCGTCTATGTCGCCAGCCTGATCATCTCGATGCCGCTTGGCGGCTGGGCCGCCGACCGCTTCGGACTGCGCAATGTCTACTGTTTTGCCTTGCTGGTGTTCGCCGCCTCGTCGGCGCTCTGCGGACTGTCCGACAACATCTGGATGCTGGTTGGTGCGCGTGCGCTGCAAGGCTTTGGCGGCGCCTTGATGGGCACACTCGGCCAGGTCGTCATCCTGTCGACCTTTCCGCGCAGCCGAACGCTGAAGATCAACATGTACATCTCGCTGGCTGGCCAGTCCGGACCGTTGGTCGGTCCGCTCGTCGGGGGCGCGCTGACCACCTACATTTCCTGGCGCTGGATCTTCTTCATCAACGTGCCGTTCGCGCTGGCGGCGGCAATTCTTGCCGCCTCGCTGTTTCCGACGATGACCAAGCCCGTGCGTACGCCGTTCGATTTTCCGGGCTTCCTGCTGGTCGGCAGCGGCATGGTCCTGCTGGTCTTCGGCATGGATTCGCTTGCTGCCAAGGATGCCGCGGGCGGCATCATCGCCGCCGAACTGGCGCTGGCGCTGGTCATCCTGACCATCGCCTCGTTCTACTGCCTGCGCGTGCGCAATCCGCTGCTCGATCTCAAGCTGTTGCGCATCCGTACCTTCCGCATTTCGTTCCTCACCGGCGGCGGGCTGGACACGATCGGCCTCAGCTCGGTGGTGTTCCTGCTGCCCTTGATGTTCCAGCTCGGCTTCGGCATGAGCGCGGTGCAGGCGGGATCGCTGACCTTCGTCGCCGCGGTCGGCTCCGTGGCCATGCGCTTCTTCATGCCGCGTGTCCTCAACCGTTTCGGCTTTCGCCGCGTGCTGGTCTACAACACCCCGATCGTCGCCGTGATGGTCGCCGGCTTCGCCTTGATGCAGGCGACGACGCCGGTGTGGATCGTGCTGACCTACATCTTCGTCTTCGGCGTCTTCCGCTCCGCGCAATGGGCCTCGACCGGCAATCTCGCCTATTCCGACATCGCGCCCGAGCAGCTCGCCCGCTTCAGCGCGCTCTATTACATATTATGGCAGCTGGCGGTGGCGATCAGCGTCGGCCTGGCTGCGGCGGTATTGTCATTTCTGGCCGGCGGCGGTCCAGCCGTCGCCGACGATTTCCGCATCCTGTTCGTCATCGAGGGCATCATCACGCTCTGCGCGCTGCTTGCCTACCTCAAGCTGACGCCACAGGACGGTGCCCATGTCAGCGGCCACGGCGCACAGATGAATACCGAATGAGGCTGGCTGGCTTATTCGCTGAACGTGACCCACTCTTCCAGCGGCACGCGGTCGGTGCGGAAGGCGTTTTCAGGTTTTGACGTATCTTCATAACCAAGCGCCATGCCGCAGACGACGATCTCTTCGTCCGGAATGTCGAGCACCGGCCTGATCTGCCGGTGATAGGGCGCGAAGGCCGCCTGCGGACAGGTGTGCAGACCCCTGCCCCTAGCTGCGACCATGATGTTCTGCAGGAACATGCCGTAGTCGATCCATGAACCCTGGTTGAGGCGGCGGTCGATGGTGAAGATCATGCCGACCGGGGCGTCGAAGAAGACGAAGTTGCGGTCGTGCTGGGCGCGCATCTTGTCGACCTCGCGACGACCGATCCCGAGCGCGCCATAGAGGCCGAAACCGTTGGCGCGGCGGCGGGTCAGATACGGCTCGAAGAACTGCGTGGGATAATACCGGTACTCGTCCCAATCAGCTTTTTCAGCGCGAATGCCGGAATTGAGAATGGCGTCTGATATCCGCTGCTTGCTCTCGCCCTTGGTGACATAGACCTTCCATGGCTGCATGTTGGTGCCGGATGGGGCACGCGCCGCAACCACCAGAATGGCGCGGATGGTTTCGTCGTCGACCATGTCGGGCAGGAATGCGCGCACCGAACGGCGCGACAGGATCGCCTCGTCGACAATCTCGGCATCGCCCGCAATTCGGGGGTTATTTTCCAGCATGGGCCGTCCCTTACCCTTTGTCTCGATCGGACGTCCCCACTCGCCGCTCTCGGCGGAGCCTTTGCATGAACCGTCAAAATCGCGCAAGCAAATCTTGTGCATCCGTGAAAATCTACTTGATTTTTTCATGAGCTTGACTTCTCATGAAATTTGGCCAGATTTTTTCATAAAGTGAGCGCTTTGCCTTCGACTACCGCTAGAACATTGCAGGTACCTGACGAACGCGTGCTGGCCGGCGATATCAGGGCCCTGCGCAAGGCGCGCGGGCTGACACTCGCCGAGATCGGCTCGAAGCTTGGCCGTTCGGTCGGCTGGGTCAGCCAGGTCGAGCGCGGTCTGTCGACGCCATCGCTCGGTGACCTCCGAGCCTTCGCCGAACTGTTCGGCGTGCCGATCAGCCTGTTCTTCAGCCATGACGTACCTGTCGAAAGCGAGCGCGGCGTGGTCGTGCGCGCTGGCAGACGCCGCACGCTTGGCACAAGCGAATCCGGCCTGGTGGAGGAGCTTCTGTCGCCCGATCTCGGCGGTAGCTTCGAGATGGTGCGTTCGGTCTTCGCGCCGGGCGCGGAACTGAAGGCCGAGGCGCAGCGGCCGACCGAGGAAGCTGGATACGTCGCATCCGGGCTGTTCGACATCGAGATCGGAGGTGTCTGGCATCGGCTTGGCGAGGGCGACTCCTTTCGCTTCGAAGGCAAGTCCTACCGCTGGCGCAATCCGGGCGCGGAGCCTGCAATTGTCATCTGGGTGGTTTCGCCACCCGTCTATTGAGTTCAAGTTTGGAGAAAAACATGGCGGGTTTGCCGAGCACGGCGCGCGTGGTGATCATCGGAGGCGGTGCTGTCGGCACCTCCTCGCTCTATCATCTCGCCAAGGCGGGCTGGACCGACTGCGTGCTCTTGGAAAAGAACGAGCTGACTTCGGGCTCGACCTGGCATGCCGCCGGCAACGTGCCGACTTTCTCCTCGTCCTGGTCGCTGATGAACATGCAGCGCTATTCGACCGAGCTTTATCGCGGCCTGGCCGACGCGGTCGACTATCCCATGAACTATCACGTCACCGGCTCGCTGCGCCTTGCCCACACGAAAGAGCGCATGCAAGAATTTCAGCGCGCCAAGGGCATGGGCCGCTACCAGGGTATGGACATCGACATTGTCGGCGTCGACGAGATCCAGCGCCGCTATCCCTTCATCGAGACGCATGATTTGAAAGGCGCGCTCTACGACCCGAGCGACGGCGACATCGATCCGGCGCAGCTCACCCAGGCGCTGGCCAAGGGCGCGCGCGACATGGGCGCGAAGATCATCCGCTTCTGCCCGGTCACAGGCGTGCGCCGCGAGAACGACGAGTGGGTGGTCGAGACGGCGCAAGGTGAGATCCGCTGCGAGATCGTCGTCAATGCCGCCGGCTACCGCGCCGCCGAAGTCGGCCGGATGTTCGGCCGCGACGTGCCGATGATGGTGATGAGCCATCAGTACATTTTGTTCGAGGAGATCCCCGAGCTGGCGGCATGGTCGAAGGAACAGGGCAAGAAACTGCCGCTGCTGCGCGACGTCGACACCTCCTACTATCTGCGCCAGGAGAAGAACGGCATGAATCTCGGCCCCTATGAGCGCAATTGCCGCGCGCATTGGGCCAGCCACAACGACCCGATGCCGGAGGATTTTTCCTTTCAATTGTTCCCCGACGACCTCGACCGGCTGGAACATTATCTGGCCGATGCCGTCGCCCGCGTGCCGATCCTTGGCACCGCCGGCCTGTCCAAGGTCATCAACGGGCCGATCCCCTACACGCCGGACGGCAATCCGCTGATCGGCCCGATGCCCGGCGTTCCCAATGCCTTCGAGGCCTGCGTCTTCACCTTCGGCATTGCCCAGGGTGGCGGCGCCGGCAAGGTGCTGGCCGAATGGGTGACAGAGGGCCAGACCGAATGGGATATGTGGTCGTGCGACCCGCGCCGCTTCACCTCCTTTGCCTCGGCGCCGGACTATTGCGTCGCCAAGGGCATGGAGATCTACGGCAACGAGTATGCCATCCAGTTCCCGCGCCATGCCTGGCCGGAAGGCCGCGACCGCAAGCTGTCGCCGATCCATGATCGCATCAAGGCGCTCGGCGGCCGCTTCGACGCCTATAATGGCTGGGAGCGGGCCACCTGGTACGCACAAGACGGCGATGACATTTCCGAGGAAGCCACGCTGACCTTCCGCCGCGACGGACCGTGGCATCATCGCGTGCGCGAGGAATGCCTGGCCGTGCGCGACGCCGCTGGCATTTTGGACCTGCCGGGCTTCTCGCGCTTCAACCTCGACGGTCCCGGTGCCGCCGAATGGCTGAGCCTGCAGGTCACCGGGCTGGTGCCGAAGCCAGGCCGCATCGGTCTCGTCTATTTCGCCGACGACAAAGGCCGCATCGTCACCGAAATGTCCGTGGTGCGTCACGACGACAACCTGATGACGCTGATCACCGCGGCGGTCGCGCAGTGGCATGATTTCGAATGGCTGAAGTCGCGCATGCCCAAGGATGCGCCGTTCAAGCTGATCGATCGGACCGAGGAATTCTCGACCCAGATCCTGGCCGGCCCCAACTCGCGGAAAATCCTCGCCGATGTCTGCGAAGCCGACCTCACTTTGCCATGGCTGACGCATCAGGAAACCAAGATCGCCGGCCGCTGGGCGAAGCTTGTGCGCGTCTCCTTCGCCGGGGAGCTCGGCTGGGAAATCCACACAAGGGTGGACGACACCGCCGCGATCTTTGATGCCATCTGCGCGGCTGGCCAGCAGCATGGGCTGAAGCCATTCGGCATGTATGCGTTGGATTCGCTCAGGCTTGAAAAAGGCTACCGCACCTGGAAGGGCGACCTGTCGACCGACTATTCGATCCTGCAGGGCGGGCTGGAGCGCTTCGTCAAATGGGACAAGCCCGATTTCCGTGGCAAGACTGCACTCCAGAACGAAAAGCAGCAAGGCGTGAAGAAGCGCTTCGTCACGCTGGTTATAGAGAACCCGGGCGACTGCGACGCCCCTTCAGTGTCGACGCTGTGGCATGACGGCAAGATCGTCGGCGAGACGACGTCCGGCGGCTGGGGCCACCGGGTCGACAAATCGATCGCGCTCGGCATGCTGCGCGCCGATCTGGCCGAGCCAGGCACATCAGTCGAGGTCGAAATCTTCGGTGACCGCTTTCAGGCGATCGTGCAGAAGGATGAACCGCTGTGGGATCCGAAGAATGAAAGGCTGCGAGCATGAAGAAAATCATCCTCACCGATGGCGGCATGGGCCAGGAACTGGTCCGTCGCAGCAAATCCGAGCCGACGCCGCTATGGTCGGCCAGGGTGCTGATCGACGAACCTGATCTGGTGCGCGACCTGCACGCGGAATTCATCCGCGCCGGCGCCCGCGTGATCACCATCAACACCTATTCGGCAACGCCCGAACGCCTGGCGCGTGAAGGTGCGCAAGACCTCTTCAAGCCATTGCAGAAGCGCGGCATCGAATTGGCCAGGCAGGCCCGCGACGAGGCCGGCGATGCAGCCATCGCCGGTTGCCTGTCGCCGCTTTTCGGCAGCTATGCACCGGCACTGACCATTTCCTTCGAGGACACGCTCGATATTTACCGCCGCATCGTTGCCGAGCAGGCCGATGGCGTCGACCTGTTCCTGTGTGAAACCATGGCGTCGGCGGACGAAGCCCGCGCGGCGGTCACCGCGGCATCGGAAAGCGGCAAGCCGGTATGGGTGTCGTGGACGCTGGCCGACCACGGCAAGCCGCGGCTGCGCAGCGGCGAAGCAATAGCCACCGCGGCAAGCGCGCTCGACGGCCTGGCAGTCGCCGCGCGGCTGGTCAATTGCTGCCGGCCGGAAGCAATCGCCGCGGCTTTGCCTGAACTGATCGGCCTCGGCGGCCCGGTCGGCGCCTACGCCAACGGTTTCACGTCAACCGGAGCGCTCAAGCACGGCGGCACCGTCGATGTGCTGCACGCCCGTCACGACCTTGGCCCGGATGCATATGCCGACCAGGCGATCGGCTGGGTCGAGGCTGGGGCAAGCATCGTTGGCGGCTGCTGCGAAGTCGGACCTCCGCACATCGCCGCTCTGCGCGACCGGCTCGAACAGGCCGGCTACGAAATTTCGGGAGTTTTGCATGCCTAGACCATCATCGCGCATTTCCGGCATCGTGCCTTCGGGCAAGGACGGCTGGGAAGTCCATTTCGCCGCCTGGACGCGCAAGGAGGCCGGCGAAGACATCATCATGCTGTCGGTCGGCGACCATGATTTCGACACGCCTTCGCAGACGATCGAAGCCTGTGTGACCGCGGTTCGCGGCAGCAATCACCACTACACCCCGCTTCCCGGCCTGCCGCGCCTGCGCAAGGCGATGGCGGCGGCCTCGAGCGCCTGCACCGGCGTCGAGACGTCGCCGGATCAGGTGATCGCCACGCCGGGCGGACAGGCCGCACTCTACGCGGCTGTGCAGGGCGTGCTCGACCAGGGCGACCACGCCATCGTCGTGGCGCCCTACTACGCCACCTATCCCAACACGTTCAGCGCCGCGGGCGCTGACTTCACAGTCGTCGAGACACCGGCCGAGGATGGCTTCCAGCCACGTGCCGACATGATCCGCGCGGCAATCCGGCCGAACACGCGCGCCATCCTGATCAACACGCCGAACAATCCGACCGGTGCGGTCTACTCGCGCGAGCGGCTGGAGCAGTTGGCAGAAGTCTGCCGGGAGCACGACCTCTGGCTGCTGTCGGACGAAGTCTACTGGACGCTCGGCGGCGGCGAGCACGTCTCGCCGCGCTCGCTGCCAGGGATGGCCGAGCGCACGCTGGTCATCAATTCGATGTCCAAAAGCCACGGCATGACCGGCTGGCGCATGGGCTGGCTGACGGGACCGGAGGAGATGATCACGCTCATGATCAATCTCAATCTGGTGACGACCTACGGCCTGCCGGCCTTCATTTCGATCGCTTGTTCGGAGGCGCTGGAGAACCGTTACGGCGTCAAGGAGATCGCCGAACGTTACGCGGCACGCCGCACCGTCTTGCTCGACGCCGTGCGGGGCATGAACGACGTGACCGTGCGCGGTTCGGAGGGCGGCATGTATGTCATGCTCGACATCTCGGCCGTCGAACCGGACGATGAGAAATTCGCCTGGGCCCTGCTCGACAAGGAAAAGGTCGGCGTCATGCCCGGCTCCAGCTTCGGCGAGGCGGCCGCCGGCCACATTCGCATCAGTCTCTGCCAGCCCGAACCGGTGCTGCAGGAAGCTGCACTTCGTCTGCGCCGCTTTGCTTCCAGCTACCGTCGCGAGGCAGCATGACCGCCAAGGCAGTTCCCGCCAAAGCAAGGGCGGTCATCATCGGCGGCGGCGTTTCCGGCTGTTCGGTCGCCTATCACCTGGCCAAGCTTGGCTGGACCGATATCGTGCTTCTCGAACGCAAACAGCTGACGTCGGGCACGACATGGCATGCCGCCGGCCTGATCGGCCAGCTGCGCGGCTCGCAGAACATGACGCGGCTGGCGAAATATTCCGCCGACCTCTACGTCAAGCTGGAAGCCGAGACCGAGGTCGGCACCGGCATGCGCCAGGTCGGTTCGATCACCGTGGCGCTGACCGAGGAGCGCAAGCACGAGATCTACAGGCAAGCATCGCTGGCGCGTGCCTTCGATGTCGATGTCCGCGAGATTTCGCCCAGGGAAGTCAGCGAGATGTACCCGCATCTCAATGTTTCCGATGTCGTCGGCGCCGTGCATCTGCCGCTCGACGGCCAGTGCGACCCCGCCAATATCGCCATGGCCCTGGCCAAGGGCGCCCGCCAGCGCGGCGCCACCATCGTCGAGAATGTCAAGGTCACCAAGGTCCATAGCAGGGCCGGCCGAGTCAGCGGCGTGTCCTGGGCGCAAGGCGAAGAGCAAGGCACGATCGAAGCCGACATCGTCGTCAACTGCGCCGGCATGTGGGCCCGCGAACTGGGAGCGCAGAACGGCGTCACCATCCCGCTGCACGCCTGCGAGCATTTTTACCTCGTCACCGAACCGATCCCCGGCCTCACCCGTCTGCCGGTGCTGCGCGTGCCCGATGAGTGCGCCTACTACAAGGAAGACGCCGGCAAGATGATGCTGGGCGCCTTCGAGCCGGTGGCCAAGCCGTGGGGCATGGACGGCATAAGCGAGGATTTCTGCTTCGACCAACTGCCTGAGGACATGGAGCATTTCGAGCCGATCCTCGAAATGGGCGTCAACCGCATGCCGATGCTGGCGACCGCCGGCATCCACACCTTCTTCAATGGTCCTGAGAGTTTTACGCCCGACGACCGCTACTATCTCGGCGAGGCGCCGGAACTGGCCGGCTACTGGATGGCGACCGGCTACAATTCGATCGGCATCGTCTCATCCGGAGGCGCCGGCATGGCGCTGGCGCAGTGGATCAACGATGGCGAAGCCCCCTTCGACCTGTGGGAAGTCGACATCCGCCGCGCACAGCCGTTCCAGAAGAACCGCCGCTACCTCAAGGAGCGCGTCTCCGAAACGCTCGGCCTGCTCTATGCCGACCATTTCCCCTACCGCCAGATGGCGACCTCGAGGAATGTCAGGCGTTCGCCGCTGCACGAGCATCTGAAGGCGCGCGGCGCCGTTTTCGGCGAAGTCGCCGGTTGGGAGCGCGCCAATTGGTTCGCACGCGAGGGCCAGGAGCGCGAATACCGCTATTCCTGGAAGCGCCAGAACTGGTTCGACAACCAGCGCGAAGAACACCTCGCGGTCAGGAATGGCGTCGGCCTGTTCGACATGACCTCGTTCGGCAAGATCCGTGTCGAGGGCCGCGACGCTCGGCACTTCCTGCAAAGACTATGCGCCAACGACATGGACGTCGCCCCGGGCAAGATCGTCTACACCCAGATGCTCAACCAGCGCGGCGGCATCGAGAGCGACCTGACGATCTCGCGGCTGTCGGAAACGGCTTTCTTCCTCGTCGTCCCCGGCGCCACGCTGCAGCGCGACCTGGCTTGGCTGCGCAAGCACATCGCCGACGAGTTCGTCGTCATCACCGACGTGACGGCGGCCGAAAGCGTGCTCTGCCTGATGGGCCCGGACGCGAGAAAGCTGATCCAGAAGGTCAGCCCCAACGATTTTTCCAATGATAAAAATCCGTTCGGCACGTTCCAGGAAATCGAGATCGGCATGGGCCTGGCCCGCGCCCACCGCGTCACCTATGTCGGCGAACTCGGCTGGGAACTCTATGTCTCGACCGATCAGGCGGCCCATGTCTTCGAGGCGATCGAGGAGGCAGGTGCGGATTTCGGCCTGAAACTCTGCGGCCTGCACACGCTGGATTCCTGCCGCATCGAAAAGGCGTTCCGGCATTTCGGCCATGACATCACCGACGAGGACAATGTGCTGGAAGCCGGCCTTGGCTTCGCGGTGAAGACCGCCAAGGGCGACTTCATCGGCCGCGATGCCGTGCTGCGCAAGAAGGAAGCCGGCCTGTCACGCCGGCTCGTCCAGTTCCGCCTGAAGGATCCAGAGCCCCTGCTCTTCCACAACGAGGCGATCCTGCGCGACGGCAAGATCGTCGGCCCGATCACTTCAGGCAATTACGGCCATCATCTCGGCTGCGCGGTCGGGCTAGGCTATGTGCCTTGCGAGGGCGAGAGCGAGGCCGATCTGCTGGCCTCAACCTATGAGATCGAGATCGCCGGCGAGCGTTTTGCGGCGGAAGCGTCGTTGAAGCCGATGTACGATCCGAAGTCGGAGCGGACGAGGATGTAGCACTCTCTTCCTTCGCCCCGTTTACGGGGAGAAGGTGGCCCGAAGGGCCGGATGAGGGGCGGCGCCAACCTCTGCAATGTTCGTGCTGCCCCTCATCTGCCTGCCGGCATCTTCTCCCCGTAAACGGGGAGAAGGACGCTAATTCCCTAAAACCGCTCCAACTTCGCCCGCACCTTCGCCAGAAACGCCGCCCGCGTTGCCGGCGTCGAGGCATCCATCAGATAGTGCGCCAGGAAAAACGTCCGGCAGCGCGTCGCGCACAGCGCCCGCATGCCGCGCAGCAGGGTCTTGCGTCCCGGCTGGCCGACGACGACGCTCCACCACGTCGGCGCGCCGCAGGTGGTGATGACACCGACCTTGGTCACATGCGTCATCAGCGACTTGATCCGCCCCTTGCCGGCCGGCAGCTTGAAGGCGACGTCCGTCGCCCACACCCGGTCGAGCCAGCCCTTCAGCATCGCCGGCAGTCCGTACCACCAGGTCGGATAGACGAACAGGATCGCTTCGGCCCAGTTGAGCAGTTCGAAATGCGGCTTCAGTGCCGGGTCCTGCGGCGACTGGTCGTTGTAGGAGCGCCGCTCGTCGCAGCCCATCACCGGATCGAATTTCTCGGCGTAGAGGTCGAGCAGCCGCACCTCCCAGCCTCGTCGCGTCAGCACGTCCACGGCGGTGTCGCGGATGGCCGCGCAAAAGCTCTCGGGCACCGGATGGCAGTAAACCACCAGCGCGCGCATCAGAAGGCATCCATGCTGGCCGCAACCTTGGTCATGAAAGCCTTGCGCGTTTGGTCGGTAGACAGGTTCATCGCGTAGTGCGCGAGATAGCTCACCGGCGCGCCCGGTTTTACGGTGGCGCGCAGCATGCGCTTGATCAGCTTGCGTGGCGGATCGCCCATCAGCATGGCGCGGAACCGGCTGCCGCCATAGGTGGTCACCGCTGCAACCTTGCGTATGTTGTGCAGAGACGGCTGCGCCTTGCCATCGACCAGTTTGAACGACACGCCGGGCAGGAAGACGCGATCGAAAAAGCCTTTCAGGATCGCTGGAAAGCCATAGTTCCAGACCGGATAGGAAAGCACCAGCGCATCGGCGCGCAGCAGGCGTTCGACATAAGGCGCGGCAGCGTCAGCGGCGCCGCGTTGGCTGTGGTAGTCCAGCCGCTCCTGGCGCGTCATCCGCGGATCGAAGGCTTCGGCATAGAGATCGCAGTCGTCCACCGCATGGCCCGCCGCTGTCAGCCGCTCTACGATCATGCGGTGCAGGCCGGCATTGAAGCTGGTCTCGACCGGATGGGCGTAAAGGACGAGGATGTTCATCGGAGGACATCCTGCAGGTCAGCGCGAGGCACCCCCTTCTGCCCTGCCGGGCATCTCCCCCTCAAGGGGGGAGATTGGCGGTTTCCGCGTTGCTGCCTATCTGCGACGTTGATGGTTGGCGAAAGCAGCGCGGCAGTCTGATCTCCCCCCTTGAGGGGGAGATGGCCGGCAGGCCAGAGGGGGGTGCAGCGCCACACGCTGGTCATCAGCTTGCCCTCTGCAGCCCCTTGAAAAGGAATGTCCGGCCCGACCGGTAGTCATAGTCCGGGTTCTCCCAGGCGATCATCTTGCCGGGGTTGAGCAGGCCTTGCGGATCGGTTTCGCGCTTGAAGGCAAGCTGCACCGCGTCGGTCTGCTTCATGCCGCCCTCTTCCAGCGTGTAGCGATGCGGGTTGAAGATCGGGCAGCCATTCGCTTCATGCAGACGCACGATCTCGTCGAGCCGCGCCTCGGTGGTGAACTTGACCAGCGGCAGGCCGAAGCAGGTGATGTTGCCGTCCAGCCGCACGAATTCCAGATGCGAGAAAACCTCGCCCGGAAACATCGCGTCCATCTTCTCGACCAGCGCCAGCTGGTTGGGAAAGGGATAGAGCGACTGCAGATAGGTAATCGAAGGATCGACGCGCAGCGCCCTCAGCGTGGTGTGGTTCCAGGCCAATTCATAGGCCGGCGGCAGGCCCTTTTTCTCGTCCGGCGTCGCCGTGGCCGCATTGTAGATCACCTCGCCACCGGCACGGCGGGTGAAGGCCAGGAAAGCGTCCAGCCCGTGCCGCGCCACCATGACGACGCAAATGCTTTGCCCCTGTTTCAGGAACTTTTGATGCCGCTTGAAATAGAGCTGCGGCACGGGTGCGGCTATCGGCGTGATCAGCTTGGTCAGGATACCGTCCTGACATGCCAGCGCATTGCCATAGCGGGCGACATCCATGAAAGCGTCGAAGCCGACGATGACATCGATCCATTCATAAGCCGCGGTCAGCGGCATCTCGACCTCCGATATGATGCCGTTGGTGCCGTAAGCGTGGGTCACCTTGTGCAGATCCTCGCCAGTGAGTTCGAGCGCTTTCGGCTCGGCTTCCATCGTCACCACGCGCAGGCGCAGCACGTTGCCGAAATCGCGCAGGCCGCCGAAATTGATCGAGCCGACGCCGCCCGAACCGCCGGCGATGAAGCCGCCGATCGAAGCGGTGTTGTAGGTGGAGGGCGACAGCCGCAGCTCCTGCCCGGAATGCGCCCGCGTCGCCTTGTCGATATCGGCCAGGATCGCCCCCGGTCCGCTCACAACGCGACCTGGCGCGATCGACTTGATCTCGTTCATCTCGGCAAGGTTGAGCACGACGCCGCCGGAGAGCGGCATCGCCTGGCCGTAATTGCCGGTGCCGCTGCCACGCGGTGTCACCGGCACACCATGGCGATGACACGCGGCAAGCACGCGTATCAGTTCGGCCTCGTTCTTCGGCGTCACGATCAGATCGCCGGTGACATGGTCCAGTTGCTGCTTCAGCACCGGGCTGTACCAGTAGAAGTCACGGCTCTTCTGCTGGACGATGGCCGGGTTGTCGTCGACCTTGAGCCCGTTAAGATCGCGTTTGAGCGCCGAAACGTCCATTATCCCACCATCAGTTCGTCGAGTTCGGCATAGTCGGGCAATTGCCGGTCGATCGCCTTGCCGCCGCGCACCACGATGCGATCCGATTCGGGTCGCGACAGCAATTCCGTCCAGCTTCGGCCTTTGAACACGATGAAATCGGCATCGCCGCCGGCGGCAAGCGTGCCGAAGCCATCAAGCCGCATCACCTTGGCCGGCGTCGCGGTGACCGCTTGCGGCCAGTCGGCGACCGGATGGTCCAAATGCAGGATGCGCGTCGCCATGCGGTAGACCTCCAGCATGTCGAGATCGCCATAGGCGTAGAAGGGATCACGCGTGTTGTCGGAAGCGACTGCCACCGGAATGCCCCTCGCCTTCATCTCGTGCAGCAGCGTCACACCGCGCCAGCGCGGCGTGGTTTGGTCGCCGCGCCGGTCCTGCAGATAGAGATTGCACATCGGCAGCGAGACGACGGCGAGCCCGGCCTTCGCCACTTTGTCCAGCGTATCGAGCACATCGAGGTCCGGCTGGCGCGCGAGCGAGCAGCAATGGCCGACGAGGATCTTTCCTTCGAAACCGTTCCAGAGAGCGGCCTCGGCGATCTTCTTCAACGATATGGCGGAGATATCATCGGTCTCGTCGGCATGGAAATCGAGATCGAGGCCATGCTTGATGGCTTGCGCGAAGACATGGTCGAGCAGTTCTTCCAGGTCCGGCACCATATAGGTGACGACACCGAGCACGCCCTTGGCCGCGGCAACCCTCTTTGCCAGTCTGTCGAACCACTTTTTGTCACGCACGCCTTCGATGCCGAGCAAACAGGCGCCCTGCAATTCGATACGGCCGCACCATGCCTCGCGCATCGTCTCGAACACTGGCCAGGAGATCTCCTCCTGCGGCGCGACGCTGTCGATGTGGGTGCGCAGCGCCCTGGTGCCATGGGCGTAGGCGCAGCGCAGTGAAAAATCCATCCGCCGCGCCAAATCCTCGGCGCTCCAGCGTGCCACGCGATCGGCTCCGGCGGCATTCAGCGCGCCCATGAAGGTGCCATCGGGATTTGGTTTCCGCGGCCAGATATGGCCTTTGTCGATATGCGTGTGGCAGTCGACGAAGCATGGCAGGATTATACGGCCGGCGAGGTCAATCGCATCGGCGGATCGGCGATGCGCGGTGATGCTGGAAATCTTCCCGTCGGCCACAGCGATGTCGGCAAGCCCGAAGCCGTCAGCATCGAAGGGCGCGGAAAGGCCTGGTGCCAGTGAGCGATGAAGGCGAACATTGGCGAGATGGTAAGAGCCGAAGGTTGGTATCAAGCGTTGCCCCCCTCTGTCCTGCCGGACATCTCCCCCTCAAGGGGGTGTTTGGACCGGAGACATCGCGAACAGGTGTGCGAAGACATCGCGAACAGTTTCGTGCGCTTTGCGCGGGGAGGTTCGAGGTGCCATTCGAGGCCAGGAGCGTGATGAGCCAGAAGGAAGAATTTGTGCGGTTGGCGCTGGCGCCGGGGGCGAATGTGAGTTCGCTGTGCCGCCGCTTTAGGATCGGGCGGACCTGCGGGCACAAGCTGATCGCGCGCTTTCGAGCGAACGGCGAGAGCGGGCTTGTGGAGTGTTCGCGGCGGCCGAAGTTGAGCCCGCGGCGCAGCCTGCCAGCGTTGGAAGCGGCGGTGTTGTCGCTGCGCCAGGAGTGCCCAGCCTGGGGCGGCCGCAAGATCGCCGGCGTACTCAAGCGGGAAGGCGGTGGCACGATTGCGCCTTCGACAGTGACTGGCATCTTGCGCCGCAACGGTGTCGAACTGGGTGCGCAGGGCGGCGGTACGCAACCCTTCATCCGCTTCGAGCACGAGGCTCCCAACGATCTGTGGCAGATGGACTTCAAGGGCCACGTGGCGCTGCGCCAGGGGCGGCTGCATCCGCTCACCGTACTCGACGACCATTCGCGCTTCTCGCTGGTGCTGGAGGCTTGTCCAGACCAAACGACCGAAACCGTCAAGACGCGGCTCATCGCAGCCTTCCAGCGCTACGGTCTGCCATGGCGTATCGCCACCGACAACGGCCCGCCCTGGGGCGACGGCGGCCGCAACAACTTCACCGCGCTTGGTGTTTGGCTGATCGAGATCGGCGTCGCCATCAGTCATTCCAGACCCTGCCATCCCCAGACGCTTGGCAAGGAGGAGCGCTTCCATCGCTCCCTCAAGGCCGAGGCGCTGCAGGGACCACCCTTCGACAGCTTGTCGATCGCACAACGCGCCTTCGATGCCTGGCGCCAGCTCTACAACACCAGACGACCGCACGATGGCATCGGCGGCGCCGTGCCGATCGACCGTTACCGGCCTTCCGGCCGCGACTTCAGCGAGGCGGTGCCGCCCTTCGAATACGCACTCGGCGACCACCTCCGCAAAATCCAGCAGAAGGGCGCGACCTCCCTGTTCGGACGCGCCTTCAAGATCTGCAACGCCTTTGCCGGCAGGACTGTCGCCTTCAGACCGACCCAAAAGGACGGTGTCTTCGACGTCTACTTCAGACACCAGAAAATCCAAACCATCGACCTCAACGCAATCAGCCGATAGCATGGGAAACTGTTCGCGATGTCTTCGCACACCTGTTCGCGATGTCTCCGGTCCAAACACCCCCTTGAGGGGGAGATGCCCGGCAGGGCAGAGGGGGGCGCTCTCCCGCCAGCATTGCAAAATGACCTCCCGCGTCACGCCAGCGCCTCCTCGACGATCCGGCCAAGCTCCGGTGCGATGTAGGAAAGGTCTTCCTCGTCCTTGATCAGCACGCCGATGGCGCGGCGGAAGGCTTCCGGCCACGGGCTGCCGCCTCTCTCCAGGATGGTGGCGGCATTGGCCCATTCGACGGCCTCGGCGATGCCGGGGGGCTTGGCCAGTGGGCGGGCGCGAATGGTCTGCACGGCCGCCGCCACGGCGCGCGCCGTTGCTTCAGCCACATTGCCGGCGCGCAGCATGATGATGGCGGCCTCGCGCTCGGCGTCGGGATAGCCGATCCAGTGGTAGACGCAGCGGCGGCGCAGCGCTTCGGCGAGCTCGCGGGTGCGGTTCGAGGTCAGGATGACGATCGGCTGTGCGGCGGCGCGGATGGTGCCGCGCTCGGGAATGCTGATCTGGAAGTCGGAGAGGAATTCCAAAAGCAGCGCTTCGAATTCGTGGTCCGAGCGGTCGATCTCGTCGACCAGCAGCACGCGCTGCTCGGGCGCTTTCAGCACCTGCAGCAGCGGTCGTGCGATCAGGAAACGGTCGTCGTAGATGTCGATCTCATGCTCGCCGGCATGGCGGATGGCAAGCAGTTGGCGCTGGTAGTTCCATTCGTAGAGCGCGTGCGCGGCGTCGATGCCTTCATAACATTGCAGCCGCACCAGATCGCGGCCGAGCAGCTCGGCGATCGCTTTGGCCGCTTCCGTCTTGCCGACGCCCGGCGCGCCTTCGAGCAGCAGCGGCTTGCCCAGCCGGATTGCCAGGAAGATGGCGGTCGAAAGGCTTTCATCGGCCAGATAGCGCGAGGCGGCCAGATGCTGCGCCACCGCCTCCGGCGAGGTCGCTGATGTCTCGGCGCTTGTCCCGGTCATTTCGGCCCTCAGTTCGCCGCTTGCGCCTTCAGCGCGCGCAGGATGCGCTCCGGCGTGATCGGCAGCGTGTCGATGCGCACGCCGACGGCGTCGAAGACGGCATTGGCGACCGCCGGGATCTGTGGGTTGGCGCACATTTCGCCCGGCCCTTTGGCGCCGTATGGTCCGTCCGCCGATGGCCGCTCCAGCACGATGATCTCGGTCTCGGCGAGGTCGCCGGGACCCGGCATCAGATACTGGTTGAAGTCGGTGCCGCCATGATCGCGGTTGGGATAATAGGGCTCGGTCGTCTCATAGAGCGCATGGCTGATGCCCATCCACGAACCGCCGACCAGCTGCTGTTCGACCATTTTCGGGTTCAGCGCGCGGCCGATCTCGAAGACGTTCTTCACCGTCAGTACGGTGACCTCGCCGGTTTCGTCGTCGACCTCGACCTCGGCCACGGTGCAGGCATGCGCGTAGCAGGTCGACGGCTTCATCGCGCCGGTTTCTTTCTCGGGATAGGAGCGCGGGATCAGGAACATGCCGCGGCCTGATATCGAGCGGCCGCGCTTGAAATGTGCCGACAGCGCGACATCGAAGATCGAGATCGATTTTTGCGGTGCGCCCTTGACCAGGATGTTGCCCTGGCCGTCGGTCTCGAGGTCGGATGCATTCACCTCCAACTCCTCGGCCGCCACTTCCAGCATCACCTGGCGGGCTTCCCTTGCCGCCTGGATGACGGCGTTGCCGGCGCGGTGGGTGCCGCGCGAGGCGAAGGTGCCCATGCAGTGCGGGCCGGTGTCGGTGTCGGCGGTGTCGACGACGACACGGTCGGTCGGCACGCCGATCGTCTCGGCGCAGATCTGCGCCATGATCTGCTTCATGCCTTGGCCGAGATCGACCGATGACAACGTCACCATGAAATTGCCGGTCGGCGTCGAATGCACCAGCGCCTGCGTCGGGTCGCCGCCGAGGTTCATGCCGGTGGGATAGTTGATGGCGGCAACGCCGCGTCCACGCCTGATCGCCATCTCAAGCTCCCTTCACGTAGGATGACATCGCCATGTACTTTTCCGCCACCGGCCAGTTGGCGGCGCGCGATGCTTCCTGCATGCATTCGATCAGCGCGGCGCCCTCGGTCGGCTGGCGGTGCGCCTTCATGTCGCCGTCGCGATAGGCGTTGATGAAGCGGAATTCGAGCGGATCCATGCCGATCAGGCGCGCCAGCTTGTCCATCTGCACCTCCAGCGCGAAGTCGCCGATAGTGACGCCGAAGCCGCGCATGGCCGACGAGGGCGTGCGGTTGGTGTAGACGCAGTAGGTGTCGATCCAGACGTTCGGGATGGTGTAAGGGCCGGGATAGTGCCCCGCGCCCTTCTGCGCGCCATAGGGCGAATGGCGCGAATAGGCGCCGGCATCGGTGTAGCCAGTGACCTTGCGCGCGACGATGCGGCCGTCTTTCATGACGCCGTCCTTGATGACGACCTTTTCGGCGGCGCGCGGCGACGAGATCTGCATCTCCTCCTCGCGGCTGTAGATAAAACAGACTGGTCGTCCTGTTAATTTTGCGCCGAGGATGGCGATCGGCTCGACGATGACGTCGACCTTGCCGCCAAAACCGCCGCCAACGGTGCCGCCGACGAAATGCAGTTTGCTGCCCGGCATCTGCAGGATGATCGAGGTGTTGTCGAGCGTGAAGAACATCGCCTGCGTGTTGGTGTAGCAGGTGAAGCGGTCATTGCCCTCGGGTGCCACCACGCAGCCGGTGGTCTCGGTCGGCGCGTGCTCGATCGGCGAGGACTGGTAGCTCTCCTCCAATATGTGGTCGGCGCCGGCGAAGCCCGCCTCGACATCGCCGAAGCGCACCTTGCGGCACTCGCCGCTGTCATAGAGGTAATAATTCTGGCCGTGATATTCGTTGACCAGCGGCGCGCCGGGTTTCAGCGCCTCCTCCATGTCGAAGACGGCCGGCAGCACCTCATAGTCGACCTTGACCTTGGCGGCCGCCTCTTGCGCGGCGCGCTCGGTTTCGGCCAGCACCGCCACCACGGCCTCGCCCTTCCAGCGCACCTTGCCGTCGGCAAGCACCGTCTCGTCCTCCGGCCCGACCTGGATCAGGATCAGGATGGTGTAGACATTGTGCGGCACATCCTTGGCGGTCAGAATTTTCACCACACCCGGATGCTTTTCCGCTTCCGAGGTGTCGATCGAGCGGATGCGGGCATGGTGATGCGGGCTGCGCACCATCTTCAGGTGCAGCATGCCGGGGAAATTGCGGTCGGCGAAAAAGGCGGTCTTGCCGGTGACATGGGCGGGTGAATCGGAGCGCGGCCGAGGTTGGCCGATCTCGTGCAGATCATCTTTGCGGACATCGGCGAAGTAGTTCTTGCGCAGTTCCATTCTTTTGGACCCCTCAGGCCGCGTTCTGCGAATTGGCGCGGGCGGCAGTCAGCACCGCCTTGATGATCGGTTCGTAGCCGGTGCAACGGCAGATGTTGCCCGATAGCGCCTCGACCACCTCGTCGCGGCTGGGGTTGGGCGTATGATCGAGCAGCACCTTGGCCGCCATGATCATGCCCGGCGTGCAGAAGCCGCATTGCGTGGCGAAGGTGTCGAGGAAGGCGCGCTGCAGCGGGTGCAGCACGCCGCTTTCCGAAAGCCCTGAAGTCGTGCTGATGGCCGCCCCATTGCAGGTTTCGGCCAGCGTCAGGCAGGAGAGCCTGAGTTCGCCGTCTATGATGACCGAACAGGCGCCGCAGGTGCCTTGATGGCAGCCGCCTTTCGGCGAGGTGTCGCCGATCTTGTCGCGCAGAGCGTGGAGCAGCGTCGTGCCGCTGTCGATGAATTCGGCCTTTTCCGAGCCATTGAGCGTGAATTGAACCGGAACCTTTGCCATGTTTTCCTCCCAGCGCGCCTGCCCGAACCAGCGGACAGACGCGCGCCCCGAACGAAATATTATGCGAGCAGCAACCGGCCGAGATGAACCGGCAGG
>NZ_RZTT01000239.1 GCF_003996995.1 Mesorhizobium sp. M7A.T.Ca.US.000.02.2.1 | reverse complement strand
GCGCGCGCAAGATACCCGGACCCCGCAAGACGCCGGGACCCAAATCAGCAAAGCAGGACGACAAAGCATGACCCAGGCCCTACCCAAACGAGACGAAGCCTTCCGGGCCGGCGAAACGGCCCTGCTGCTCGTCGACATGCAGCGCATCTGGCTGGAGCCGGGCGCAGATCCGTCGCATCCGGAGCGTGGGCCCGATCACTATTTCTACCGGCAGACATCGTCACAGACGATCCCCAACCAGGAGCGCCTGCTGGCCGCTGCGCGGGCCAATGGCGTCGAGGTGCTGCACACCATCATCCAGAGCCTGACCGAAGACGGCCGTGACCGCTCGCTCGACCACAAGCTGACGCCGATCCATGTCGCGCCCAGCCTCCCCGAGGGACTGCCGGTGCCCGCGCTGGCGCCGGTTGGCGACGAGATCATGCTGCCGAAGACGTCGTCGGGCATCTTCAATTCGACCAATGTCGACTATCTCCTCAAGAATCTCGGCATCCGCTATCTCGTCGTGGTCGGCGTGCTGACCGATCAATGCGTCGACATGACGGTGCGCGACGGCGCCGACCGCGGCTATCTTGTCACCTGCGTATCGGATGCCTGCGCCACCATTACGCAGGAACGCCACGACATCGCGCTCAAGGCCTTCGGCGGCTACTGCTGGGTGGCCGATACCGACACGGTCGTCGGCCGCTTCAACGCTTTGGGAAAACCGGCATGACATCGACTGTCGAGCCTCTGGTTGCCGTCGTCACCACGGATCTCTCCGCCGTCACGCGGGGCCGCTTCGTTGCCGAAAGCAAGTTGCAGAAGACCGCCACGACCGGCGTCGGTTGGCTGCAGGCCAATCTGTCGCTGACGCCGTTCAACTCGATCGTCGATCCCAACCCCTGGGGCTCGTCGGGCGACCTGCGGCTGATCCCCGATCTCAAGGCGCGCTTTCGCACGACACGTACCGGATCGGCGACGCCGTTCGACATGGTCGCCGGCGACATCGTCGAGCTCGATGGCAGCCCATGGCTCGGCTGCACCCGTACGATGCTGAAAGAGGCGCTGGCCGATTTGAAAGCCGCAACCGGCCTGTCGGTCATCGCCGCCTTCGAGCATGAGTTCAATGTCGCCGACGGTGGCTTCGCGCCGGCGCATTCGATGTCTTTCGCCGCACTGCGCCGCACGGACCCCTTCGCGCCCAACCTGATGGCGGCGCTCGAGGAAGCCGGAGTCGCTCCCGAGGTGGTCATCGCCGAATTCGGCGACGAGCAGTTCGAGGTGACGCACGAGCCGGCGGACGCGCTGACGGCGGCGGACCGCGCCGTCGCCATCCGCGAAATCACGCGCGAATTGGCGCGCAATGCCGGCTGGCGTGCGAGCTTCGCGCCCAAAACCGCGCCAACTGCCGTCGGCAACGGCGTCCACATCCATTTCAGCTTCGTCGACGAGGCCGGCAAGCCGGTGACATACGATCCAACGCAGCCCGGACGTCTTTCCGCCAAAGCCGGCGCCTTCTGTGCCGGCGTGCTGCGCCATCTGCCTGGAATGACCGCGATGACGGCGTCGAGCGTGTCATCCTTCTACCGGCTGAAGCCGCACAGCTGGAGTTCGTCCTATACCTGGCTCGCCGACCGCGACCGCGAGGCGTCGCTGCGCATCTGCCCGACTGTGACGATCGGCGGACGCGATCCGGCGCGGCAATACAACATCGAATACCGGGCCGCTGACGCCACCGGCAATCCCTATCTGTCGCTGGCGGCGATCATCCGCGCCGGGCTGGAAGGGCTGAAGGCGGGCCTGCCGTCGCCGCCTTTGGTCACCGGCGACCCGACACTGATGAGAGAGGCTGAGCGGGCGAGTCTCGGTCTGGTGCGCCTGCCCGAAACCCTGCCGGCGGCACTGGACGCGTTGCTGGCCGACGGCACCGTGACGGGATGGTTCGCGCCTGTCTTCATCGAAACCTTCGTCGGCCTCAAGCGACATGAAGCCGAGCGTCTTGCCGGTCTCGATCCGGCCTCCATCTGCGATCTCTACCGGACGCTCTATTGATGACCGCGCAGGCCGGAAAAGATTGGCCCGAGGCCGTCGAGGTCCTCAACGAGCACGGCCGCTCCGATATCGTGCTGTTGTGCGAGCATGCGTCCAACCACATGCCGGCCGAGTATCGGCAGCTCGGCCTCGATGCCAGCCATCTGCAGCGCCACATCGCCTGGGATATCGGCGCCGCCGAAGTGACCCGCCTGCTGTCGTCGAAGCTCGATGCACCGGCCTTCCTCAGCGGTTACTCGCGGCTGCTGATCGACCTCAACCGGCCACTGGGCACGTCAGGCAGCATTCCGGTGCTGTCGGAAGACACCGACATTCCCGGCAATGTCGGCATCGATGCGACGGAGCGGACCCGACGCGCCGAGATCATCTTTTCGCCGTTTCATGACCGGGTGACCGCGTATCTTGACCACCGGGCACAGGCAGGCCGGCAGACGCGGATCGTGACGATCCATTCCTTCACGCCGGTCTTCCTCGGTGTCAGCAGACCCTGGCATGCCGGCGTGTTGCACGACCAAGCGAGAGATCTCGCCGAAACGATCCTTTCGGGCCTGCGCACCGACGCCGGGCTCAATGTCGCGGCCAACGTGCCCTATGTGATCAGCCGCGACGCCGATTACGCCGTGCCCATTCATGGCGACGATCGCGGCATCCCCGCCGTCCTCGTCGAGATCCGGCAGGATTTGCTGTCGACGCGGTCCGGCATCGAAGAATGGGCGGACCGGCTGGCGGCGGCACTGCCGGCACTCGAGACGGAAACCGTGTCGTGAGCAATCTCAGCCTGCGCGAACGTGATGCCGCGACCATCGCCCAGATCGGCAAGCTGCGTTTCTCCCCGCTCAGCGTCATCGGCGGCCGGGGCAACCGGCTGATCGAGGAAGGCGGCCGCTCCTTGCTCGACCTGTCGGGATCGGCCGGTCCGGCGGTGCTCGGCTACGGCCATCCGGCCGTCGTCGAAGCGGTCGAGACGTCGATCCGCGACATGGCGGGCGCCAGCCTGCTGCTCTACCCGAACGAGCCGGCTGTATCGCTGGCGGAGCGGCTGCTGGCGATTACGCCGGGAGAAGGCGAACGGCGCGTCTGGTTCGGCCACTCCGGGTCCGACGCCAACGACTGCGCGGTGCGCGTGCTGCAGGCGGCCACCTGCCGTTCGCGCTTCATCTCGTTCATCGGCTCCTATCACGGCAATCTCTCCGGCTCGATGGGCATCAGCGGCCATACCGCCATGACCCACACGCTGCCCCGGCCGGGCGTGCTTCTGCTGCCCTATCCCGATCCGTACCGCCCGAATTTCAGCAGCGAGGACGTGCTTGCCCTGCTCGACTACCAGTTCGAGACCACCTGCCCGCCGCATCAGGTCGCGGCGGTGTTCATCGAGCCGTTGATGTCGGATGGCGGGCTGATCGTGCCGCCGCCCGGCTTTCTCAAGGCATTGCAGGAGCGTTGCCGCAGGCACGGCATCAAGATTGTCCTCGACGAGGTCAAGGTCGGGCTCGCTCGCAGCGGCATGATGCACTGCTTCCAGCATGAAGGACTGACGCCCGACCTAGTCGTCTTTGGCAAAGGCATCGGCGGTGGCTTGCCGCTGTCGGCCGTGATCGGCCCTAAGGAGATCATGGACCATGCGCCGGCCTTCGCGCTGCAGACAACCGCGGGCAATCCGGTGGCGACATCGGCCGGCAACGCGGTGCTGAAGACGATCGAGACGGATGGCCTGGTCGAGCGCTCGGCGCGGATCGGCATGCTGTTTTCCAGCGCATTGCGAGCCCTTGCCGCCAGACACGAGATCATCGGCGACGTGCGCGGGCGCGGCCTTGCCATCGGCGTCGACCTAGTCAAGGACCGCACGACACGCGAGCCGGTTGCGGCGGCGACCACGGCCAAGATCATCTATCGCGGCTATGAGCTGGGTGCGGCCTTCACCTATGTCGGGTTGAAGGCCAATGTGCTGGAGTTCATGCCACCGCTGACGCTGACGGAAGACGAGATGACCGAGGGCGTCGCGATCGTCGACCAGGCAATCGCTGACGTGAATGCCGGCAAGGTCTCGGATGCGGACGTCGCCTCCTTCATGATGTGGTGAACAAAAAAGGCGCCGCGCCGGGCTGCGACAGCGATTGTCTCGGCAGCCCCGGCTCATCGTTGTGCAACAATTATTCCGCGATACGCACGATCAGCTTGCCGAAATTCCTGCCTTCGAGAAGGCCGAGAAAGGCCTGAGGCGCATTTTCGATGCCGTCCACGATATCTTCCCTGTAGCGGACGCGGCCGGACGCTATCCATTCGGCCATCTCGCGATAGAAGGCCGGGCGCTGGTCGACAAATTCGCGCTGGATAAAACCTCTTATCGTCAGGCTGCGGTGCAGCACTTGCTGCATCAATGTCGGCAACCGGTCGGTGCCGGCATCCGCGATCACGTTGTATTGCGCGATCAGCCCGCAGACCGGCACACGCGCAAATTCGTTCAGCAGCGGAAACACCGCGTCCCAGACAGGACCGCCGACATTCTCGAAATAGATGTCGATGCCGCCGGGGCAAGCTGCCTTCAACTGCTCTGCAAAATCGTCGGCCCGGTGATCGACGACCGCGTCAAAGCCCAGCTCGTCTCGCACGAAAGCACATTTATCGGCACCGCCGGCGATGCCGACGGCACGCGCCCCCTTGATGCGCGCGATCTGGCCGACGGCCGACCCGACCGCACCGCTGGCGGCCGCGACGACGACCGTCTCGCCAGGCTTCGGCTGCCCGATGGTGAGCAGACCGGCATAGGCCGTGAAGCCCGGCATGCCGAGCACGCCGAGCGCGGTTGTTATGGGTGCAGCCGCGGGATCGAGCTTGCGCAGCCCGGCACCGTCGGACAGGGCGAAACTCTGCCATCCGGAGTGGGACAGGACGATGTCGCCTTCAGCAAATTCCGGATGGCGAGAGATCATCACACGCGCGACGGTGCCGCCTTCCATCACGCCGTCGACATCGACCGGCTTGGCATAGGATTTGGTGGCGTTCATACGACCGCGCATATAGGGATCGAGCGACAGATAAAGGATCTGCAACAGCAGTTCGCCCTCTCCCGGCTGGTCAAGGTCAACCGTCTCGATGCGGAAATGATCCGGCTTCGGCCGGCCTTGCGGTCGCGCCGCGAGCACGATGCGGGTGTTGGACTGGATTGACATGGAGACCTCTCCGCGAAGGATGTTCTACTCGAAAAACCGGTTGGGCGGCCGCTTCAAGCCGAGATTCTCGCGCAGTGTCGACCCCTCATATTGCCGCCTGAAGATGCCTCGCCGTTGCAATTCCGGCACCACTTTCTCGGCAAAATCATCCAGCCCTGCCGGCAGGTAGGGAAACATGATGTTGAACCCGTCGGAGCCCTCGGCAACCAGCCATTCCTCCATCTCGTCGGCGATTGTTTCAGGCGTGCCGACAAAAGCAAGGCCGGAATAGCCGCCCAGCCTTTGCGCAAGCTGCCTGACGGTCAGGTTCTCCTCGCGCGCCAGTTCGATGACGCGCTCGCGGCCACTCTTCGAGGCATTGGTCTCGGGGATTTCGGGCAAGGGCGCGTCCGGGTCAAAGCCGGACGCATCATGTCCGATCGCGATCGACAGCGAGGCGATGCCGCTCTCATAGTAGACGAGGCTGTCGAGCTTCGCCCGCCTGGCCTGCGCGTCCTCGACGCTGTCGCCGACAACGACAAAGGCGCCAGGCAGGATCTTGATGTCGTCACGCGAGCGGCCGAGTTTCTCCGCACGGGCTTTGACGTCGGCAAAGAAACGCTGTCCCGCCGCGAGATCGGCATGGGCGGCGAAAATGACCTCCGCTGTCTCCGCCGCCAGTTGGCGCCCTGCCTCCGACGCGCCGGCCTGGACGACGACCGGCCAACCCTGGATTGGCCGGGCGATGTTGAGCGGCCCACGCACCGAGAGATGTTCGCCCTTGTGGTCGAGCACATGCAGCCTGGCCGGATCGAAATAGAACCCGCTTTCGGCGTCGCGGATGAAGGCATCGTCGGCAAAGCTGTCCCACAGGCCGGTGACGACATCGTAGAATTCCCGCGCCCGCCGGTAGCGCTCATCATGCTCGACATGCTCGTCGAGGCCGAAGTTCAGCGCCGCGTCAGGGTTGGACGTGGTGACGATGTTCCAGCCGGCGCGTCCGCCGCTGATATGGTCCAGCGAGGCGAAGCGGCGGGCAACATGATAGGGCGCGTCGAACGTCGTCGATGCGGTGGCGACCAGCCCGATATGGTCAGTGACGGCGGCGAGCGCCGACAGCAGCGTGAACGGCTCGAACGAGGTGACCGTGTGGCTGCGCCGCAACGCCTCGATCGGCATGTTGAGAACGGCCAGATGGTCGGCCATGAAAAAGGCGTCGAACTTCGCCGCCTCCAGCGTCTGGGCGAAGCGCTTCAGATGCGCGAAATTGAAATTGGCGTCGGCATAGGCGCCCGGATAGCGCCAGGCGCCGGTGTGCAGGCTGACGGGGCGCATGAAGGCGCCGAGGCGCAATTGTTTGCGTGTCATGAAAGATGTTCCGGCCGATCGATACCGTCGAGCACAGTGCTCGAATCCTTCTCAGGATCGGACGGTCAGCCCAACTCGGGAAGGTATTCTGTTCCGCTGCGCCGGGCTTTTGCAGCATTTCAGTTTTGCGCCCGATACCCCCAGGACAAAAAAATGGCCGGGCCCGAATTCGGCCCGGCCAAAAGAAGGTCAAAACCTTCAGAGGGGAACACCGTCCAGCGGAATGGGAGGAAACCGCTAAACGATTTTACCTTTTTGGGCCTATCTTGAAGCCTTGGCGACGAATGACATTCCAAAAAATATATGAAACGGTAAAAATTCGTGCGCCGCTAACCTCACGAACCCGCCGTTCCGGTCTCGAGAAGATCGGCATAGTGGCGGCGCGCCACGTCGGGATGGGAACGCAGCCGGCTTTTGAGCACATTGGTGCCGACATCGCGGAACAAGGGGTTGTCGGGATCGCTTGCCGGTCCGCGCGCCTGTGCCGCCAGTTCCTCGGAAAGGCCGAGAAGCGGGATGGTCGCATCGAGCCGCGCGCTGAAGAAGAAGGGAACGGAAATCCGTTCGACGCCGGCAAGCGGCGTCACGACTCGGTGCACGGTGGCCCGCAGATATCCATTCGATGCGAGTTCGAGCAGTTCGCCGATGTTGACGACCAGCGTTCCGGGCAGCGGATCCACATTCACCCAGCTTCCGTCATATTCGACCTGCAGCCCCTTGTTGTCGTCCTGCAGCAGCAGGGTCAGGAAGCCGCCATCCTTGTGCGCGCCGACGCCCTGGTCGCCTTCGGTCGCGTCACGGCCGGGATAACGGACGATCTTCATGCGATGGTTGGGCGAGTCCCGGTAGATCGCGTCGAAGGCGTCCTCGGGCTGATCGAGCGATAGCGCGAAGGCTTTCAACAGCCGAATCGCCACTGCGGTCGCCTTGGCCTGCCATGCAAGCAGTGCCGGCTTGAGCTCCGGCAATGCCGACGGCCATTGGTTGGGTCCTTGCAACCTTGTCCACGGTGCAATTCCAGCCTTCTGCGCTATGGGCTGGCGCTCGACGCCGATGTCGAGTTGCTCACGCCAATCGGCCGCGCCCTTGGTCAGTTCGCCACCAGCGCCGGTGTAGCCGCGGAACTGCTGGGATTTGACCATTTCGATCGCCAGCTTGTCGGACTCCGGCAGCGCGAAGAACCGGCGTGAGGCATCGAGCACGTCGTCGATCTCCGAGGTCGAAATTCCGTGGCCGCTGAGGTAGAAGAAGCCGACGTCCCGCGCCGCCGTGCGCAGGTCCAGGAGAAAGGTACGATATTCGGACGCACCTTGTTCGAGACGGCTCAGATCGAGCACCGGCACAATTCTGGGCATGGTCAGGTTCCTTCTTTTCTCTGCCTTGGCTTAGGAGAAGTAGAAGCGACCACCGGCAAGAGCTTCGAGAATGAATGCATCTCAAAGTGACACGCAAGGCGTGCCGATCAAAGCAACAAGAAGTCCAATCTGGCCCGAATGGAAGAACGTCAGCGCTGCATATTGTGAACTGCCGGCAAATAATTTCCCGACACGTGCTTTACCCGCCATGCCTCTCGTAGGCCGCACTTTCCAGTGCGACATCGTATAAGTCACAGCGGAAGCGCAACCGCGCGTGATCGTCTGTAAACCCTGCCAGCCGAACTGACGGTGCCGCTCAAGCCAGCTCGAACCGCTCGATGGCGCGCATGATGCCACGCAGCTCGGCGAGGCCTTTCAGCCGGCCGATCAGCGAATAGCCGGGATTGATCCTGGTCTTGCCGATGTCGTCGGCGAGCAGATGGCCATGGTCGGGCCGCATCGGAATACGCCAGTCGGCACGGCCTTCCCGACGGCGGCGTGCCTCTTCCTGCATCAGAGCGAGGATGACATGCGCCATGTCCGTGCCGCCCTCGAGATGCTCGGCCTCATAGAAGGAGCCGTCATCCTCGATGGTGATGTTGCGCAGATGGGCGAAATGGATGCGGTCCGCGAACTCCTTGACCATGGCGACGATGTCGTTGTCGGCGCGCGTGCCATAGGAGCCGGTGCAGAACGTCAGGCCGTTGGCAGTGCTGTCGACGGCGCTGAGGATGAAACGCGCATCCTCGGCGGTCGAAACGATGCGCGGCAGGCCATAGAGCGAGAAGGGCGGGTCGTCGGGATGGATGCACATACGCACCCCCTCCTCTTCGGCCACCGGAATGATCTCGCGCAGGAACCAGGCAAGGTTGTCGCGCAGCTCCTTCGGTCCGATCGCATCATAGTCCGCCAGGGCCTCGCGAAAACTGTCCCTGTCATAGCTGCGCTCGGTCGCAGGCAGGCCGGCGATCAGGTTGCGCTCCATCCTGTCGATCGCTTCGCTGCTCAATTCCTTCAGCCGCGCTTCCGCCTCGGCAATGCGGGCGGGGGTATAGCCGGCCTCGGCATTGACGCGCTTCAGCACAAACAAATCGTAGGCCGCGAAATCGATGGCGTCGAAGCGCAGTGCATAGCCCGTCGTCGGCAGCCGATAGGCGAGATCCGTGCGCGTCCAGTCGACCACCGGCATGAAATTGTAGCAGACCGTCGCAATGCCGGCCTTGGCGAGCGCGCGAATTGAGTCACGATAGTAGCCGGCATAGCGCTCGCGTTCCGGCGCGCCGATCTTGAATGAATTGTGGACCGGAATGCTCTCGACCACCGACCATGTCAGGCCGGCGGCCTCGATGACACGCTTGCGCTCCAGAATGCTCTCGAGCGGCCAGGCGCGCCCGTCATAGATATCGTGCAAGGCGCTCACCACGCCGGTCGCACCGGCCTGCCTGACATGATCGAGCGTTACCGGGTCGTTCGGTCCATACCAGCGCCAGCAC
>NZ_RZTT01000238.1 GCF_003996995.1 Mesorhizobium sp. M7A.T.Ca.US.000.02.2.1 | reverse complement strand
TGACCACCGCGTGCTCGACGCCTCGACGAAGGAAATCGTGTCGACGGCCAAGCGTACCGGCGCAAACGTCCGCGGCCCCATTCCGCTGCCGACGCGGATCGAAAAGTTCACGGTCAACCGGTCGCCTCACGTCGACAAGAAGAGCCGCGAGCAGTTCGAGATGCGCACGCACAAGCGTCTGCTCGACATCGTCGATCCGACCCCGCAGACGGTCGATGCTTTGATGAAGCTCGATCTGGCCGCCGGCGTCGACGTCGAGATCAAGCTCTAAGGGAATGAGAGCGCGGTAAGGGGCGGTGCCCCTGGCCCGGAACTCTAAAGGAATTGAACCGATGCGTTCAGGTGTGATTGCAAAGAAGGTGGGAATGACCCGCATCTACAACGATGCCGGGGAACATGTTCCCGTCACCGTTCTCCTGATGGAGAACTGCCAGGTCGTGGCCCAGCGCACGCAAGAGAAGAATGGCTACACCGCCGTTCAGCTCGGCGTTGGCCTTGCCAAGGTGAAGAACACGTCGAAGGCGATGCGCGGCCATTTCGCGACCGCTTCCGTCGAGCCGAAGGCGAAGGTCGCCGAGTTCCGCGTCTCCGCCGACAACATGATCGATGTCGGCGCCGAGATCACTGTCGAGCACTTCGTCGCCGGCCAGAAGGTCGATGTGACGGGCACGACGATCGGCAAGGGCTTTCAGGGCGTCATCAAGCGCCACCACATGGGCGGTGGCCGTGCAACGCACGGTAACTCGGTTTCGCACCGTACGCACGGTTCGACCGGCCAGCGTCAGGACCCGGGCAAGGTGTTCAAGGGCAAGCATATGGCTGGCCACATGGGCGACACCCGCGTCACCACGCAGAATGTCGAGATCGTATCGACCGACGCCGACCGCGGCCTGATCCTGATCCGCGGTGCGGTTCCCGGATCGAAGGGCGCCTGGATCCTGGTCCGCGATGCGGCCAAGGTGGCACTGCCGGCCAATGCGCCGAAGCCTGCCGCGATCCGCGCCGTTGCTGCCGAAAGTGGCGCCAAGAACGAGGCTCCGGCCACAGAGGGAGCGGAATAATGGATCTCAAGATCACAACGCTGGGCGGCAAGGACGCCGGCAAGGTGGAACTCTCCGACGAGATTTTCGGCCTTGATCCGCGCGAAGACATCCTGCAGCGCGTCGTGCGCTGGCAGCTTGCCAAGAAGCAGCAGGGCACGCACAAGACCAAGGGTCGCGCCGAGATCGCGCGCACCGGCGCCAAGATGTACAAGCAGAAGGGTACGGGCCGCGCCCGTCACCATTCGGCACGCGCTCCGCAGTTCCGCGGCGGCGGCAAGGCCCACGGCCCGGTCGTTCGCAGCCACGAGCACGAACTGCCGAAGAAGGTTCGTGCTCTCGGCCTCAAGCATGCTCTCTCGGCCAAGGCCAAGAGCGCGTCGATCATCATCATCGACGAGCTGAAGCTGACCGAGGCCAAGACGAAGGCGCTGATCGCGAATTTCGCGACGCTGGGCCTGACCAACGCTTTGCTGATCGGCGGCGCCGAGCTTGACAAGAACTTCAAGCTGGCGGCGACGAACATCCCCAACATCGACGTGCTGCCCATCCAGGGCATCAACGTCTACGACATTCTGCGCCGCGGCACGCTGGTCCTTTCGAAGGCCGCCGTCGAGGCTCTCGAGGAGCGTTTTAAATGACCGACCTTCGTCATTACGACGTGATCGTCTCGCCGGCGATCACCGAAAAGTCGACCATGGCCTCCGAGCAGAACAAGGTCGTCTTCAACGTCGCCAAGAAGGCGTCGAAGCCGGAAATCAAGGCCGCCGTCGAAGCGCTGTTCGGCGTCAAGGTGATGGCCGTGAACACGCTTGTCCGCAAGGGCAAGATCAAGCGCTTCCGTGGCACGGTTGGCCGCCAGAGCGACGTCAAGAAGGCGGTTGTGACGCTGGCCGATGGTCAGTCGATCGACGTCGCGACGGGTCTCTGAGCAAGGCCGCGAGGACAGAACAATGGCACTGAAAAAATTCAACCCGGTAACGCCCAGCACCCGTCAGCTGGTCATCGTCGACCGCTCGGGTCTTTACAAGGGCAAGCCCGTCAAGGGTCTGACCGAAGGCCTGACCAAGTCGGGCGGCCGCAACAATCACGGTCGCATCACCGCCCGCTTCATCGGCGGTGGTCACAAGCGTTCGTACCGCATCATCGACTTCAAGCGCCGCAAGTTCGACGTCGTCGGCACGGTCGAGCGCATTGAATACGATCCGAACCGCACCGCCTTCATCGCGCTGATCAAGTATGACGATGGCGAGCTGTCCTACATCATCGCTCCGCAGCGTCTGGCTCCCGGCGACAAGATCGTCTCCGGTGAATCGGTCGATGTGAAGCCGGGCAATGCGATGCCGCTGGCTTCGATGCCGGTCGGCACCATCGTCCACAACATCGAGCTGAAGCCGGGCAAGGGCGCTCAGGTCGCCCGTTCGGCAGGTGGTTACGGTCAGCTGGTCGGTCGTGACCAGGGCATGGCGATCCTGCGCCTCAATTCGGGCGAGCAGCGTGTCGTTCACGGCTCCTGCATGGCCACTGTCGGCGCCGTGTCCAATCCGGACCACGGCAACATCAATGACGGCAAGGCCGGTCGCACGGTCTGGCGTGGCAAGCGCCCGCACAATCGCGGCGTGACCATGAACCCGGTCGACCATCCGCACGGCGGCGGCGAAGGCCGCACATCGGGTGGCCGCCATCCGGTTTCGCCCTGGGGCAAGCCGACCAAGGGCAAGAAGACGCGGTCCAACAAGGCGACCGACAAGTTCATCCTGCGCTCGCGCCATCAGCGCAAGAGCTAAGAAGAGGTAACGCCAAGTGACTCGTTCGATTTGGAAAGGCCCCTTCATTGACGGCTACCTTCTCAAGAAGGTGGACAAGGTTCGTGAAGGTGGTCGCAATGAGGTGATCAAGATGTGGAGCCGTCGCTCCACCATCCTGCCGCAGTTCGTCGGCTTCACCTTCGGTGTCTACAACGGCCAGAAGCATGTTCCCGTCTCGGTGAACGAGGACATGGTCGGTCACAAGTTCGGTGAATTCGCTCCGACCCGGACCTATTACGGTCACGGCGCGGATAAGAAGGCGAAGAGGAAATAATCATGGGCAAGGCCAAAGCTCCGCGCAGGCTTGCTGATAACGAAGCGCGCGCCGTATTGCGCACGATCCGTATCAGCCCGCAGAAGCTGAACCTCGTTGCCGCGCTGATCCGCGGCAAGAAGGTCGCGACAGCGCTTTCCGATCTCGAATTCTCGGCCAAGCGGATTTCCGGCACGGTCAAGAAGACGCTGGAATCGGCAATCGCCAACGCGGAAAACAACCACGACCTGGATGTCGATGCACTGATCGTGGCGGAAGCCTATGTCGGCAAGTCGATCGTCATGAAGCGGTTCCATGCCCGTGGCCGCGGTCGCGCCAGCCGTATCGAGAAGCCGTTCTCGCACCTCACGATCGTCGTTCGTGAAGTCGAAGAAAAAGGGGAGGCCGCATAATGGGCCAGAAAGTCAATCCGATCGGCCTTCGCCTCGGCATCAACCGCACCTGGGATTCGCGCTGGTTCGCGAACACCGGCGAGTACGGCAAGCTGCTGCATGAGGACATCAAGATCCGCAAGTATCTCGAGAAGGAGCTCAAGCAGGCTGCCATCTCGAAGGTCGTGATCGAGCGTCCGCACAAGAAGTGCCGCGTCACCATCCACGCCGCGCGCCCGGGTCTGATCATCGGCAAGAAGGGCGCCGACATCGAGAAGCTTCGCAAGAAGCTGATGGAGATGACGAAGTCCGAGACGCACCTCAACATCGTTGAAGTGCGCAAGCCGGAAATCGACGCGACCCTGGTCGCCCAGTCGATCGCCCAGCAGCTCGAGCGTCGTATCGCGTTCCGCCGCGCCATGAAGCGTGCCGTTCAGTCGGCGATGCGCCTCGGGGCCGAAGGCATCCGCATCAACTGCGCCGGCCGCCTCGGCGGCGCCGAGATCGCGCGCATGGAATGGTATCGCGAAGGCCGCGTGCCGCTGCATACGCTGCGTGCGGACGTCGACTACGGTACGGCCGAAGCGCACACGGCTTATGGCATCTGCGGCGTCAAGGTCTGGGTGTTCAAGGGCGAAATCCTTGAGCATGACCCGATGGCTTCGGAGCGTCGGGCCAGCGAAAGCGATGCAGCGCATGGCGGTGGTGGTGATCGCGAACGCGGTCGTCGTCGCGAAAACGCCTGAGACATTTAGGAATTTGGAGTTAGAACGATGCTGCAGCCAAAGCGCACAAAGTTCCGCAAGCAGTTCAAGGGCCGTATCCATGGTACCGCAAAGGGCGGCACCAACCTGGATTTCGGTGGTTTCGGGCTGAAGGCGCTTGAGCCGAACCGCGTCACCGCACGTGAGATCGAGGCGGCCCGCCGCGCGATCACGCGTGAAATGAAGCGCGCTGGTCGCGTCTGGATCCGTATTTTCCCGGACGTGCCGGTCACTTCGAAGCCGACCGAAGTCCGCATGGGTAAGGGCAAGGGTGCGGTCGACTACTGGGCGGCGCGCGTCAAGCCGGGCCGTATCATGTTCGAGATCGACGGCGTCAATGAAGAAACCGCCCGTGAGGCACTGCGTCTCGGCGCGGCCAAGCTCTCGGTCAAGACGCGCTTCGTGCAGCGCATCGCAGAATAAGGACGGGCTGATCATGAAAGCCGAAGACATCCGGACCAAGACCCAGGACCAGCTGACCGACGACCTGGCCAGCCTGAAGAAGGAGCAGTTCAACCTGCGCTTCCAGAAGGCCACCGGCCAGCTTGAGAAGACCGCGCGCGTGAGACAGGTCCGTAAGGATATTGCGCGTATCAAGACCATCGCTGCGGAAAAGTCCGCGGCTAAGAAGGCTTAAGGACGAAAACCATGCCAAAGCGCATTCTGCAGGGCACCGTCGTCAGCGACAAGAACGAGAAGACGGTTGTCGTCAAGGTCGAACGGCGCTTCACGCATCCCGTGATGAAGAAGACCGTGCGCATGACCAAGAAGTACAAGGCGCACGACGAAAACAACGCCCACAAGGTTGGCGATCAGGTGTTCATCCAGGAATCGAAGCCGATTTCCAAGGACAAGCGCTGGATCGTCGTGTCTTCGGACCAAGCCTGACCTCGGGCGTAAACAACGAATTTTGGACAGACCGGGGAGGGGCTTTGAGCCCATCCCGTTAGAAGAGAAGAAGGCGGCCAGTCATGATTCAGATGCAAACAAACCTCGACGTCGCGGATAATTCCGGCGCCCGTCGTGTCATGTGCATCAAGGTGCTGGGCGGCTCGAAGCGGAAATACGCTTCCGTGGGCGACATCATCGTGGTGTCGATCAAGGAAGCCATTCCGCGCGGCCGCGTAAAGAAGGGCGATGTGATGAAGGCGGTCGTGGTTCGCACGGCCAAGGACATCCGCCGCCCGGACGGCAGCGTGATCCGTTTCGACAAGAACGCGGCCGTTCTCGTCGACAACAAGAAAGAGCCGATCGGCACGCGTATCTTCGGACCGGTTCCGCGCGAACTCCGCGCCAAGAACCACATGAAGATCATCTCGCTCGCGCCTGAAGTGCTGTAAGGAGCCGGACCAATGCAAAAGATTAGAAAAGGCGACAAGGTCGTCGTGCTGGCCGGCAAGGACAAGGGCCGTTCGGGCGAAGTCCTCTCGGTGCAGCCGAAGGAAGACACCGCGCTGGTGCGCGGCGTCAACATGATCCGTCGTCACCAGAAGCAGTCCCAGTCCCAAGAGGGCGGGATCATCACCAAGGAAGCGCCGATCCAGCTGTCGAACATCGCGCTGGCCGACCCCAAGGATGGCAAGCCGACCCGCGTCGGTTTCATCTTCCAGAAGGACGGCAAGAAGGTGCGCGTCGCCAAGCGCTCGGGAGAAGTCATCAATGGCTAAGGCTCAATCCAAGCAGGCGACCGCGAACAACACGCCGCGCCTCAAGCAGGTCTACAACGAGACCATCCGCAAGGCGTTGCAGGAACAGTTCGGCTACGACAACGAGATGCAGGTTCCGCGCATCGACAAGATCGTGCTGAACATGGGCGTTGGCGAAGCGACCGCCGATTCGAAGAAGCCTTCGATCGCGGCCGAAGACCTGGCGATGATCGCCGGCCAGAAGGCCGTCGTCACCCGCGCCCGCAACTCGATCGCCGGCTTCAAGGTCCGCGAGAAGATGCCGATCGGCGCTAAGGTCACGCTGCGCAAGGAACGTATGTACGAGTTCCTCGACCGTCTCGTGAACATCGCACTGCCACGCGTCCGCGACTTCCGCGGGCTCAATCCGAAGAGCTTCGATGGCCGTGGCAACTACGCCATGGGCATCAAGGAACACATCGTGTTCCCGGAGATCAACTACGACAAGGTTGATCAGATCTGGGGCATGGACGTCATCGTTTGTACGACTGCGAAGACGGATGACGAAGCCAGGGCATTGCTCAAGGCTTTCAACTTCCCCTTCCGCCAGTAACGGCAGCGAGAAAAGGAAAAATCTGAAATGGCAAAGACCAGCTCAGTCGAGAAGAACAACAGGCGCCGCAAGCTTGCCGACCAGTACGGTCCCAAGCGCGCTGCCCTGAAGGCGATCATCATGGATCAGTCCAAGCCGATGGAAGAGCGTTTCCGCGCTCAGCTCAAGCTTGCCGCCATGCCGCGCAACTCGGCCAAGATCCGCATCCGCAACCGCTGCGAAGTCACCGGCCGTCCGCGCGCCTACTATCGCAAGCTCAAAGTATCGCGCATCGCGCTTCGTGATCTCGGCAATAACGGCCAGATCCCGGGCCTGGTCAAGTCGAGCTGGTAAGGAGGACATAACATGTCATTGAGCGATCCTCTCGGCGATATGCTGACCCGCATCCGCAACGCGTACGGCCGCAAGAAGTCGAGCGTTTCGACGCCGGCTTCGCGTCTGCGCACCCGCGTCCTCGACGTGCTGAAGGCTGAAGGCTATATCCGCGATTACAGCCAGACCGACTTCGACAACGGCAAGTCCGAAATCGAGATCGAGCTGAAGTATTTCGACGGCGCGCCGGTCGTGCGCGAAATCGCCCGCGTTTCGAAGCCAGGCCGCCGCGTCTATGTTTCGGCCAAGTCGATTCCGCAGGTCGCCAACGGCCTCGGCATCGCCATCCTTTCGACACCGAAGGGCGTGATGGCCGACCATGAAGCACGTGAACAGAACGTCGGCGGTGAGATCCTCTGCCAGATCTTCTGATCTGGCAGTTGACCGCAAAGTGGAATCCGGTCTTCGGATCGTTCCCGAAGACAGAGACCTGAAACAAGAGAAGTGACGAGGACAACAAAATGTCTCGTATTGGAAAGAAACCCGTTTCGCTGCCGCAGGGCGTGACCGCGACCGTCAACGGCCAGACCGTGACGGCGAAGGGCCCCAAGGGTGAGCTGAAGTTCGTGGTGAACGACGAAGTGCTGGTCAAGATGGAAGGCAGCGAGATCGCTGTCCAGCCGCGCGACCAGACCAAGACCGCCCGCTCCAAGTGGGGCATGTCGCGCACGCAGATCGTCAACATCCTGCAGGGCGTCAAGGACGGTTTCGAGAAGAAGCTCGAGATCACCGGCGTCGGCTATCGCGCGGCACTTCAGGGCAAGAACCTGCAGCTGGCGCTTGGCTTCAGCCATGACGTCGTCTATGAGACGCCGGCCGGCATCACCATCACCGTGCCGAAGCCGACCGAAATCACCGTGGCCGGCATCGACAAGCAGCAAGTCGGCCAGGTTGCGGCCGAGATCCGCGAGTATCGCGGTCCCGAGCCCTACAAGGGCAAGGGCGTCCGCTATGCCGGCGAGAAGATCGTCCGCAAGGAAGGCAAGAAGAAGTAGCGGGCCTGGCCTCGAGAAGTTGAGGCCAAGCCAAGAAGTGTAACGCCGCGGGGAGCGGTCGCGGGAGGCGCTTTCGCCTACCGCATATGGCGGCCCCCGTTTTTTGAAGGCAAGGAAGACCATCATGGGTACCAAGGAATCCACGCAGCGCCGCGCGCAGCGCGTCCGTCGTCAGATCAAGAAGGTCGCCGGCGAGCGTCCGCGTCTGTCGGTCCACCGCACGTCGAAGAACATCTACGTGCAGGTCATCGACGACGCCAAGGGCCACACCATCGCTGCCGCTTCGACGCTCGAGAAGGACCTCAAGGGTTCGCTCAAGACCGGCGCCGACACCGCCGCCGCCGCCGCGATCGGCAAGTTGATCGCCGAGCGGGCCACCAAGGCCGGCGTCAAGGAAGTCGTTTTCGACCGCGGTGCCTACATCTATCACGGCCGCGTCAAGGCGCTCGCCGAGGCTGCCCGCGAAGGCGGCTTGAGCTTCTAAGCATAGTCCCGAAAAGTTGCAGACTTTTCGGATAGGGATTATGCGAAGGAATTGATTTCGCCCCCGGTGACCGTTTCCCGATTTATTCGGGGCGAGGCACCGGATCTTATCAGCAACCGTGCTTCCGGAAAAAAACAAGGAACAGGATATGGCACAGGAACGTAGGGATGGCGGCCGCGGCCGCGATCGTGAAGAACGCGATGACGGCATGGTGGACAAGCTCGTCCACATCAACCGCGTCGCCAAGGTCGTCAAGGGCGGCCGTCGCTTCGGTTTTGCAGCACTCGTCGTCGTCGGCGACCAGAAGGGCCGCGTCGGCTTTGGTCACGGCAAGGCGCGCGAAGTGCCGGAAGCCATCCGCAAGGCAACTGAATCGGCCAAGCGCGACATGATCTTCGTGCCGCTGCGCTCGGGCCGTACGCTGCATCACGACGTCGAAGGACGCTGGGGTGCTGGACGCGTGCTGCTGCGCGCCGCCAAGCAAGGTACCGGCATCATCGCCGGTGGCCCGATGCGCGCTGTCTTCGAGACGCTCGGCATGCATGACGTGGTCGCCAAGTCGATGGGTTCGTCGAACCCCTACAACATGGTTCGCGCCACCTTCGACGCGCTGAAGAGCCAGATGCATCCCAAGGATGTGGCTGCTGCTCGCGGCATCAAGTATTCGACCCTTCAGGCCCGCCGCGGCACCGCCGTTGCGGCTGAAGAATAGTCGATCTGACCAGGGATTTTGACCATGGCCAAGAAAGCAACCAAGACCATCACCGTTGAGCAGATCGGTTCGCCGATCCGCCGTCCGAAGGAACAGCGCGCGACGCTGGTCGGCCTCGGCCTCAACAAGATGCACAAGCAGCGCACGCTGGAAGATACGCCCTCCGTGCGCGGCATGATCGCTGCCGTCCAGCATCTCGTCCGCGTCGTGGACGAGGGCTGAGCCAGAGCGCAGGAGAACTCAGATGAAACTCAACGATCTGCGTGACAAGGACGGCGCGACGCACTCCAAGAAGCGTCTCGGCCGTGGTATCGGCTCCGGCTCCGGCAAGACCGGCGGGCGGGGCGGCAAGGGCCAG
>NZ_RZTT01000237.1 GCF_003996995.1 Mesorhizobium sp. M7A.T.Ca.US.000.02.2.1 | reverse complement strand
GGCATGGGCCGCGATCGAGGTGGCAAACTGTGCAAGCAGGCCAACGGCAAACAGAAAGAGCATTCGCATCGGTCTTCACCCCCGTGATCGTCTCAATCCCCTAGCACGCCGAAATCAAAACGTCGTGCGGTGCGAAAGCCGATGCATCCAATCGGCCCGTCATTTGTTATGGTCGGCAGTCCCAATGGAGAACCACCATGACCGACACCAGCAAAATTCGCGAGCATATGGAAGTCGTCGGCGCCGACGGCGTGCATGTCGGCACTGTCGACAAGGTCGATAGCCAGCGCATCAAGCTGACCAAGGCCGATAGCGGCGAGGGCGCTCACAAGGGCCATCATCACTATATTCCCCTGAGCCTGATTGCCGAAGTCGACGGCAAGAAGGTCTGGCTGTCGGCGAATTCCGATGTCGCGGTGACGTTCGAGGAAGAAAAGTCCGATCGGGTCTGATTGATCGCTTCACCTCAGGCGTGACGACCAGACCGGAAACAGATCGTTTTCGGCAGGGGTTGCCGCATAGACGCCGCGACTGATGGCGCGCGCCATGGTGGCGCCGGCGGCGGCGTAGAGATCGATTGCCGCATCGGCGGAGAGTTCGATACCGCTCGTGCCGGTCGCCAGCGCGAACACAAGGTCGCCATCGGCCGGTGTGTGCGTCGGCCATATCGCGCGCACGAACCCGTCATGCGCCGATATCGCCAGGCGCTTGGCGGCAGCTTTTGTGAGCACCGCATCGGTGGCAATGACGGCGATGGTGGTGTTGCCGCCGGTCTCCATCTGCCTGCCAACATGCTTGTCGCGGTGTTTCAAAAGAATCCGTTTCGCATCGGCCGGCATCGGCGAGGGGTAACCAAGCCCGCCGAATTCGTCGCCGATTTCGAATGGTGCCGCCCAGAAATGGCGGGTTCGGCCTGTTGTCACCGAACCGGTCGGGTTGACGGCGGCCAGCGCACCGACGGTGACGCCGCTATCCAGCAGCGTCGAGGCGGAGCCGAGGCCGCCTTTTAGCCCCGAGGTCAGCGCGCCGGTGCCGGCCCCAATCGTGCCAAGCTGGAAATCGGCGGTGGCGGGTTGCGCGGCTTCATAGCCAAGCTCGCGGTAGGGCGGATAACGGCCCCAATCCTTGTCGCCGCCATTGCGCAGGTCGAACAGGATCGCCGACGGCACGATCGGCACGCGAAAGCCACCGACCTCCAGGCCGATGCCGCGTTCGCGCAATGCCGCCTGCACGCCGGACGCCGCGTCGAGGCCGAAAGCCGAACCGCCTGAAAGCACGACGGCGTGCACCACATCGACGGAATTGTGCGGTTCGAGCAGGTCTGTCTCGCGGGTGCCCGGTGCGCCGCCCAGGATCTGAACGCCGGCCACTGTCGGCGTGTCGCAAAGCACGGTCGTGACGCCGGACTTCAGGCTGGCGTCGGACGCATTGCCGACGCGCAGGCCGGCAACGTCGGTGATCAGGTTGCGTGGGCCGGTGCGAAACATCAGTTGCGTTCCAAGGGCGCGAAGCGCGTGCCGTCGAAACGGAAGACGCGGTAGGGACTCTGGCTGAGGTCGCCTTTTGCATCAAAGCGGATCGGCCCGATCGCCGTGGTGAAATCCTGTCCGGTCAGGGCCTCCGTCAGCGGCTTGCCCGAGCTTTCGGACAAGCCTGATGCTGCCTTGGCGATTTCGACCGCCGCAAAGGCCGGCAGCGCATAGCCGTCAGGCACGATCTTCTTAGCGTCAAATGCCGCCAGCACTTTTGGATCGGCGACATCGGCCCATTCCGGCGGTGCGATCATCAGCGTGCCCACGGCATAGGGTACATCGCCCGGCGGTGTGCGGAGATTTTCGCCGCCGGCAAAGACGATACCCGCCTGAAGCTGTGCGGCATCGCGGCCCATGATGGCGATGTCGTCGCCGTCGCCACCGGCAAAGACATGCGTCGCGCCGGCCTTCTTCAGCCGGCCGATCATGCCGATCTGGTTGTCGAGCTGTGGCCGGAACGTGTCGACGAATACCGGTTTCAGCGCTGCCTGTTCGGCCGCTGCCCGCAACGTCTCGGCGATCTCACGTCCGTAGATGGTGCCGTCGTCGATAATGGCGAACAGCTCGTTCTGCCACAGATGGGTAAGGGCAGACGCGATGGCGTTGCGCTCATCGTCGCCGCGTGGCCCGAGGCGATAGACCGGCCAGCCGGTCTTGGCGCGGCGGTCGGTCAGGCTTTCGGTCCGCACGCCAATGGTGATAACCGGAATGCCGGCGTCCTTCAGGATCGGCATCGCCGCCTCGATCGCCTCGGTGCAGAGAAAGCCGACCACGACATTGACCTTGGCAGCGGCGAATTCTCTGGCAGCAGTAGCGCCACCATCGGCGGTGCAGGCATCATCCACGGTCTTCAGTTCGATGCCGTTCGCTTCGGCCGCCAGGCCGGTACCGGCCTCGATCTGCTTGCCGAGAATGGCAGATGGTCCCGATAGCGGTGCCGCGACGCCGACGAGCAGCGTCTGGGCATCCGCGGCACTGGCCAGAAACAGCCAGAACAGCGCCGCTATTGTTCTTGTCCTGGGTCGCATTCGAGCGATGGGTCCCTCCGTGCCGGCTCTATGCTCCTGGCACTATTGCCGCCAAGACCTAAAGGCTGCCCGGCCTTGGTGCAACACGGGAATTTCGGGATATGGCTCAAGCACTTCGCTTGTGGCGGGCTATATCTGGCCATATATGTCGGTAGGATCCTGACCATGGAAAAAATACGGTGCTGAAGAAGAACGACATTGGGCCGCAGGCCTATCGCGACGCGATGAGCCACTTTGCCGGCCACGTCCATGTGGTCACCACCGACGGGCCGGCCGGCAAGCGCGGCACGACGGTGATCGCCGCCTGTTCGGTGTCGGACACGCCGCCGACCATCCTGGTCTGTCTCAACCGCGAAAATGCCAAGAATGAGCTGTTCGTGAAAAACGGCAGGTTTGCCCTGAACACGCTGGCCTCGCACCAGGAGCCGCTGTCGGTCGGCTTTTCCGGCATCACCGGCCTGCCGGTCGAGGAACGTTTCGCGCTTGGCGAATGGGATGTGATCTCCACCGGCGCGCCGACGCTGAAAGGCGCGCTTGCCGTGTTCGACTGCGAATTGATCGACACCAAGGATCTGGCCACCCATCGTGTGCTTTTTGGCAAGGTGACAGGTCTGCGTATGGGCGATAATTTGCGGCCGCTGATCTACCACGCCCGCGGCTACCACGTTCTGGACAGCGGAGCGGCGGCGTTCACGGAGAAAGAATGACCGAGCTGAAACCGCGCGCCGCGCCACGGACGATCGACGAGACGCTCGATCTCCTGACCGGTGCGGACTATGTGGCGGACAGGTCGCTGGCGACCGTGCTGTTCCTGTCGTTGCGTATGAAGCGGCCGCTGTTCCTCGAGGGCGAGGCCGGCGTCGGCAAGACCGAGATCGCCAAGGTGTTGGCACAGGCGCTCGGTCGCCGGCTGATCCGCCTGCAGTGCTATGAAGGCCTCGACGTTTCGTCCGCCGTCTATGAGTGGAACTACGCCGCGCAGATGATCGAGATCCGCATGGAGGAGGCGGCCGGCAAGGTCGAGCGCTCCGCCATGGAGCGCAACGTCTTTTCCGAAAAATACCTGATCCGCCGCCCGGTGCTCGATGCGCTGACCGGACAGACGGGCGCTGCCCCGGTTTTCCTGATCGATGAGCTCGACCGTACCGACGAGGCGTTCGAAGCCTTCCTGCTCGAAATCCTGTCCGACTTCCAGGTGACGGTGCCCGAACTCGGCACCATCAAGGCGGAAGAGCCGCCGATCGTCATCATCACCACCAACCGAACCCGCGAAATCCACGATGCGCTGAAGCGGCGCTGCCTCTATCACTGGGTCGACTATCCCAACGCCGAGCGCGAACTCGAGATCGTGCGCCGTAAGGTGCCGCAGGCCAACCAGCGGCTTTCGGCCGAAGTGGTCTCCTTCATCCAGAAGCTGCGCCAGATCGAATTGTTCAAGGTGCCTGGCGTCGCCGAAACCATCGACTGGGCCGGCGCGCTGACCGAACTCGACAAGGTGGCGCTCGATCCGGAAACCGTCTCCGACACGATCGGCGTGCTGTTGAAATACCAGGACGACATTGCCCGCATCGAACAGGGCGAAGGCCGGCGCATCCTCAACGAGGTGAAGGCTGAGCTTTCGGCGGCGGAGTAGGCGATGCCGCGCCCCGAACCGAAAGAGGCCATGCCGCACGGGCGGATTGCCGACAACATCGTCTATTTTGCCCGCACCTTGCGCAAATCAGGCATGCGGGTCGGGCCGGCCTCGGTCAAGGACGCAATCGAGGCGGTGCTGGTTGCCGGCATCGGTTCGCGCGATGATTTCTACTGGACGCTGCACGCCGTGCTGGTGTCCAGGCATGAGGATCACGCCACTTTCGACGAAGCTTTCCGGCTGTTCTGGAAGTCGCGCGAACTGATCGAAAAAATGCTGGCTATGTTTTCGCCGGTGGCACCCGACACCAGGGAAAAGCAGAAGCCGCGCGCCGCTGAAAACCGGGTCAGCCAGGCGATGTTCGAGGGCCACCAGAAGAACCAGCCGCCACAGGAAATTCCCGAGATCGAGGTCGACGCCCGCTTCACTTTTTCCGGCAACGAGGTGCTGCGGGCCAAGGATTTTGCCCAGATGAACGCCGCCGAGATGGCCGACGCCAAGAAGGCGATCGCCGAACTGCGGCTGCCTTTCGACATGGTGCGAACCCGGCGCTTCAAGGCCGATGCGCATGGCCGCCGCATCGATCCGCGAGCCATGATGCGTTCGGCCGCGCGCACCGGCGGCGAACTGATCCTGCCGAAATTCCGCTCAGCCCGCGAAGTTCATCCGCCTTTGGTGGTTCTGGCCGACATTTCAGGCTCGATGAGCCAGTACACGCGCATCTTCCTGCATTTCTTGCATGCACTGACGGAAAAAAGGCGTCGCGTGCACACCTTCGTCTTCGGTACCAGACTGACCAATCTGACCCGGCAGATGCGCCACCGCGATCCCGATGCAGCACTTGCCCACTGTTCTGCGGCGGTCAAGGACTGGTCGGGCGGCACCCGCATCGGCGACACACTTGCCGAGTTCAACCTGATATGGTCGCGGCGCGTGCTGGGGCAGGGGGCGGTCGTGCTTCTGATCACCGACGGGTTGGAGCGCGACGATGTCGACGGCCTGTCGGAGGAAATGGAGCGCCTGCACAAATCCTGCCGGCGGCTGATCTGGCTGAACCCGTTGCTGCGCTTTGACGGTTTTCAGGCGCGCGCCCGTGGCGTCAAGGCGATGCTGCCGCATGTCGACGAGTTCCGCTCGGTGCACAATCTCGATGCGCTCGCCGATCTCTGCGCGTCATTGGACAAGAAGTCGGCACAATCCGTCGATCCGCGCCGATGGCTGGACGCTGGCGCGAGGCACGCCGCATAACCATATCTTTCCCACCCGGAAAACAGATCCCGAGAAAAACAGACTTCTGGAGAAACGGTCATGGAAAACAGCATTTATCTGGATGAGGCCCGCGACCCGCTGATCATCGCGGAGGGCTGGATGAAGGACGGCAAGGAGGTGGCCATAGCGACAGTGGTCGAGACCTGGGGATCGGCGCCCCGACCTGTAGGCAGCCATCTGGTCATCGACGCCGACGGCGATTTCCACGGCTCCGTCTCGGGCGGCTGCGTCGAAGGCGCTGTGGTCAGTGAGGCCATCGACGTCATCGACAGCGGCAAGGCCAGGATGCTGGAGTTCGGTGTTGCCGATGAAACCGCATGGCAGGTCGGCTTGTCCTGTGGCGGCCGCATCAAGGTGTACGTGGAAAGACTGGGCTGATCTCGGATGGATCCCTACGCCTTAAAAATTTTGAACGCCGAACGACGAGCTCGCCGTGCGGCGATCCTGGTCACCGATCTCGGTGACGGCCGCGACCGCATCGTGCGCGAAGGCGATCAGGTCGCCGGCGATCTTGGCGCCGCGATCGCCAGGGCGTTCCGCACAGGCAACTCCGGTTCGGTCGAGGCAGAGGGGCGAACCTTCTTTCTCAATGCGCATTTGCCGCAGCCGCGTCTGGTCGTGATTGGCGCTGTCCATATCAGCCAGGCGCTGGCGCCGATGGCGAAGATCGCCGGCTATCCCGTGGAGATCATCGACCCCCGCACCGCTTTCGCCACGCCGGACCGCTTTCCCGATGTGGCGCTTCATGCCGAATGGCCGGAGGATGTGCTGAAGCGCCAGCCGCTTGACAGCTACACCGCACTTGCCGCCGTCACCCATGATCCGAAGGTCGATGATTTCGCGCTGAAGGCCGCGCTCGACGCCAACTGTTTCTATGTCGGGGCGCTCGGTAGCAGGAAGACGCATGCCAAGCGGGTCGAACGCCTGCTGGCGCTGGGCGCGAGCGCCGATCAGATCGCCCGTATCCATGCGCCGATCGGGCTCGACATTGGTGCTGCCAGCCCGGCCGAGATCGCCGTTGCCGTTCTCGCACAGGCCATCAACGCCTTCCGCTCGCGAGGTCTCGATGCCAAGGGCGCTGCGGCGTGAAATTCGGCCCGATCCCGATCGAGACGGCGGAAGGCGCGGTGCTGGCGCACTCCACCACCGCTGGTGAACGCCGCTTCCGCAAGGCGCACAGGCTCAGCGCCGAAGATGTGGCGCTGCTGCGGGCCGCCGGTGTTTCCGAGGTCGTTGCGGCTGTTCTGGCTGAGGACGACCTCAGCGAGGATGCCGCCGCGCAAACGATTGTCGAGAGCATGGCCTTTCGCGGGATCGAAGCCAGGCCTGCCGCGACCGGGCGGGTCAACCTCCATGCCAAGGCGCCGGGCATCTTCACGGTCGATGCCGCTATCATCGACGCCATCAATGCCATCGATCCCGCCATCACCATTGCGACGCTGGCGCAGCATGCGCCGGTCGAGAAAGGCCAGATGGTCGCGACCGTGAAGATCATTCCCTTCGCGGTCAGTTCAGCGCTGGTCGGCGCTGCGACAGAAATCTGCGCCGCGGGCGAGATATTTGCCGTCAATGCCTACCGGCCCGTGCGTGTCGGCGTCATCCAGACGGTTCTGCCGGGCATCAAGCCTTCCGTGCTCGACAAGACGCTGCGCGTCACCGAAGCGCGGCTGGCGCGCACCGGGGGCAGGCTGACTGCGGAGCGCCGCACGCCGCATGAGGTCGCGCCAGTGGCGGAGGCCGCGGTCTCCCTGGCGCGCGACAACGACATGGTGGTGATCTTCGGCGCTTCGGCGATGAGCGATTTCGCCGATGTCATTCCCGCGGCGATCGAGAGGGCGGGTGGTGCAGTCATCCGCGCGGGCATGCCGGTCGATCCCGGCAATCTGCTGGTGCTCGGAACGCTCGGCGGCAAGCACGTCATCGGCGCGCCCGGCTGCGCCCGCAGCCCCAAGGAGAATGGTTTCGACTGGGTGCTGGACCGGTTGATCGCTGGCCTCGACGTGACGGCCAGGGATATTGCCGCCATGGGGGTCGGCGGGCTGCTGATGGAAATCCCGACACGGCCGCAGCCGCGCGAACCGCTGCCGGCCAAAAGCCAGCTCAAGGTCGGCATCGTGCTGCTGGCCGCTGGCCGCTCAAGCCGCATGGGCGGGCCGAACAAGCTTTTGGCGCTGTTCGACGGCAAGCCGCTGGTGCGCCGCACCGCCGAGCGGGCGCTCGGCTCGAAGGCGTCCAGCACTGTCGTCGTCACCGGCCACCAGCGCGAGCGGGTGCGCGCTGCGCTGGCGGGCCTCGACGTGACCTTCGCCTACAATCCCGATTTTGCCGAGGGCCTGTCCACCTCGCTGAAAGCCGGCATCGCCTATCTGCCGGAAGATTCCGCCGGCGTGATGATCGTTCTCGGTGACATGCCCGATATCACGTCCGATGATCTCGACAGACTGATCGATGCTTTCCGCAAGGCCGGCGGCAATGCGGTGGTCCGCGCCTCGCATGACGGCAAGCGCGGCAACCCTGTGCTTTTGCCGCGCTCGCTGTTTCCGGCGATCGCCCATCTCGAAGGCGACACAGGCGCGCGCCATCTGGTTGAGACGGAAGGGCTCGATGTCATCGATGTCGAGATCGGCGCGGCGGCGTCAGTCGATGTCGACACACGCGAGGCGCTGGAAGGCGCCGGCGGCGTGCTGCAGGATTGACAAACCCAAGCCGAATTACGCATGCCTTGGACATGGCTATTCGTACCGTCGCACCCCCCTCTGGCCTGCCGCGCTTTCCTAACAGCAATGCTTTTCTTGTTTTCTTCGGTCGCCAGCGCCGACACTCTGTCCTTAAAACCCTTCAAGGACGATCTGTTCGCCTATCCAGCCACGCTGTCGTCCGACACCAATGGCGCCTATACCGTCATCGACTACCGCGAGATGCGCGATATCAACCAGCGTGACCAGGTGCCGGAGCGCCGGGTGAACGCCCAATACACCGACACCGGCGTCCGCAAGATGCAGCAGGATCTGTTGCTGAAAACCGATGCCGGCGATGTCAGGCATGTCGCCGCAGGCAAGACCGAGGGCGCCGGCATCATCGTGCTTTATCTGCACGGGCAGGGCGGCAGCCGCAAGCAGGGTGTCGACGACTTCACCTTCGGCGGCAATTTTAACCGGCTCAAGAACCTGATGGCCGGCAATGGCGGCCTCTACCTCAGCCCGGATTTCACCGATTTCGGCGACAAGGGAGCGGCGCAGGTGGAGGCGCTGATCGGTCATTATGCCGAACAGTCGCCAGGCGCGAAGATCTTCGTCGCCTGCGGCTCGATGGGCGGCGCGCTGTGCTGGAAGCTGGCCGCGCGCAAGGACACGGGCGGACGCATCAATGGCCTGCTGCTGCTCGGTTCGCTGTGGGATGAGAGCTTTTTCACCAGCCCGGCCTTCAAGCGCCGCGTGCCGGTCTTCTTCGGCCAGGGCAGCCACGACGTGGTCTACCCCGTGGCAAAGCAGGAGGCGTTCTTTCGCTCGATCCTGGCCAAATCGAAGACCTATCCGACCCGCTTCGTCCGCTTCGAGACAGGCACCCATGGCACCCCGATCCGCATGACCGACTGGCGCGGCACGCTCAACTGGATGCTGTCGATGGCGCCCTGATCGACGCAGCCTGCAAGCTCGTGTGACGCTCAGGGCGCGGTGTTATAGTCGACAACCGTCTCCGGATTTTGCTCGCCGTCATAGGACGCATCGACGTCATACTGGACCAGCGAAAAATTGCCGTTGCGGAACAGATACGTCCCTGCGTCGGACGCATCGCCGATGCCGCGCCACTTGTTGAATGTTGTGATCGTGTGGGCAGCCTCGTCATAGTCGGAATTGACCGCCCAGCCGGACGTCTGGAAACCGACGATACTCATGCCCAGCAATTTGCCGTTGCTGTCATTGTTCTCGTAGCGGATGTCCATCTTGGGCTCGGCGAACTGCAATTGCTGCACGCCCGATATCTCGTCGGTCATATAGTAGAC
>NZ_RZTT01000236.1 GCF_003996995.1 Mesorhizobium sp. M7A.T.Ca.US.000.02.2.1 | reverse complement strand
AATCTACGCCGAGCGGTTTTCCGACCCCGACGGCCGCGTGAGGGCAAGTTTCTCGATTGTCTGGATGTCCGGCTGGGCGCCCGACGCATCGCAGCAAAAACCGCTTAAGCCAGGGTCGGCCAAGGTCTCGCTGAAAACAATCCTGGAGGCACCCGGCGGGCAATGATCCTGCCCGCAGGCGCGGAAAAGTCGGATCAGGGAGTGGGTGCGAAAGCGTTCGCAAGTTTGCTGTTGTTGTCGCTGAACAACCAGGTGAGCGAGTCGGCAAACTGACCAACGCCGGTGATGATCCCCAGTGCCACCAAGGTCGCGATCAGTCCATATTCGATGGCTGTCGCGCCGGTCTCGTCCTTCAGAAAATCCAGCAGCACTGCTTTCATGGCCTCAACCCCTCTGTCCGGGACCTTACCGCCGACCTGTTAAGAAAGGTTAACGGCAAAGGCTTAACAGGCGATGAAACCGCCGCCTTTTCGAAATCTCTTAACCATGTCAGCAGTCGCCGCTGCTCCTGCCATTGGACCTGATGATGCAGACCGAGCTCGGTTGCGGCTGCAGCACGCTGCGGCGCAGCGTGTAGGTTTCGCGATGGCCGATCGAGCCTGTCGCCGCCATGTCAAGCCCGCCGAAACCATCACGGGCCGACAGCGAGCGTGTCTGGCTGTCGAGGAAAGGGGTTGCAATCAGCGCCAGCGCCACCGCGGCCGAACCGAACAGCAGCGTGATGCGCAATATGCCCATGCCCGCATCGGCGGCGCGAAAACCGCGCTCGGGCCGGATCGAGTCCCAATCCCTGTCTAGGCTCATGCTATCGCTCCCCGGCAAATCGACGGCTCGGCCGCGAACGGCCATGCTTCAATTTTTCACGACGAGATAAATCTTCCATTAACGCTGGCTGATACACGCCTCGGCCAGGAAGCGACCGGACGCGAACCTCAGAGCAGATCGATGAGGAACGGGATCAGCGGCGCATCGGCCGGCGGCATCGGATAGTCGCGCATCTGCTTTGGCCGCACCCATTTCAGCGTCTGCCCTTCCCTGGGCTGGGCTATGCCGCGAAAGCGGCGGCAGATGAACAGCGGCATCAGCAGGTGGAAATCGTCGTAGGAATGACTGGCGAAAGTAAGCGGCGCCAGGCATGGGATGTCGGTTTCGATGCCGATTTCTTCATGCAGTTCGCGAATGATGCATTGTTCGGGCGTCTCGCCGGGCTCGACCTTGCCGCCGGGAAATTCCCACAATCCGGCAAGTTGCTTGCCCTGAGGCCGCTGCGCCAGAAGCACCCGGCCGTCGGCATCGACCAGCGCGCAGGCGGCGACCAGGAGCAGGCGTTTGCCGGCGGTCACGACATCATTCATGACCCGGCGGCCGGCGGTAGTGGTAGCGATAGACTTCCTCGAAGCCGAGCGAATGGTAGAGCGCCAGCGCCGGCACGTTGTTGGCCTCGACCTGCAGCCATGCTTCCCGCGCGCCCCGCAGCCGCGCCCATTTGAGCGCCGACAGGATCAGGTTGCGGCCATGGCCCCTGTTGCGCGCCGATCTGTCGGTGGCGACCTCGAACAAGCCGGCGAGATCGCCGTCATGCACGCAGATAAGCGTTGCCAGTGCCTCGGCTCCATCTTCGAGCGCGAACAGCCCGGCTTCGGGCTGGATGGCACCGATGATCTCCGACAGGCCGGGCCGCAGCGAAACATCCGAACCGCTGACCTTGAGCAACGCACCGATGAAGCGGCTGATGTCCTTGAGCGGAATCTGGTCCATGGCGGCGTCGAGCTGCGCGCCGGCCAGCGGCAGCCGCATGACCAGCGACTCGTCGAACCGGCTCCAGCCCTCGCGGTCGAGATGGCTGGCGAGATCGGGGCCCGACAGCGGCGACATGCGGAACGTCAGCGGCCTTCCATAGGCATCGAAACGGCGGCTGGCCCGGCCGATACGGTCGGCCATGTGCATGATATCGCCGGGATCGAGCGGATTGACGGAGTTCAGCCGCTTGGCCGGATGGCCGGCGGTCAGCCGCACCACCCAGGTGCCGTCATAGTGGACGGCGGCTGCCGGCCAGGCGCGAAAGCCGGCAGCCTCGTAGCGGCGTACGATCGCGAGCATGCTTGCCGGATGCCTGGAGCTCAAAACCATCAGCTCCGATAATCGCCGTTGATGGCGACATATTCCTTGGTGAGATCGCAGGTCCACACCGTCGCCTTGCCGCGGCCGATGCCGATATCAGCGCGGATGCGGATGTCGTCGCGCTTCATGTAGGCCGACGTCGCGGCCTCGGAGTAGCCGGGGTCGCGCTCGCCTTCATGCGCCAGCCTGTTGTCGCCGAACCAGATCGACAGCCGGTCGCGATCGGCGGGTTCACCGGCCTTGCCGACGGCCATGACGACGCGGCCCCAATTGGCGTCCTCGCCGGCGACCGCCGTCTTGACCAGCGGCGAATTGGCGATGGACAGAGCGATGCGCTTGGCCGAGCGCGCCGATTTGGCGCCGGTGACGGTGACTTCGACCTGCTTGCGGGCGCCCTCGCCGTCGCGCACCACTTGCAGCGCCAGCGATTTCAGCACCTTGCCGAGCGCCCGGCGGAACGCGCCGAGACGGGCATCCTTGGGATCGGTTATCTCCGGCGCGCCGCGCTTGGCGGCCTTGCCGGTGGCGAAGATCAGCAGCGTGTCGCTGGTTGACGTGTCGCTGTCGACGGTGACCGCGTTGAAGGTCTTGGCCGTGCCGCGCGACAACAGATCCTGCAGGACGGGGGCGGCGATCGGCGCATCGGTGGCGATGAAGGAGAGCATCGTCGCCATGTCGGGCGCGATCATGCCGGCGCCCTTGGAAATGCCGTTGATGGTGACATCGGCGTCGCCGAGCTTGACGGTCGCAGTCGCCAGTTTCGGATAGGTATCCGTGGTCATGATCGCCTTTGCCGCTTCGGTCCAGAGCCCAGGCTTGCCATTGCTGACCAGCCCGGCCAGCAGGTGGCTGAATTTGCTGGTGTCGAGCGGCTCGCCGATGACGCCCGTCGAGGCCAGGAAAACCTCCGCTGCCGTGCAGCCGGCCGCCTTCGCCGCCGCCTCGCCGGTCAGCGCGGTCGACTCGCGGCCTTTCCTGCCGGTGAAGGCGTTGGCGTTCCCGGAATTGACGACCAGCACCCGGGCCTTGCCTGCACCGAGATTCTGCCGGCAGAAATCGACCGGCGCCGAAGGGCATTTCGATTTCGTGAACACGCCGGCGACCGCGGTGCCTTCATCGAAGACCATGGTCAAAAGATCGGTGCGGCTCTTGTACTTTATCCCTGCCTCGGCGGTGGCGATGCGCACCCCTTCGATCTCCGGCATTTTGGGGTATTTCTTCGGCGCGAGCGGCGAAATCGTCGTGGACATGGAGGCCTCGGGCGGGAAAAATCGCAGGGGAAGGCCGGTTTGCCCGATAGACCGCGCGGGCGCAAGGGCGTTTTCGTCGCTCTTGCCCGGGAGTTCGAACCCGCTCGTGGTTAGGCCTGCATTTCAAATCCGGTGGCGTCGCCGGGGCCGATGGCGTTATGATCTGCCCCATGGGCAGGCTTGCGATCCTTGCATGGGCATTTCTGGGACTTTTGCTGCTGAGCGCGGATGCGCAGCCGCAACGGCGCGTGGCGCTTGTCATCGGCAACGGCACTTACGCCGAAGCCGGCACGCTGGCCAACCCAGTCAACGACGCCCTCGACATCGCCGACAAGCTGCGCTCGATCGGCTTCGAGGTGATCGAGGGCAATGATCTCGGCAAGCGTGAACTCGAACGCAGCATCGGCGCGTTTTCCGATGCGCTCCAGGGCGCCGGCGTCGGGCTTTTCTACTATGCCGGCCACGGCCTGCAGGTCGACGGGCGCAACTACATCGTGCCGGTCGACGCCAGGCTGGACGTGCCGGTCAAGTTGCAGCTCGAAGCAGTACCGATCGACGAAGTCCTCGACATCATGGAACAGCAGACCAAGGTCAGCCTGGTGTTTCTCGATGCCTGCCGCAACAATCCGTTTGCCCGCAGTCTCAGCCGCACCGCCACCACGCGCTCGGCGAAGGCGCTGGCCGGGCTGGCGCAATTCGATTCGACGCGCGGCTCGTTCATCGCCTTCTCGACGGCACCTGGCGCTGTCGCCATGGACGGCAGCGGACGCAACTCGCCCTTCGCCGCCGCCCTGCTGCGCCACATCGCCGAGCCCGGCCAGAGCATCAACGACATGATGATCGCGGTGCGCCGCGACGTGGTTTCGCAAACTCGCGAGACCCAGCGCCCCTGGGAGCAGGGATCGTTGCTCGAACGCTTCGAATTCGTCTCGGACGGACAACCCGCTGAGCCACAAAGGCCGCCCGCGGCGCCGGCGCCTTCAACGGAAGTCGCAGCACTTGAACGCTCTGTCGGCGACGACAAGGGATCGATCGAGAAATTCCTGCGCCAGGACTATCTGACGCCGGACACCGGGGCGATGAGCGAGACCGTCAAGCGGCTCTACGGCCCATCCGCCTTCATCTTCGGAACCCGCTACGACGCCGACGCCATCGTCAAGATCAAGGCCGACTGGTTCGCGCAGTGGGCCTCCTGGTCGCTAAGCATGGTATCAGGCAGCTTGGAGGTCACTCCACAGGGCGAAGATCGCGCCGAGGCAGTCTTTGCGATGCGCTACGACTATCTTCCAAAGGACAAGTCGGCGGCACGCCTGACCGGCAAGGCGCGCGTCACGCTTGGGCTGGTCAAGGCCGGCGGCGGCTGGCGTATCGAATCCGAGACATCGCAGGCGATGCAGTAGGCGTGATCCCACGCCCAACCGGGCAATTCAAGCTGGCAGCGTCTCATGGCGATAGGAATTTTTTCTTGACTCGGTGAGGGCAGCTATGCTACATTTTTGCCCATGGTGCTGATTTGCGCCAGTGACCCGCCGCCCGGCGGGTTTTTGCGTTTGGAGCTTCGCCAACCGACACGCCGGTAGACTTTCAGAGAATAAACTTAACCCCTACCGCTACCATCCGTTCCTGAAGCTTGAAAACGCGCCGTTTCGTTTGAGCATCGGGTCGCCTATATTGCCGGCGATAGTGTTGGCGAGGAGACAGAGATGGCCGAGGACGCCGATCCGGCGCGCAGATCGATCGGTGCGCGGCGCAACCCCGACAGCGCCGATGCCATTCTCGAAGCCGCCGAGGCCGTGCTGGTCGAAGCCGGTTATGCCGGTTTCTCGATCGAGGCGGTGGCGCGGCGGGCCCGCGCCGGCAAACCCACCATCTATCGCTGGTGGCCGAGCAAGGCGGCATTGCTGCTTGAGGTCTATCAGCGCCAGAAGCGCGTCGAGGTTCCCGATACCGGGCGGCTGGAGGAGGATCTCGTCGGCTTCCTGAAAAACCTGTTCGCTCACTGGCGCGAGACATCGTCGGGAAGCGTGTTCCGGTCGCTGATCGCCGAGGCACAGTCGGACGAGACCGCTGCCGCGGCCCTTGCCGACTACTCGCTGGGCCGACGCTCCCATACCGGCCAGATCATCGAACGCGCCAAGGCAAGGGGCGAAATCCCGGCCGGCGTCGATTCAGCTGTTGTCGCAGACCTGATCGCCTCCTTCGCCTGGAGACATCTGTTGACCAACCGGCTCGACGAGAACGAAGCCACCATCGGCAAGGCGGTCAACTACGTGATGCGAGGCATAGCGGCGCCCGCCCCCTAAAAATACGGCAATGAAAAAGGGCGCGGCAACCCTTGGCTGCCGCGCCCTTTTCGAAGACCTATCAGTCTTACTTGGCGCTTTCCAGCGTATCGACCGTCTTCTTCAGGTTCGCGTCGGGGATCTCGATCTTGGCGCCGGCGCGCAGCGACTTGACCAGCGCGAAATATTTGTCGCGGATGACCGCCTGCTTGGCCTGGTCCTTGACGTCGTCGAAGGCCGGCGGCTGCTTGGTGCGCTTGTCCTCGAGCTTGATGACATGCCAGCCGAACTGCGTTTGCACCGGCTGCTCGGTGTACTTGCCGACCTCGAGCGCGGAGGCCGCCTTGTCGAACTCCGGCACCATCTGGCCAGGTCCGAACCAGCCGAGATCGCCGCCGCTGGTCTTGCCCGAGGGATCGCTGGTGTGCTCGGTGGCGAGCTTCTGGAAGTCGGCGCCGCCGTCGAGCTGCTTGATGATGGCCTCGGCCTCTTCCTTGGTCTTCACGAGGATGTGACGGGCATGCAGCTCGTTGGTGGGCGGCGTGTTGGCGATTTCCTGGTCGTAGCGGGCGCGGACCTCGGCGTCGGTGACCTTGTCGACGACGCCCTTCTCGACCATCTCGCCATGCAGCGCGCGCTGCTGCAGGAAGGCCATGCGGCGCTGAAAGTCGGGATCCTTGTCGAGCCCTGACGTGACCGCCTGGGCGGCCATGACACGGATCTCGATGGCAGCCGAGAGCGCTGCGGCACGGCGCTGCTCGGGCGGCAATTGCGCGAACTGCTGTGACAACTCCCCTTCGGCAAGCACCAGATCGGCTTCGGTCAGGGGCTGGCCGTTGACCGTGGCGATAACCTTATTCGGATCGACTGGTGCCGCGGCTGGCGCTGCTGCATCCGCCGGGGCGGGAGCGGTTTGCTGCGCCATCAGCGGCGAGAGCGAAAGGGCCGACAGGCCGACGGCCAAGCCAAGGCTGGCGAGCGACGCGCGGCGGAACAACAGGGACATAGGGTGGACTCCGGTGGGGATTGTTAAGAGGGTGCTTCCAGATCGGCCAGATTGTGGCGGAATTTGGCGCAGCCAGCAGGGCCAGCGCGGCGTTGACATCAGTTGAGCCCCCTCTTATCTGTCCAACGACTTTGCGTCCAGAACCGTTTTCCGGGCGCTTTTTGTGTTTGCCAGTGTTCACTAATGTGTTTGCCAGTGTTCACGTGGAATTGATGGGGCCGGCCGGCGCTCATCTCAAGATTGAGAATTCTATCGAAAGGACCATCGGATGGTCAGTCTCGGCGGTCTCGCCCGTAAGGTTTTCGGTTCCTCCAACGACCGTCGGGTCAAATCGACCCGGCCCCGTGTCGAGGCGATCAACGCCATGGAAAACGAGATGCGGGCGCTCTCCGACGAGGAGTTGGTCGGCCGCACCGCGAAATTCCGCCAGGACATAGCCAATGGCGCCACACTCGACGACCTGTTGGTGCCGGCCTTCGCCACCGCCCGCGAGGCAGCGCGCCGCGTGCTCGGCATGCGCCCCTTCGATGTCCAGCTGATCGGCGGCATGGTGCTGCACAATGGCGGTATTGCCGAGATGCGCACCGGCGAGGGCAAGACCCTGGTCGCGACGCTGCCGGTCTACCTCAATGCGCTTGCCGGCAAGGGCGTCCACGTCGTCACCGTCAACGATTACCTGGCCACCCGCGACTCCGAATGGATGGGCCGCGTCTACAAGTTCCTCGGCCTCTCGGTCGGCGTCATCGTCCATGGCCTGTCCGACGAGGAGCGCAGCGCCGCCTACGCCGCCGATGTCACCTACGCCACCAACAACGAGCTTGGCTTCGACTATCTACGCGACAACATGAAATACGAGCGCGCCCAGATGGTGCAGCGCGGTCACAATTACGCGATCGTCGACGAAGTCGATTCCATCCTGGTCGACGAGGCGCGCACGCCGCTGATCATTTCCGGTCCGCTCGAGGACCGTTCGGAAATGTACAACACCATCGACACCTTCATCATCCAGCTGCAGCCGCAGGATTATGAGATCGACGAGAAGCAGAAGACCTCGATCTTCACCGAGGAAGGCACCGAGAAGCTCGAGAACCTTTTGCGCGACGCCGGCCTGCTCAAGGGCGAGTCGCTCTACGACGTCGAGAACGTCGCCATCGTCCACCACGTCAACAACGCGCTGAAGGCGCACCGGCTGTTCCAGAAGGACAAGGACTACATCGTCCGCAACGGCGAGATCGTCATCATCGACGAGTTCACCGGCCGCATGATGCCGGGCCGCCGCTATTCGGAAGGCCTGCACCAGGCGCTCGAAGCCAAGGAGCATGTGGCGATCCAGCCGGAGAACCAGACGCTGGCCTCCGTCACCTTCCAGAATTATTTCCGCCTCTACAAGAAGCTCTCCGGCATGACCGGCACGGCGCTGACCGAGGCCGAGGAATTCGGCAACATCTACGGTCTCGAAGTCACCGAGATCCCGACCAATCTGCCGGTCGTGCGCATCGACGAGGACGACGAGGTCTACCGGACGGTCGAGGAGAAATACAAGGCGATCGTCAGGGAGATCCGCGAAGCCAGCGCCAAGGGCCAGCCGACGCTGGTCGGCACCACTTCCATCGAAAAGTCCGAGCAGCTGGCCGAGCGCCTGCACAAGGAAGGTTTTACCGATTTCGAAGTGCTGAACGCCCGCCATCACGAGCGCGAGGCGGCGATCGTCGCCCAGGCCGGCAAGCCCGGCGCCATCACCATCGCCACCAACATGGCCGGCCGCGGCACCGACATAAAGCTCGGCGGCAATGCCGAGATGCGCATCGAGGAAGAGCTCGGCGACATGCCGGCCGGACCCGAGCGCGAGGCGCGGGAAAAGGAAATCATTGCCGACATCGAGCGGCTGAAGGAAAAGGCGCTGGCCGCCGAACGCCACGAATCGCGCCGCATCGACAACCAGTTGCGCGGCCGTTCCGGGCGTCAGGGCGACCCCGGCCGCTCGAAATTCTTCCTGTCGCTGCAGGACGACCTGATGCGCATCTTCGGCTCCGAGCGCATGGACGGCATGCTGCAGAAGCTCGGCCTCAAGGAAGACGAGGCGATCATCCATCCGTGGATCAACAAGGCGCTGGAAAAGGCGCAGAAGAAGGTCGAGGCGCGCAACTTCGACATCCGCAAGAACCTTTTGAAATATGACGACGTCTCCAACGACCAACGCAAGGTGGTTTTCGAGCAGCGCATCGAACTGATGGACGGCGAAGGCCTTTCCGAAACGATCGCCGAGATGCGCGAAGGCGTCATCGACGAGATCGTCGCCAAGGCCATTCCCGAAAACGCCTATGCCGAGCAGTGGAACGTTGCCGGGCTGAAGGCCGAGATCGCCGAGTTCCTGAACCTCGACCTGCCGGTCGAGGACTGGGCCAAGGAAGAGGGCATCGCCGAGGACGACATCCGCGAGCGCATCGGGCAGGCCGCCGAAGCCGCCGCCAAGGAGCGCGCCGAGCGTTTTGGCCCCGAGGTGATGAACTATGTCGAGCGCTCGGTTGTGCTGCAGACGCTCGACCATCTGTGGCGCGAGCACATCGTCAATCTCGACCATCTGCGTTCGGTCGTCGGCTTCCGCGGCTACGCCCAGCGCGATCCGCTGCAGGAGTACAAGGGCGAGGCATTCGAGCTGTTCCAGGCCATGCTGGGCAATCTGCGCCAGGCCGTCACCGCGCAGCTGATGCGCGTCGAACTGGTCCGCCAGGCCGCCGAAGCGCCGCCTCCGGAAGCCCCCGACATGTTCGGCACGCATATCGACGGCACCACCGGCGAAAACGACTTCGAAGGCGGCGAGACCGCCCTCCTGGTCCGCCCGGAGACAACCGCCATCGTCGCTCCCGAGGACCG
>NZ_RZTT01000235.1 GCF_003996995.1 Mesorhizobium sp. M7A.T.Ca.US.000.02.2.1 | reverse complement strand
AGCCCGCCCCGCCTGCAACGCCACAGCAGAAGGCAGAGCCCAGCAAGTCTGACGAGAAGCCAGCCACCGCTGCGCCGGACGAAAAGCCCGCGCAAAGCGAGGAGAAGCAGGCGACCGAGGAAACCGACAAACAGCAGCCGGACAAACAGGAACCCGCACCGCAACCCGCCGAAAAGCAAGCCGTCGTGATGCCAAAGCCATTGGCGGCTGAGACCGGTGGCAAGCCAGCGCCTCCAGCCTCGGCTGAAAAGGCAAAGCCCAAAGCCAAACCCGCCAAGACTATGACGTTCAAGCCCGCAAGAGCTTTCAAAGCGCCGATCGGGAATGCTGGAAGATCAAATCCCACCAACAACGACGTTGCAGGATCACCGATCTATTCCGGCCTTCCGGGCGTCAGAAAGCTTTACTCGCAAGGGGCAACCGGCAATGCGTTCGCTACAAGCTCCATGGAGAATGTGCCGCGCGGTCAGCGGGTGGCCACCCTCTGCGGCAACGTTCTGAGCCGGGAACTGCAAACTGCCGACTATACGGTCAAATGGGTGCCAACCATCACGCTGGACAAAGGCAATGTTCTCAATCCTCCGCAGGCCGCCTTCAGCACCAGAAACGCCTGGTACAACCTAAATTTCCGATGCGAAGTCGACGCCGATGCGACGAGGGTCCTGTCCTTCAACTTCCGTGTGGGCTCATTGGTGCCGCCTGGCGAATGGGCCAGCCGTGGATTCACAAAGTATCGTCTAAACTAGGCGGGCACACCAAACCTAGCCAATTGCCGGCTAACTTCTTGCCAGTCGGCGCAGACGAAATCCGCACCGGCAGCCGTCAGCCGCGCGGCGTGCTCGGCATAGGTATGGCCGCCACCGGTTTAGCCGATCGCCGTCATGCCGGCGGCGACAGCGCCCTGGATACCGAAGGGCGAGTCCTCGATGACGATGCAGTCAACGGGATTGGCGTCCATCCTGGTGGCGGCGAACTGGCTGATCCCAGGTCATGATGGGCCGGATCGTGGGCCGCCGCTTGTTGCGTCGCCCCAGCACCTTGGTCGGGCTACCCCAGGGTATAATCCAATGCCTATGCTTGAAGCCGCCGCTATTTCATTCCACATCGGTCAGGATGAAGGGCGAGACAGGAGAACGGCGGCATCTGTTGTGGGCTTTGCCCGCATCGCTGATCCTGCATGCGCTCAGCGCTGCGTTCCTGGTCTACAAATTCCCGGCGCCTCCCCAACAGCCGCAGCAGGAACAGGCGGTAAACGTCGCGCTCGTGTCTCCGCCCGATCAGCCAAAGCCGAGACCCGCGCCGGCGCCGCCCCCAAAGGAGCCCAAGGCCGAAAAGCCGCAGGAAACGAAGGTTGAAAAACCGCCCGAGCAGAAAGTCGAAAAACCACCTCCGCCGGAAAAGCGGCCTCAGGAGCCCTCGCCAGTCGAGGTTTTGAAGCCTGTTTTTCAGTTCGGCGACAAGGATACCGGCCCTAGGAAATCCCTGGATGGGGGCAGCGCTCTAGACAACTCGCCGTCACCGGCCAAGGATGCTTCGAAGCCGCCTGTCGTGCCGAAGCAGGCGGAGAACCAATCCGCCACTCCGGTAGACTCCGAGGGCCGGCCAGATTCAACCAAGGCCGACGAGAAGCCGGCAACCGCGGCGAAGGACGCCGAGCCCACACAGGAGACGCAGGCAGCTTCAACCGAGGAGATATATAAATCACAAGCAGCCAAACAGCAGGCGGAGAATCAGGCGGCGCTCGATGCCGCCAAGCAACGGGGCGCGGCACCAGCGCCTTTGGCTGCCGATGGCGGCGGCAGCGAGATCGACCTTCCCACATCAGCCGATGCGCCGAAGCCCAAACCCACAAATGCGCCGAAGCCCAGCCCCTCAAAGCCCGAGAAGTCTGCATCTCGGAACGCTTCGGGCCTCCCGGGCGTCCGCAAGCTCTATTCACAGGGCGCTACCGGCGATGCGCTGGCCACGACCTCGAAGGGCGGCGTGCCTCGCGGCCAGCGTGCCGCCAAACTTTGCGCCAGCGCGTTGCAGCAGCAACTGCTGGACGCCTCGTATTTCCCCGAGTTGATCCCAAGTGTTCCGCTGAAGGTCGGTAATATCCTCGACGCCCCGGATGTCGCCTTCCGCACGACAACCACATGGTACCATCTGGGCTTCCGGTGCGAGGTCGACACCGGTGCGACGAGGGTCTTGTCCTTCAATTTCCGTGTCGGGCCAGTGATCCCGGCCGACGAATCGGTCCGTCTTGGGCTGCCTGTTCGCTGACAGATTAGGCCGGCACACCGAGCCCGGACAATTGCCGGCTAACTTCTTGCCAGTCGGCGCAGACGAAATCGGCACCGGCAGCCGTCAGCCGCGCGGCGTGCTCGGCATAGGTATGGCCGCCACCGGTGTAGCCGATCGCCGTCATGCCGGCGGCGACAGCGCCCTGAATGCCGAAGGGCGAGTCCTCGATGACGATGCAGTCAACGGGATTGGCGCCGATCTTGTCCGCCGCGAAGAGGAAGATGTCCGGCGCGGGCTTGCCGTTCTTGACCATCGAGGAGCTGTAGATCGCATCGCCGAAGAAACGCGCCAGCCCGGTCACGGCAAGGCTGTGGTTTATGCGCTCGACGGAGGAGGACGAGGCAACGCAGCGGTCGCCCGCAAGCATCTCGAGGAACGCAGCGATTCCCGGTGTCGGCTTCAATTCCTGCGAGAACAGCACCTTGGTCTCGGCCCAGATGTCGCCGTCCGCCGTCGCCGGAAACTGGTGGCCGGTCAATTCCTTGATCCTGGCGATGATATCGGACTGCTTCATGCCGATGCATTGGGCGATGATGCTGGTGTTGACGCCGGGCATGCCGTGCTTTTCGTAGACGCGCTCATAGGCGCGGGCGGCCAGAGGCTCGCTGTCGACAAGAACGCCGTCGCAATCGAAAATAATAGGCCTTGGTCGCGCCACGCGTTTCCCTCTCGAGTCAATTTTCGCACATCGCTATCGGCAAAAAGTCAAATGTTCAATAGCGCGTGCGTTTTTGGGGGGCGTGAAGAGCGGGCTCAAAGCTGGCGCAACGCATCGCTCGCACGGGAAGACCCGAGCGCCCGTTGCATGGCTTGCCGGGACTGTGCGCGATCCGGTGTGATCCAGTTCGGTTCGGCGCCGAGAAAGCGGTCGAGGAAAGCCACCGCATAGGCCGGCATCTCGGTCACGTTCTCGCGATAGGACCACCACGTGCGCAAATCGTCGGCGCATTTGTCGATGCCGGGTGCGGTGCCGAATTCCTGCTCGTGGATCGCCGAAATCACCGAGACGCAGTAGTTGGTGTAGAGGAAACCCTCCGGCCAGAAGCGGACGATTTCCAGCGTGCCGGCGTTCGTTTCCGTCTCGATCAGCTGCGTGAGGCTGGAGATTTCCCTGGCCGGCGCCTGTTTTATCAGTTCGCGCAGCACGAGGCCGGCGGCAAAGACGATGAAGTCGGCGCGGTCGATCGCGGCGAAGCGCTTCTGCGCCTCCATGATCTCGACCCAGTCGAGAAAGGCCCTGGTGAGCTTGGCCTCGTCGATCTCGAAGCGCACGCCGAACGTATCCGAGACCACCTTCGCGCTGCCGCGAAAGGTGGCGCGGAACCAGCGCAACTGCCGCAGCCGATGGCGAAGATCGGGCATCAAGGCCAGTTCGTCCCTGAAGGGCAGATCCATCTTCCTCGTATCCTGTTTCCCGGTCAGCCTAGCACAATGGCGCCACGGCCGAAATCGGTCAGCGTCCCTGTGGATGACCGCAGCCGAGGTCAATATCATACATATTGACATTCTCGGAAACAAATGTTCTCACTTTGCTGTTGTCACGCGCCGGTCCAAGGTGCGGTTCAACTGAGGCTTCGGGAGGAGAACCGAATGGCGATTTGGCAGTGGGGACTGCTTCTGCTGGTTATCGTGTGGGCGCTGCAGTCGCTCGGCGTCTGGCTGCAGATGCGGCACTATTCGGATGTCTTCAGGGGCGTCACCGACCAGTACAAGGACGGCTTCGTCGGAGCCGGCAATTTTCGCGGTCGGTTGGCCAAGGGCACCATCGCGCTCGTGGTGGTGACACCCGATCTGGTCGTGCGCCGCCTGATGGTGATGAGCGGCCGTTCCGTCTTCACCAAGTTCAAAAGACATGAAGAGTTCGAGGGTGTTCCCCTCGATAAACTCCGGTCCAACCCTGCAATCATGGGGGAGGGGGAACCCGGTGTGGCCGAGGCCGTGAAACGAGCGATCGAGCAGATCGACAAGACACGGTCGGAGCCGGGGAAGAAGCCGGGCCTGTCCGGTTTGAATGTAGCAAGGGCTTAGAGCCGGAGGATTTCGGGTTCTAAATCAAAGGGATAGAGGACGCCGCGCACCGACTGGGATCAACTGGCGGGTGGCATAAGGAGGAGAAATGTCTGTATTTTCGTTGTTGGCGCAGCATGCCGACATGGCCGTGCACAATCTGCATGTCGCAGGTGCCATGGTCTCGGATGCCGCATTGCATGGCAAGCTCGCCGTCGAGCATGCCTCCGACCATCTCGTTGTCCTCGCGCAAGCGGACAGCGGACCGATCACCGTCGATCAGTTCAAGGAAAAGCTGAAGGACGTCCAGCAGGAAGAGCAGCTCGGCTGGCTGACCGCCATCGGCAAGTACTTTATCGGCATCTTCCAGAAGGGCGGCGAGGTCTTCGCCGGCTTCGTCACCGGCATCATTCCGACGCTGGTGGTGCTGATGACGGCCTTCTACGCGGTCACCGAACTGGTCGGTGAAGAGCGTGTGCATGGTCTGGCGCGCGGCGCCGGCCGGATCGCGCTGACGCGCTACACGCTGTTGCCGCTGCTGGCGGTGTTCTTCCTCACCAATCCGATGGCCTATACGTTCGGATCGTTCCTGGAAGAAAAGCACAAGCCGGCCTTCTATGACGCGGCCGTGTCCTATGTGCACCCGCCGCTCGGCCTGTTCCCGCACATCAATCCCGGCGAGTATTTCGTCTGGGGCGGCATTCTCGTCGCGCTGCTGGAGCTGGAAAAGAAGGGCGTCGTCGTTGCCGGTTACCACGTCAAGGTGGCGATCTGGTACGCCATCGTCGGCCTCGTCGTCATCCTGCTCAAGGGCATGCTGACCGAACGCATCACCGCCATCATGGCACGCCGCCAGGGCGTCGAGCTGTAAGGGCGGGGAGGACATCATGGCCAAGACATACAAAGCCGTAAGGATCACCCAGGGCAAAACCGGCTGGGGCGGCCCGCTCGTCATCGAGCCGACCGAACAGCGCAGCAAGGTTGTTTCCGTCACCGGTGGTGGCATTCACCCGGTGGCGCAGCTTATTGCCGACATGACCGGTGGCGAGGCCGTCGACGGCTTCAGGGCGCCACCGATCGAAAGCGAGATGGCGGTTGTCGTCGTCGACTGCGGCGGCACCGCACGATGCGGCGTCTATCCGCGCAAGCGCATCCCGACCGTCAATCTGACGCCGGTCGGTCAGTCCGGGCCGCTGGCCCAGTTCATCACCGAGGACATCTACGTTTCGGGCGTGAAGCCGGCCAACATCACAATGGCGGACGGATCCGAAACGATCACGACTGCAGGGGGAGCAGCAGCGATGAGTTCAAGCAACAATGCGGCCGCGGCACCACAGCCGCTGCCGAGCGAAGGTGGGCTGATCGGGCTCATCAGCACGATCGGCCGTGTCATGGGACGTATCGTCGGCATCTTCTTCAATGCCGGCCGTCGCACCATCGATCAGGTCATCCGCAACGTGCTGCCGTTCATGGCCTTCGTGACCATGCTCATCGGTCTGATCCTGTATACCGGCATCGGTGATGTGCTGGCGCAGCCGATGGGTCCGCTGGCCAACAACATCGTCGGCCTGCTGATCATCTCGGCGATCTGCGGCCTGCCGTTCCTGTCGCCCATCCTCGGGCCAGGCGCTGTCATCGCGCAGGTCATCGGCGTCGCCATTATCGGCCCGCAGATCGCCAACGGCACGATTTCGCCGGCAATGGCACTGCCGGCGCTGTTTGCCTACAATACCCAGGTGGGCTGCGACTTCGTCCCCGTCGGCCTGGCGCTCGGTGAGGCCAAGCCGAAGACGATCGAAATCGGCGTTCCGGCGGTGCTCATCAGCCGCCAGATCATGGGGCCGGTCTCGGTGCTGATCGCCTGGGTCGTCAGTCTGATCGTGTTCTAAGGCAACTCCGGGAAAAGCTCACAATGCTTTCCCTTGGAAATTGCGTCAAAACAAAGAGATAGAGCGGTTCACCGCTCTAGGGAAAGTTGAGAAAAATGAGGTTCGCCATATGACGGTTCTGCTGAGAACACGGGTCACTGCCATCGGCCCCGAAGTGGCGGACCTTGCCGAAGGGGGCGTGGTCATCCTGTTTGCGGATGGCTCGCCGCCGGAGCTTGCCGAGGTTTCGGTGCTCCACAAGGCGGAGCAGGGACCAAGTGACGGAGCGCCCGCCAAGGGCGCTTCGATCACCCTCGGCCCGGTTGCCGCTGTTATCACAGCGGTCGGCTCCAGCGCGTGGAGCAAGGTGCTGGAAATGGGTCATGTGGTCATTTCGTTCAACGGCGCTACCGAGGCCGAGAGGCCGGGCGAGATCTGTGCGTCGCAAGTCGACCCACAAGCGCTCGTGGCCGCCCTGAAGACCGGCGCGATCATCACCATCGCCGCCTGACAGCATTCGCGCCGCGGCCTATGTTGGGAGCGGCGCCCAAAACCAGAGTATTTGCCATGGAACGCTCGACCATCGTCCGAGTGCATGAAGGTTTGCACGCCCGTCCGGCGACGCGGTTCGTGAAGCTCGCCAAGGGCTTCGAATCCGACGTCGAACTGGTCAAGGACGGCAAGGCGGTCAGCGCCAAGAGTTCTGTCAAGCTGATGCTGCTGGCGGTCAAGGAGAACCAGGAAGTCACGGTGCGGGCGAATGGCGCCGATGCCATCGAGGCGCTCGAGGCGCTGATCGGCTACCTCGAGAATCCGAGGGCTGGCCTGGATGATGAAGCGGAAGCGCAGAGCGCGGCGAATGATGCCGGGCAGGAAGCGGCACCCGCGTCCGGATCCGTGCCGACGGCACCTGACGGGGCAAACCGCCTGCGTGGCGTGGCCGCCAGCGAAGGTTTCGCCATCGGCCCGGCCTTTGCACATTTCCCACCCGATATCGCCGGACGGGGCCGCGTGTTGCGGGCCGAGGAGATCGAAGGCGAGATCGACAGGTTCCGCACAGCCGTCGGCGCGGTCCAGGCCCGCATGGATCATGCGTTGGCGCAGGACAGCCTGTCGGCTGGAGACCGCGGCATCGTCGCGGCGCTGCGCGATATCGCCGCCGACGACAGCCTGACCGGCGAGGCCGAGGGCCTGATCAAGGGCGGCAATGACGCGGTCTCCGCCGTCATCACCGCCGCCTCCACCATTGCCGCCGAATTCAGCGCGGTCGACGATCACTATCTCAACGCCCGGGCGGACGACGTTCATGCGGTCGGGCGGCAGATCTGCCTCGTGTTGCTGGGGCAGGACGATATCAGCCTCGAAAACATCCCCGAAGGCGCTATCCTGATCGCCGACGACATCGGTGCCTGGGATCTGGCACGCGCGCCGCTGAAGCGTATCGGCGGCGTGGTGTGCGGCCATGGCGGCGCCACTTCGCACATCGCCATCATCGCGCGCTCGCACGGCATTCCGGCCGTGCTCGGCCTCGGCGGCCAGGTCAATGCCTTGCGCACCGCGCGAGAAGTCGCACTCGATGGCAATGCCGGCCATGTGATCATCGACCCCGACGCGGCGACCCGCGCCGATTTCGCCGGCCGCGTCGAAGCGGCGGCAAAGGAGCGCGCCGGACTGACCATCTTCAAGACGGTGACGCCGACGCTCGCCGACGGCAGGATCATTGAAGTCGCGGCCAATATCGGCTCACTTGAGGAAATCGAAGCGGCGCAAGAGGCTGGTGCCATGGGCATCGGCCTGTTCCGCACCGAGCTTTTGTTCATGCGCCATATGCATCTGCCCTCGGAAGACATGCAGGCCGAGACCTATGCGGCGCTGGCCAAGGCTTTTGCGCCTTATCCGGTCATTGTGCGCACGCTCGACATCGGCGGTGACAAGCCGATTGCCGGCATCGAATTTCCCGACGAGGAAAACCCCTTCCTCGGCTGGCGCGGCATCCGCATGTGTCTCGACCGGCCCGACATCTTCAAGCGCCAACTGCGGGCGCTGCTGCGCGCCGCCGTGCACGGCAACATCAAGGTGATGCTGCCGATGGTGTCCGACCTCTCGGAGGTCAGGCAGACGCGCGTGCTGGTTGACGAATGCACGGCCGAGCTGAAAGCCGAAGGCGTGCCGCATGCGACGTTCGATCTCGGCGTCATGATCGAAACCCCGGCCGCCGTGCTGATCGCCCCGGCGCTCGCCAAGGAGGTCGCTTTCTTCTCGATCGGAACCAACGATCTGACCCAGTACATCATGGCCGCCGACCGGCTCAATCCGACCGTCGCCAAGCTCAACGATGTCACCAATCCAGCCGTCATGTCGGCGATCGAAATGACGGCAAAAGCTGGTGTCGCCGCCGGTATCATGGTCGGCATGTGCGGTGAGGCGGCCGGCCGTCCCGATCTCATTGCGACCTTCGTGAAGATGGGACTGACCGAACTCTCGATGAGCCCGGCTTCCATCCAGCGCGCCAAGAAAGCGATCATGGCCATGGCCGCTGAAGGCTAGCCCAGACCGGCTAATTACGGCAGATGGGCAAGCAAGGTGGCGAACACCGGTGTCAGTTCAGCGATCGGGTTTGCCTTGGCGCAGGCCTGAACGATGCGGTCGTGGCGAATATCCGCCGCCAATATCGCGATCTCCAGCATATCCGGCTCCGGCGCACCGTCAATGCCGGTGGTCGCCAGGCCGCAGGCCAAAGCGAGCGGCGCCAGGCAGCTTATGTCGAGCGCCCGGCCGGCAATCGCGGCCGGCGTTTCCGGCACGGTCTCGGCAAAGCGGACCGGACGCTGGCTGAGGCACTCGACCAGCAGCGCCGAACAGATCCCCGCGATTGCCTGCAGTCCGGCGCCTGGCGTGCCCAAGGCGGCCAGGAGGTCGCCATGCCGCTTGCGCATCGTGGCATGGACGGCCGCGAAATCGGCTTCGTGGATGCGGGCATTGTCGATGTTCAGGCCGGCAAGCACCGCCTTGCTCAGATAATACATATCGCGCCGGAATAGGCGCTCGGCGCTCAGCTGGCGGTCCTCGTTGCCGATCGGGAAATAGGTGCCGAGGCCCTTTACCGTCGTGCCGTCCACTTTGATCGGGCGCTCATGCGGGACGAAAGCTTCAGCGATCGACAACGCCTCGTCGACGGCACTGGCGGCATGGCTGAGCAGGCCTTCGATGCCCTTGCCCGGAAACGGCGGCAGATGGCTGGTTGCTTCGCGCAGGATGCTGGCATCGCCGCTGCCGTCATGGCGGCTCTGGCGGATGATTTCGCGGACTTCCCGCAACCGGTCCTTCAGATTGACGCGGACATCTTCGGAGATTTGTCGGAGCATCGCGGATCGCCTTGAAAT
>NZ_RZTT01000234.1 GCF_003996995.1 Mesorhizobium sp. M7A.T.Ca.US.000.02.2.1 | reverse complement strand
CCATTGGCTCTCCGAGGGCCTCAAGAGTTTTGTCGACCAGCCGCATGCCGCCATAGAGGGCGTCCATCAAGGTGAGATCGTCAACCTGACCGACAGGCGCGCCGACGCGTCGCGCCAAGGGCAACTGAATCTTTTGCAAGACCTCGGACCCGATCGCATCCTGGGCGAGCTTGCAGCATTGGAGCGTTGCGCGGAGCCGACGCGTCGGCGGGAACCGGAGCAGCTGCTGCTGCCGCATTTGGTCATGCCGGCCCATCATGACGTTCGCGAAAGCGATGTCGTCATGCATCGTCTTCACGGCAATATCGCAGCCGCCGCGGACCGCGGTCCCACCGATTTCGCCGAGCTCCTTCTGGTCCCCGGCGTCGGCGCGCGCACGGTGCGCGCTCTGGCCCTCGTTGCCGAGGTGGTGCATGGCGCGCCTTGCCGGTTTTCCGATCCCGGCCGCTTCTCGCTGGCGCATGGCGGCAAGGACAGGCATCCATTTCCGGTACCGCTGAAGGTCTATGACGAGACGATCGGGGTTCTGAAGTCGGCCGTGCAGAAGGCAAAGCTCGGTCGCGATGAAGAAATCGGTGCCTTGAGGCGGCTCGACGATCAGTCGCGGCAAGTCGAACGATACGTGACCGGCCCTAGCCTGAAGGAAATTGTCGCGGGAGAATTCGACCAGTCGCATCTGCTTGGCGGGCGCAGCGTGTTTGGCTGGGAAGCGCCGCCGGACACAGCATCAGCTGAGCGGAACGAGAAAACGTGAGCACGGGTGGAGGGGCTGGAGATCAATCGTCAAGATCGATGAGTGCGACACCGAGCTCCGGACGCTTGCTGCGACGCAGATGACCGGGTGCTTCCACCAGGGTGATTTCGAGCGTTGGCCGAACGATGCCGTCAAGCAGATGTCCACCCCGAGTGGTGCCGTCGCTCAATCCAAGCACCGCATGGACGTGCAGGCTGGGCTTATCGTCGTCACCCAGTGCGACATCGCCGATCGCGCTCAGAACCTCGCACTGTTCGTCGACAGGGATTTTGCGGTAGGTCTTCGAGGCCGGATCAAACCAGCCCACCGTGGCTTTTTTGAAAGCCCCTATGGCGGTCAAGGAGGCGCTGCCGATCTCCTGGTCGACCGCGAAGGCGGTCAGTGCCGCGAACGCTTCTTCGCCTGGGTCGAGCACCACGACGAATGTCCGTTGTCCGCCGATCTCATTGACGAGCTGCGATTTCATCCCTGTGCTCCCGCCGCATTCAGTGCCGTCCTCAGATCAATGGGCGCGGTGTTCCGCATTGCGCTTGCGGGTCGCCGCAGCTTTCTTTGCCGATTCCGATCGGCTTGCGGCAGACCGTGATGCCGATGCCTTGCCGCCGCTTTTGCCGCCTTTGTGCGCCGCTGGATGGCCCGTGTGTTTGCTGCGGCCGGAACCGCCTTCCTTCTTGCCGCCGCCATCGTCCTTGTTGACGGTAGCCCATGCGCGCCGCTCTGCCTCCTTGTCGGAAACCCCGCGCTTCTCATAGCCTTCGGCAATGTGGTCGGCTTTGCGCTCCTGCTTGTCAGTGTATTTCGATTTCTCGCCTCGTGGCATGGCCTGTTCCTCCTGTTGAATAAGGGCTGAACGTCGACTCGACGCGCTGGTTCCAACAGAAGTCGCGTAGCCAATGGCGCATCGCGATGCATGGCCAAACACCGCCGCGCCGCGCAAGCTAGCGCCTTTCGGGCCGGGGAGAGTGCAGCAGCAAGGCGAGGGGGATTGGTTCAGCCGATTGCCAACCTCACGACGAGGGCCAGGATCACGACGCCGACCAAGCCGGCTATGAAGACGACCCGACGCGTGCGCGTTCGCAGGATGATCTCGCCTTGTCTCGCCTGCTCCGCAGAGAATACGGGTCCATTGTCACCGTCCTTGCCATGCCGACTATCGCTCATGATCGCCTCCTTCCCGCTGTTGGCACACAACCATCGCTTGACCGGGGAGGTTCCGATTGCGTCGATCCCGCCGACAGAAAAAAGGATCACAGGCTCGTGAGGAGGGAACTTTGCCCTCCGCGAGTGGTTTGGGCCGCTTGAGACCCAGCCAGCCCGGAGCCAGCCATGTCCGATGCCAAGATTTCCAGTGGCCTGAGCAGACGCATGTTCATGACGGCCTCTGTTTCGGCGGCGGCGGTGATGCCGCTTGTAAATTCCCCGACGAGAGCTGCCCAGCCCGCGTCCGCAAAACCGGCCGAACCGCGCGATTTGTCGGCGGTTTCGATGCGTATCAACAAGCAGACCTACAACCTCGCGCTCGACAATCGAACCAGCCTGCTTGACGCGCTGCGCGACCATGTCGGCCTGACCGGCACCAAGAAAGGTTGCGATCACGGTCAGTGTGGTGCCTGCACGGTGCTGATCGACGGAAAGCGGGTACTGTCCTGCCTGAGCTTTGCCGTCATGAACCAGGGCCGAGAGATCACAACGGTGGAAGGCCTGGCTTCGGCGGAAGGGGAATTGCATCCGGTCCAGAAGGCCTTCGTCGACCACGATGCCTTCCAATGCGGCTATTGCACACCGGGCCAGATCATGTCCGCCATCGGTTGCATCAACGAAGGCCATGCTGGGTCGGAAGACGATATTCGCGAATATATGAGCGGCAATCTATGTCGCTGCGCGGCCTATCCCAACATCGTTGCGGCGATCGTCCAGGCACGCGACGAGACCAGGAGGGCTTAGGATGCGCCCATTCGTATATGAAAGACCAACCAGCGTCTCCGCGGCAATCGCCATTGCGTCCCGTCCCGATACCGTGCATGTTCCGTCAACCGGTGCCGGCACGCAGTTCATCGCCGGCGGCACCAATCTGGCCGACTACATGAAGCTCGGTGTCGCGCGGCCGGAGCGACTGCTCGACCTCAACACTCTTGCCGAGCCGGCCTTGCGGCAGATCAGGATAGACAATGATAAGATCCGGTTTGGTGCGCTGGTCCGTATGGGTGAAGCAGCCGACAACAATGATGTCAGGCGCCGTTGCCCGGTCCTCGCCGACAGCCTGAAATTCGCTGCCAGCGGTCAGCTTCGCAATATGGCGAGCCTGGGCGGCAATGTGCTGCAACGTACGCGCTGCGAGTATTTTCGAGAGATATCTTGGCCGTGCAACAAGCGCGAACCGGGCTCCGGCTGCGCTGCGATGGAAGGGTCCAATCGCCAGCATGCCGTGCTGGGTACGAGCGATGCCTGCATTGCCACGTATCATGGTGATTTCGCGCAGGCGCTGGTTGCGCTGGACGCCACCGTCGATGTCGAAGGTTCGCGGGGAAGGCGCACGCTCACTTTTTCCAAACTGCATAGACGGCCGGGCGAGACGCCCGACATCGAGACGGATCTGGCCGCCGACGAGCTTATTACCGCCATCGAAGTGCCGCTCGCACAGTGGAGCAGCCGGTCGCGCTATCTGAAGATACGCGATCGCGAGTCCTACGCGTTTGCGCTGGCGTCCGCGGCTGTCGCGCTCGACATGGATGGCGAGACGGTAAGGAGTGCGCGCATTGCGCTCGGCGGACTGGCGACGGTGCCGTGGCGTGCGCGCGAAGCAGAGGACACGCTACAGGGCAAAGTGCTTGACGAAGCCACGGCGCAGGAGGCCGCAGAGGCTGCTTTCGCCGATGCCAGACCGCGCGAGCATAACGCATTCAAGATACCGCTCGGCAAGCGCACGCTGGTGCGGGCGCTGCTCGAAACCCGGGATATGAAGGGCTGAGCCATGAACCAAGCTGCACCCGCTCCAAGGGAAAACCAGGGCGATCCCGTTGTTCGCATTGACGCCCGGCTAAAAGTTACCGGACAGGCCGGCTATCCCGCCGACATCGTCACCGCCAACGTCGCCCACGGTGCCCTTGCCACCAGCAGCATTGCGCGGGGCAAGGTTTCCGAACTTCACACGAAAGACGCCAGGGCCGTACCCGGTGTGCTGGACATCGTCACCTATGGCGATCTGGACAAGACCGACATGCCGAAATTCGGCAACACCGGCGCAAGTTCGATTGGGCCTTTGCACGACAAGACGGTTTTTCACGATGGTCAGATCATCGCTCTGGTGGTCGCCGAAAGCTTCGAGGCGGCGGAGGAGGCAGCGATGTTGATCCGCGCCGACTACGAGGACGAACGGCCCAGCGCCAGCTTTGATTCCAAGGGCGTGAAGATGGAACCGGCTGCCGGCAAAAGCCCGATGTTCAAGGAGGATGCGAAGGCCGGTGACTTCGACGCCGCTTGGGCGGATGCGACGGTGAAGATCGACGAAAAATATTCGACGCCGACCCAACATCATAATCCGATCGAGCTGTTTTCGACCACGGCCATGTGGCAGGGCGACCAGTTGACGATACACGAGCCCAGCCAGAATGTTACGGGCTGGAAGGTGGAACTGGCACGCCAACTGAAGCTCGACCAGGCCAATGTGCGGATCGTCAGTCCCTATATTGGCGGCGCCTTCGGCTCCAAGGGGCCGATGACGGCACGCACCGCGATCGTTGCCGTCGCGGCGCGGCGCATCGGCCGGCCGGTTCGCTGCGTCGTCAATCGCATGCAAGCCTTCGGTACGCAGACCTATCGAGCCGAAACGCGGCATCGGATCCGCATGGGCGCCGGCAAGGACGGCCGCATCACGGCGTTCGGACATGAGGCCTGGGAGGTGACGTCACGCCCTGACCCTTATGTCGTCGGCGGCACGTCCGCCACCGCGCGCATGTACAATTACGGCTCCGTTCTGACGCATGTTTCGCTGGTTCATGCCGACCGCAACACGCCTGGCTACATGCGATCGCCGCCGGAGACGCCCTATGTCTACGCGCTGGAAAACGCCATGGACGAAATGGCCGTGGCCCTCGGCATGGATCCTGTCGAGTTTCGTCGCATCAATGAACCGGAGAAGGAGCCGATCGGAGGCAAGCCATTTTCCAGCCGCTCACTCATCAAGTGCTATGACCAGGCGTCGGAGGCCTTTGGCTGGTCGAAACGCGATCCCACGGTCGGCTCGATGCGCGACGGCGATTGGCTGGTCGGGATGGGCTGTGCGACGGCAATCTATCCGACAGCCGCCGCGCCTTGCGCCGCCCGGGTTCGTCTCACCGCCGATGGCGAGGTTCGGGTCCAGTGCGGCTCGCATGAAATCGGCACCGGCGTTCGCACCATCGCCGGCCAGATGGCGGCCGAAAGGCTGGGGGTTGGCATGGACAAGATCAGCGTCGAGATGGGCGACAGTGCCTTGCCGCCGGCTCCCGTGTCGGGCGGATCGATCTCGACCGCCAGCGTCTGCTCCGCAGTCATGAAAGCCTGCGACGCGATACGCGAAAAACTGTTTGCCGCCGCTGCGGGCAAGGGGGCTCCGCTGGCAGGTTCGGCCAATGCCAAGCTGGATTTGAAGGACGAAGAGGTCGTTACCGAGACCGGCAAGTCCGCCAAGCTGGCCGATGTGTTCAAGGCCATGCAGGTCGGCGCCATCGAAGAATATGCCGAGTTTGCGCCGAAGGGTTCTTCGCCTGAAGCCCTCAGCAAACTCTATGCCGGACAATCGGAGTTTCATGGTGGAGAGAACGACGAAGATTCGGTCAAATATGCCTTTGGCGCCGAGTTCGTCGAAGTGCGCATCAACAGCTATACACGCGAAATCCGGGTGCCGCGCATTGTCGGAGCCTTCGCTGCCGGGCGCATCATGAACACGCGCACCGCGCGCAGCCAGCTGATGGGTGGCATGATCTGGGGCATCGGCCAGGCGTTGCACGAGGCCACGGAAATCGATCAGCGACACGCGCGCTACGTCAATCGCGACCTGCAGGACTATCTCGTGCCGGTCAACGCCGACATCAAACAGGTCGACGTTATCCTGGTCCCCGAAATCGACCACCAGGTCAATCCTGCCGGCGTCAAGGGCTTGGGCGAACTCGGCAATGTCGGAACGGCTGCTGCCGTGGCGAGTGCCGTCTATCATGCTACCGGCAAGCGCATTCGCGATCTGCCGATCAGAATAGATGATTTGATAGGCTGAGGGTCAAGAGCTCTGAGAGGAGGGGCTTCACAAGCCGACATCGTCATCGAAATTGTCGCGGTGGCGGCGTTGTCCGACTGAAAAAGTTTTCGCATGCAGCGATAGCTTAATCGCCTTGGCTCTCGAGTGTCACTCCGGGGCTGTGGCCGGAGCCGTGTAACGGCGGCGTACAGCGTCAAGCACCCGCTTGCGGCTATCCTGCGCCGACAGGGTCTTGTCCTCTTCCGCCTCGGCGGTTTCGCGCGCCAGGTCCTTGTCCCTGATCTGATGCCGGAACCATTTGGAATAGTCGCCGGTGCGCAAATGAAACTCCCAGGTCTTGTCGTCTATCCCCTCGGCGATCTGAGCGAAGATCATCAGATTGTGAGCCCTGAGGTTCATCGCATTGTCAGGGCCATGGAAATAGAAGCTGCCGGCTTCGTCGAGTTGGCCTTCGGCATATTTCCGGCTGTGCCGCTTGAGTGACTGACGTGGTTCAACCACCTTGACCGTCTTGACTTTCTTGCCCGACTGCGGCCGCCAGAACAGCACGCGCGCGCCTTTGGGCGTTGGAATGTCCTTTGGCGGCTCAATGCCAGTTTCCTTGCAGAAGACCTTCACCACGTCCTTCGCCTTGGGGCCAAGCGCAATGATGGCTGTGACAAGGCGCAAGGCGTCTGTCGAGATCGCCTCGGGGTGAACGGTGATCAGGATTGTGCCCGGCAATTCCAATGACAGGACCGCCCGCGTATCGTCGCGCCGCTTGGGCAGAAGATGGTGCGCTTCATCGATGACGAGCCAGTGCGGTCTCGCGGTGCGCCGGCGGAAACTGCTCAGGCCAGGCAGCAGGTCGGCAAAGAAATCCGGCCTCTCGTCGACGCGCAGGGCCAATCCATTGACGACAATGTTGCTGTCGGCCTTGGCGATCAGATCCAGCACCTGCGCCTTTGTCGGCGCGCTTGAGCCGTCTCCCAGGCGAACGGCGCCTTCGAGGCCGTCATAGTCGCCTTCGGGATCGAAGACGCAGAACTGAAAACCACTTTCGACGAAGCGTTCCGTCAGCGCGGTGGCCAAGGTGGATTTGCCAATGCCGGAACTCCCGGCAATGAGGATCGTGTCGCTCGGCGACAGGTAGACATCATCGCCGCCAGACGATCCAAGAACGATGCCGTCATGGCGCTTCGGCACTATCGCGTGATCACGCTTTATCAGCTTTGCGATTAATTGCTCCACGCCCTTGCCGCGGGCGCCACGCATGACCAGGTCGGCTGTATCCTTGACCGCCGGAATTGCATTGTCGACGGCGGCGCTGCAGCCACAGGCCTGCAGGAACGCGTGGTCGTTCTCGGCATCGCCGACGCCGACGACGTTGTGCGGCGAAAGTCGAAGGTCCTGAAGGGCCGCAGCGAGCCCGGTGGCTTTGTTGATGCCGCTCGGCAGGATCATCACCGCGCCCTTGTTGAAGATGATTTCCAGTTCGAGACCCATCTTCTTGATGATATCGAGCACGGTCGCCTGATGAGGTTCCCAAGTCGCGACGATCGATCGCCCGACCGAAAGCGGCTTGACGCCCTGCCGCTTCAATCTGGCGACGAATTTGGGCTCGGGCGATGGGGCGATCACCCGTTCTTCCTCGCTGGCCGGCGTGTAGATCATCGCGCCATTCTCAGCGACGACCTTGTCGAAGAGGCTAAGCTCGGGAAAGACGCGCTTGAGATCGGGCAGTTCACGCCCGGTGACGAGAACCAGCTTGCGGCCGCTTTTCTTGAACCGCTCAAGCGCGGCGAGCGTCTTCTTGGCGACGATCCCATCATGAGCCAGCGTGCCGTCATAGTCTGCCGCCAATGCAATGAAATACATTCCGCCGACCCTTCTCGTTCCGGTTGCCCTGCGGCTAGAACGTGTGATCGAGACAAAGGCTCCCCACCGACCGGATCGCAGGTCTGGAGAAGGGGCGGTTCGCCCTCGGAAATCAGGAACTCCTTCGGTGCCGGTACGTTGACCAGACAAGCCGGGAACCGTCCCGTCTTTGCTGGCGGCGTGCAAACCCCGTCGCCGAAATCCACACTAAGCGCAATGAAAGGTAAGGCCATGGGCTTCTTTTCGAAGGACATCAAGACACTCGACGATCTCTTCGTGCACACGCTGCGCGACATCTATTACGCCGAAAAGCAGATCGAGAAGGCGCTGCCGAAGATGATCGACAAGGCAACCGACCCGCAATTGAAAGCCGGATTTGAGAAACACCTCGACCAGACGAGAGGCCATATCGAGCGCGTCGAACAGGTGTTTGAATTGCATGGCGTCAAGGCCAAGGAGGTCAACTGTCCCGCAATCGACGGCATTCTCGAGGAGGCCGACGATGTGAGCGGTGACGTCGATGACAAGGAGGTTCTCGACGCGGCGCTGATTGCTTCGGCGCAGGCCGTCGAACACTACGAGATGACCCGCTATGGCACGCTCATCGCCTGGGCCAAGCAACTCGGCCGCACGGACTGCGCCAATGTTCTGGCCAAGAACCTGAAGGAAGAACAGGCGACCGATCGCAAGCTCACCGAAATGGCGGAAAGCAAGATCAACCTGCAGGCAGCCGAATAAGGCTGCCATCCGGCCGGCTGATAACTCGGCCGGCCGGATTGCCTAGGTTTCCACTCCGTCAGTGAGACGGGTCGACGCCCAGGGCCGCTGATTGCTTGCGCAGCGCCTCATCGTCACCCTGCGGCGCATGCCGCGCAGATCCTGCAGTTTCCGTGTAGATGCGGTACGCTACACAAGCGAGCGCCACCATGAAAAGCAGACGGCCCATCCATCCTACTCCTTGGTTACGGATTTCGTTTCGGCCATACTCAGTACCCTCCGACGACGGGCAAGATCTCGCCGGTGATGTAGCTCGAGCAATGCGGCGAGGCGAGGAACACATAGGCCGGCGCGAGTTCTTCCGGTTGCGCGGGTCGTTTCATTGGCGTGTCCGCGCCGAATTTCGAGACGTCGTCGGCTTCCTTGTCCGACGGATTGAGCGGCGTCCACACCGGACCCGGTGCGACCGCATTCACCCTTATGCCCTTGCCGATGAGATTGCCCGACAGGGCTCGCGTGAAGGCATGGATGCCGCCCTTGGTCATCGAATAGTCGACCAGTTGTTTTGAACCGTCGATACCGGTCACCGAACCGGTGTTGATGATCGCCGAACCGGGCTTCATGTGCGGCACCGCTTCCTGCGCCATATGAAAATAGCCGTAAAGATTGGTCTTCAGCGTCGTGTCGAAATGTTCTTCGGTCAGCTCGCCGAAATCGCTGGAATGGATCTGGAACGCGGCGTTGTTGACCAGCACGTCGATGCGGCCGAATTTTTCAACGGTCTCCATGACCGCCTTGTGGCAGTGGCTGCGTTCGCTGACATCGGCCTTGACCAGGATGCAGCGTCGTCCCTCCTTTTCCACCGCTGATTTGGTCTCTTCAGCATCCTTGTCCTCGGCCAGATAGACGATCGCGACGTCGGCGCCCTCGCGGGCGAACAACACCGCCACCGAGCGGCCGATGCCGGAATCGCCGCCCGTGATGAGTGCTACCT
>NZ_RZTT01000233.1 GCF_003996995.1 Mesorhizobium sp. M7A.T.Ca.US.000.02.2.1 | reverse complement strand
GATCATGCACCAGGGGCTCGGCTCATCGAAGGTTTTTCCAAGCAGTGCGACCAGGAACGCCAGACGCTTGACGAGGTCACCGGCTGGCTCGGTCGGGTCGAATTGCCCGGCTGAGGCGCCAGTTCGAACGCTCAGGCTGCCGTGGGCAGCGAAGCCGACAATCAGAAGGATGAGATCATGGCCGAGAACATCAGGGACAAAGTCGTCGTCATCACTGGCGCCAGAAGCGGGCTGGGCGAAGCCGCCGCACGGCTTCTGGCCAGGGAGGGCACGAAACTGGTGCTGGGCGCACGCCGCCTCGACCGGTTGCAGGCGCTGGCCGGCGCGCTTTCACTTGGCGAGGGCGCCATCCTTCAGACCGACGTCACCGATGTCGGCCAGGTCCGGCATCTGGTCGACCATGCGGTCGAGACGCACGGCCGCGTCGACGTCATGATCAACAATGCCGGCCTGATGCCGCATTCCCCGCTGGAGCGCGGCAAGGTCGAGGACTGGGACCGGATGATCGACGTCAACATCAAGGGCGTGCTCTACGGCATTGCCGCCGCGCTGCCGCACATGAAGACGCAGAAGAGCGGCCACATCATCAACGTATCGTCGGTCGCCGGCCACAAGGTCGGGCCGGGCGGAGCGGTCTATGCCGCGACCAAGCACGCGGTGCGCATCATCTCGGAAGGCCTGCGCCAGGAAGTGAAACCCTATAACATCCGCACCACCATCATCTCGCCCGGTGCCGTGGCGACCGAACTGCCCGGCAGCGTCACCGAGCCCGATGTCGCCGAGGGCGTACGCGCACTCTACGACCGGGTGGCCATTCCGGCCGATTCTTTTGCCAGGACGGTGGTGTTCGCCATGAGCCAGCCTGACGAGGTCGACATCAACGAGATATTGTTCCGGCCGACGGCGCAGGAATACTGAAGCCGTTGTAGGTGTCTTGACGCGCCGCTCTTCCTGTTCCAGCTTGGCGCCATGTTCGTCCTCGCGCCCACCAAGCGACGCCGCCCCTGCACGATGCGGAGCGGCAGACTGACTGCGCGACGACAAAGACCGGCAGGATAGACCCGGTTCTTTCGTTTCCAGCCCCGCCCGCGAAACCGCCGGCGGGGTTTTTCATGTCTGGAGCACTTTGATGACCAACAATTCTTCCATCCGGCTTCGGCCGGCCGTGCCTGCTGACGCCGCCGCGATCCGGGATATCGTTCGCGCCGCCTATGCCAAATGGGTGCCGGTGATCGGCCGCGAGCCGCTGCCGATGCGCGCCGACTATGACAAGGCCGTTGCCGAGCATCCGTTCGATCTCGCCGTGGAGGATGATCGGATCGTCGGGCTGATCGAAACCGTGCTGGCCGAGGATCACCTGTGGATCGAGAATGTCTGCGTCGCACCGGATGCGCAGGGCAGGGGGATCGGCCGGCTGTTACTGGAACTGGCCGAGCGCAAGGCGACCGGAGCGGGACGCGCCGAGCTTCGCCTGCTGACCAACGGCGCCTTCGACGCGAATGTGTCGCTCTACAAGAGGCAGGGCTATGTCATCGGTAGGGAAGAGCCGTTCATGAACGGCATGACGGTCCACATGAGCAAGAAGCTCGCGGGATCACCGGCGATCTGAGGAAGGAGATCGACAATGGCCATCTGCGTCAGGCACAAACAACTCTCAGGGTTTTACGCGGTTGCCCGGCTGGCGGCGGGCGAGACCATCCCCGGTTGGGCGGACGGGCCAAGCTTCGTCAGTATCACAAGGACTGACGACGAGCTTTCGATCGTTTGCCTGCAGGATCGTGTGCCGGATAGTGTCAGGCAGGACGGTGACTGGGTAGCCTTCAAGCTTCAGGGGCCGTTTGCCTTCGACGAAACCGGTATCGTGCTGTCGGTCATCAGGCCGTTGTCGGAAAACGGGCTGGGCATCTTCGTGGTGTCCACTTTCGATGGCGACCATCTGTTGGTGAAAGCGACGGATCAGGCCGCGGCGAGGCGATTTCTGGTCGAGGCCGGGCATATCCTGCTGTAGTCTATCCTCACCAAGCCGGGTGCTGACCCAACCGCTCTGGCTCAATCACTGCCGCACTGGCTCAACCACTTCGGGGGTTGCGTTTGACAGCGGCGTTTGTGCATCGTTATCTCCAGCCACATATGACGGCCGGCACGGCCATGCGGTGCATCCCAAGGAGAAACCATGTCACACAATCTGCAGTTCTATATCGATGGCGCGTGGGTCGATCCTGTTGTGCCCAACGCTTTCGATGTCATCGATCCCTCGAATGAGGACGCCTTTGCGCAGATTTCGCTCGGCTCCAAGGCCGATGTCGACAAAGCGGTGGCTGCCGCCAAGCGCGCCTTCAACAGCTTTGGTTTCACCGAGGTTGGCGAGCGGCTCGACCTGTTGAACCGCATCATCGCGGTCTACAAGAAGCGCAGTGGCGATCTTGCCGTCGCTGTGTCACGCGAGATGGGCGCGCCGCGCCAGATGGCGTTGGACAGCCAGGTCGGCATCGGTCTTGCGCATCTGCAGAAGATGGCCGACGTGCTGAAGAGTTTCGAATTCCGCCACGTCAAGGGCAACCATCTGGTGGTCAAGGAGCCGATCGGCGTCGTCGGGCTGATCACGCCGTGGAACTGGCCGCTCAACCAGATCACCTGCAAGGTCGGCCCGGCGCTTGCTGCCGGCTGCACCATGGTGCTGAAGCCCTCCGAGATCGCGCCGCTCGACGCCATCATCTTCGCCGAAATCCTCGACGAGGCCGGCGTGCCGAAGGGCGTCTTCAACCTCGTCAATGGCGACGGACCGGGCGTCGGCCAGGCGCTGTCCAGCCATCCTGACATCGACATGATGTCGTTCACCGGTTCAACCCGTGCCGGCATCCTGGTGGCCAAGGCCGCCGCCGACACGGTCAAGCGCGTGCATCAGGAGCTTGGCGGCAAGTCGGCCAACATCCTGTTCGGGGATGTCGACCTCGCAAGCGCCGTCAGCAAGGGCGTCGCCGGCTGCTTCAGCAACAGCGGCCAGTCCTGCAACGCGCCGACGCGCATGTTCGTGCCGCGCGACCGCCATGACGAGGCGGCCGGCTATGCCAAGGCCGCGGCGGAAAAGTTCACCGTCGGCCCCGCCGACGCTGCCGGCACCAAGCTTGGCCCGGTCGTCAGCCAGATCCAGTTCGACAAGATCCAGGACCTGATCCAGGCCGGCATCGATGAAGGTGCGACGCTGGTCGCCGGCGGCCCCGGCCGTCCGGCCGAACTCAACCGCGGCTATTACGTCAGGCCGACGGTGTTCGCCGACGTCACCCACGACATGCGCATCGCGCGCGAGGAGATCTTTGGGCCGGTGCTGGCGATCATGCCCTATGACAGCGTCGACGAGGTGGTCGAGACCGCCAACGACACCGTCTATGGCCTCGCTTCCTATATCCAGGCCAAGGACATGAAGAAGGCGCGCGAAGTGGCGGCGCGCATGCGCACCGGCAATGTCTACATCAACTATCCCCAGTGGGACGCCGGCCTGCCGTTCGGCGGCTACAAGCAGTCCGGCAATGGCCGCGAATATGCCGAATACGGGCTCGAGGATTTTTTGGAGATCAAGGGCATCGCGGGGTATGAGGCGGCGGAGTAAAATTGGTCAGAGCGCGCCACGATATGTGGCGCGCTGTCCGTCCGGTATCGCCGAGGTCAGCGCCGCCCCTCATTGCCCTGCCGGGCATTTCTCCCCGTATAGTGACGGGGAGAAAGACGCCGTCATGGACGGTTTCGCCAATCTCCAATGTTGCAGAATAGGCGCCAGCGATGCGGCCATCTCCCTTCTCCCCGTCACTATACGGGGAGAAGGTGCCGGCAGGCGGATGAGCGGCGGCGCCGACTTTGGCGATTGGTGGCCTTCACAAGACGGAAGCTGTCATTGGCCTGAAAGCGATTGGCCCTGCCTTGCTGATCTCCTTGCCAATTGGCAAATGCATGCTATATATCTGCCAATAGCGAGGCAACAAAATGCAGCTTCAGTCCATTGTCACGACACCGGCCACGGTTGGCAGCGTCATATCGGATGACGAGGCCGGCGCGCTGGCGCGCACCACGGTCAATCTGTTCAAGGCCTGGAATCTTAGCGACGTCGAGGCCTGCATCCTGCTCGGCGGCATATCGGCCCGCACCTGGGCGCGCTGGAAGGAAGGTGGCGTCGGCAGGATCGACCGCGACCTGCGCACCCGCATGGCGCATCTGATGGGCATCCACAAGGGCCTGCGCTATCTGTTCACGGACCCGGCGCGCGGCTATGCTTGGATACGCAAGCCCAATGCCACCTTCGGCGGCCAGTCGGCCCTCGACCTGATGCTGCGCGGCGAAATCTCCGATCTCTCGGCGATGCGCGAATGGCTCGATGCGGAGCGTGGCGCATGGTGAGTGGACTTGCCGTCAGGCGCCGCGTCGACTGGCACCAGACCTTCCGCATCATCCGCTCCATCCATCCGCCCATCGACCTCTTCGAGGACATTGCCGACCCGCGCGACTGGGAGGCGCTTGCCGCCGTCGAGGCGAAGACCAACCCGCGCATAAGGTTCGAGATCGGCGATCTCGGCAAGGTGTCGGCCGCAAGGCGGGTTTCCGGCCCCGGCGCCAGCTTCGTGATGGCGCCCTTCGTGCACTGCTCGACGCTGAGGCCAGGCCGCTTCTCGGATGGCAGCTACGGCATCTACTATGCCGGCGACAGTGAGGACGTCGCTCTGGCCGAGACCATCCACCATCATCAGAAATTCATGCGCGCCACCAACGAGGGGCCGGGCTGGACGGCGGATTTCCGCGTGCTGATCGGCAGCGTCGACCGCGACCTCGATGACGTCAACGCGGTGCCCGGCGTGCTCGACCCGGATGACTATTCCGCCTCGCAGGCGGAAGGGCGGGCGCTGCGGGCAGCAGGCAGCGACGGACTGGTATGGAACAGCGTGCGCATGCCGGGCGGCGGCTGCATCGGCATCTTCTGGCCCGATGTCATTACCATTCCAGTGCAGGGTCGCCACTACAGCTACCACTGGGACGGCGCCCGCGTCGACTTCGTGCGCCAGCACGATACGGGAAAGGTGCTTGCCGTCACATGATGGCGGCGGACACGCTTTACAGATCGCTGGGAGGCCGATATCCATAAATCCGAGGATTCGGATATATGGATAAGAAAAGCACTTTGAACGCGCTGGCCGCACTTGGCCAGGAGACGCGGCTGGATGTCTTCCGGCTGCTCGTGCGTGCCGGTCCGGAAGGCATTCCGGCGGGCGAGATCGCCACGAGGCTGGACACGGTCCAGAACACCATGTCGGCGCATCTGAAGGTGCTCGCCCATGCCGGGCTGATCCGTCCCGAACGCGACGGAAGGACCGTGCGCTATGTCGCCGACATGACCGGCCTGCGCGACCTGCTGGCCTATCTGATGGAAGATTGCTGCAATGGCGCGCCGGAGCTCTGCCAGCCCGTGATCCAGGCGGTCACCTGCAAATGCTAGAAGGGAGGCATGCACCATGAGCGAACCGTACAACGTTCTTTTCCTCTGCACCGGCAATTCGGCGAGGTCGATCATCGCAGAGGCGATTCTCAATCGTATTGGCGCCGGCAAGTTCAAGGCCTATTCGGCCGGGTCGCATCCCAAAGGGGCGGTGCATCCCTACACGCTCCAGCTTCTGAAGAACCTCAATTACGACACGTCCTTTGCCCGTTCGAAGGACTGGGAAGAATTCGCGGTTCCCGGTGCGCCGGAGATGAATTTCGTTTTCACGGTCTGCGACAACGCCGCCAATGAATCGTGCCCTGTCTGGCCAGGACAGCCGATGACCGCACATTGGGGCGTGCCTGATCCGGCTGACGCGGAGGGCACCGATGCCGAAAAACATCTGGCCTTTGCCGAAGCCTATCGCATGCTCAACAACCGGATTTCGATCTTCATCAGCCTGCCGATGAGCATGGTCGACAAGCTTGCCCTGCAGAAGCGGCTGGATGAAATCGGCCGCAACCTGCCGAAGGCCGGCTGAAGCTCGTGGCGAACGACCTGCCACGCCGCATCGTCGCGGAAGCCTTGGGAACCGCGCTGCTCGTCGCGACCGTGGTCGGCTCCGGCATCATGGCCGCCCGGCTGACACACGACGTCGCCGTTTCGCTGCTCGGCAACACGCTGCCGACCGGGGCGATCCTCGTCGTGCTGATCACGATACTGGGACCGATCTCGGGGGCGCACTTCAATCCGGTTGTCACGCTGGTGTTCGCGCTTCGCCGCGAGATCGAGGCGAACGCGGCGCTTGCCTATGTCACCGCCCAGGTCGTGGGCGGCATTGCCGGGACGTTTCTGGCCCATGCCATGTTCGAACTGCCTATCCTGCAGGCCTCAGCGACGGTGCGGACCGGAACCGGGCAATGGCTCGCGGAGGCAGTCGCCGCCTTCGGCCTTGTGTTCACCATCCTGGCAGGCTTGCGCTTCCGCTCCGACGCGATCCCGTGGCTTGTCGGGCTGTACATCACCGCCGCCTACTGGTTCACGGCCTCGACCTCCTTCGCCAACCCGGCTGTCGCGATCGCCCGCGCCTTTTCCGACACGTTTTCTGGCATCCGTCCGGTCGACCTGCCGGGCTTCATAGCCGCCGAATTGCTGGGGGCGCTGCTGGCCATGGCCCTGGCGGGCTGGCTGCTCGCCGAACCGAAATCAACAAGACAGATGAAGGCTGCCGAATGACCGTCACCATCTACCACAACCCCGATTGCGGCACCTCGCGCAACACGCTGGCCATGATCCGCCAGTCCGGCGAAGAGCCGGAGGTGATCGAATATCTGAAGACGCCACCGTCGCGCGAAAGGCTGGTCGAGTTGATTGCCGCGATGGGCATGATGCCGCGCCAATTGCTGCGCGAGAAGGGCACGCCTTACGCGGAACTCGATCTCGGCAATCCCAAGTGGACCGACGATGAAATTCTGGATTTCATGATGGCGCATCCGATCCTGATCAATCGGCCGATCGTGGTGACGCGTCTCGGCGTCGTTCTCGCGCGACCTTCGGAAGCGGTTCTCGATATCCTGCCCAACCCCGATATCGGGCTGTTCGTTAAAGAGGATGGCGAAGTCGTCGTCGACACCAAGGGCAAGCGCATTGCCTGAGCAGAACCAGGTCGCCGATGACACGCTGCCGAACGTCGACGAAGAGCAGTTTCGACCGATCGATATGCAGGTTCTGCTGGACGCGGCTAGGTCCATTCACAAGCCCCGCGTGCTGATGCTCTACGGATCGCTGCGGGAGCGGTCCTATTCCCGCCTCGTCACCGAGGAGGCCGCGCGAATCCTTCGCCGCCTCGGCGCCGAGGTTCGCATCTTCAATCCTTCGGGCCTGCCGCTGCCGGATTCGACGTCCGCCGAGCATCCCAAGGTCAGGGAATTGCGGGACCTGTCGATCTGGTCGGAGGCTCAGGTCTGGTGCTCTCCGGAACGGCACGGTTCCATGACGGGGGTGATGAAGGCGCAGATCGACTGGCTGCCGCTGTCGATGGGCGGAGTACGACCGACGCAGGGCAGGACGCTCGCCGTCATGCAGGTCTCCGGCGGCTCCCAGAGTTTCAACGCCGTCAACCAGCTCCGCATCCTTGGCCGCTGGATGCGAATGGTCACCATCCCCAACCAATCGTCGGTCGCCAAGGCTTTCGCCGAGTTCGACGAAGCCGGCCGCATGAAGCCGTCATCGTATTACAACCGGATCGTCGACGTGATGGAGGAGCTGATGAAGTTCACCCTGCTCCTGCGCGACCGCTCCAACTACCTGACGGACCGCTATTCCGAGCGGGTCGAGAGTGCGGAAGAGGTCGCCAAGCGGGTCAACCAGCGGTCGATCTGAGGCACCTTTGACGGTGCCTGGGTTTCGTATTTCCATATTTTTCGAAATTTGGGTTGACGATGCGAAAAGTGCCGTATAGTTTATTTCCATGAAACTCGAAAAAGCAGCCTCCCAGCTCGAAGCGCTCGGCAACCCGACGCGGCTTCAGCTCTATCGCATCCTGGTGCGCGCCGGTGACGACGGGCTTGCCGTCGGCAGCGTCCAGGGCAAGCTCGACATTCCGTCCTCGACGCTGTCGCATCACCTCAAGCGGCTGGTCGACACCGGTCTGGTGACGCAGGAGCGGCAAGCGACGACGCTGATCTGCCGCGCCAACTATCCCGGCATGAATGCGCTGATCGGCTACCTCGCCGACGAGTGCTGCGCCGACGCCGCCTGCGCGCCCGCCGCCGGCAAAGCGCTGGCTTGATTTTTTTGCGCTTATAATTCGAACATACCGGAAGGATGGAACCTATGGACATGATGGCAAACCTTCCCGTCGCGGTGATCGGCGCCGGCCCGGTCGGGCTGGCAGCCGCGGCGCATCTGGTCGAGCGCGGCATCACTCCGCTCGTCCTGGAACGCGGCGAAAGCGTGGGTGCGGCGCTGCTCGATTGGGGACATGTGCGGGTGTTTTCGCCATGGAAGTACAACATCGATGCGGCGGCGCGGGCGCTGCTCGACCGCTCCGGCTGGACGGCGCCGGACAGCCAGGGCCTGCCGACCGGCGGCGAGATCGTGCGCGATTATCTGGCGCCGCTTGGCCGGCTTCCCGCGATCGCCGCCAATTTGAAGCTTGGCGCCGAGGTCACAGCAATCACCCGTCAGGGACACGACAAGGTTGCCAATGATGGCCGCAAGGACGCGCCCTTCGTCATCCGCTATCGCGATGCCGGCGGCGAACACCGCGTTCTCGCGCGCGCGGTCATCGACGCGTCCGGAACATGGTGGCGGCCAAATCCGATCGGCGTCGACGGGCTGCCGGTTGCTGGCGAAAGCGAGGCGTCGGCACGCATCGCCTATGGCATTCCCGACGTGGTCGGCAAGGCGAGAGAAGACTATGCAGGCAAGCGCATCCTGGTCATCGGTGGCGGGCACTCGGCCATCAACGTCGCTTTGGCGCTGATGGAGTTGCAGGACGCGGCACCGGGCACCGAAATCTTCTGGGCGCTGCGCCACGCCAGCATCGAGAGATTGCTCGGCGGCGGGCTGAACGACCAGTTGCCTGAACGCGGCGCGCTTGGGCTGGCGGCCAGGCAGGCGATGACGGATGGCAGGCTGGACATGCTGACGTCTTTCGCCGTCAACGGCATCGAGACACAGGGCGAGGGACTTGTCGTCGACGCCAACCTGGGTGGCAAGCCGTTCAACCTGGCCATCGACCGCATCGTCGTCACCACAGGCTTCAGGCCAGACCTGTCGTTCCTGAGCGAAATCCGCATCGCGCTCGATCACGCCGTCGAAGCGCCGCCGGCACTGGCGCCACTGATCGATCCAAACTTCCACTCATGCGGCACGGTTCCGGCGCATGGCATACGGGAACTCGCGCATCCCGAACCCGGCTTCACCATCGTTGGCTCGAAATCCTACGGCCGTGCTCCGACTTTCCTGATGGCGACCGGCTACGAGCAAGTCCGCTCGGTGGTGGCCGATATTGCCGGAGACCATGCCGCGGCCCGCGAAGTCCGGCTGGTGCTGCCGGAGACCGGCGTGTGCAGCGCCGTCGGTGTCGTGACGGTGTCGGCAAGCGCCGGCTGCTGTGGCGGGGCC
>NZ_RZTT01000232.1 GCF_003996995.1 Mesorhizobium sp. M7A.T.Ca.US.000.02.2.1 | reverse complement strand
ACCTATGGGTCCGACCCGCTGGTCATGGACAAATGGTTCCAGATCCAGGCCAGCGTTCCGGGACCGCAAACCGTCGACACCGTGAAGGCCCTGACCAACCACCCGGCCTTCTCGATGGGCAATCCGAACCGGGTTCGCTCGCTGATCGGCACCTTCTCCAGCGCCAACCAGACCGGCTTTCATCGTGCTGACGGCGAAGGCTACTGGTTCTTTGCCCAGACTGTGCTCGAGGTTGAAAAGCGCAACCCGCAAGTGGCGGCCAGGCTGGCGACGGCGCTCAGATCGTGGCGTTCGCTCGAACCTTTGCGGCAGGCCAAGGCCAGGGAAGCGCTGCTGTCGATCGCCGGCGCCGAAAACCTGTCGGCGGATCTGCGGGATATTGTCGAGCGCACGCTGGCGTAGGGAGAGTGATCTCCCCCACGAGGGGGGAGATCGACCATTTCGACGTTATTTTAGTCGATTTTTAATCTTTTTTGGCCGGACCACTGGACAAGGCGAATCACCTTTGATTCTTTACTGACGATTCGGATGTGCGGCGTTTGCCGGATCACCAAGCAGCATAGGCAAATTCGGGGAGTGCCATTTATGGCGAAGGCGGACGCGTGGGGCGCGCCCGGAGGGACGGCTTTTGCGCGTCGTGAGACGCGCGGCGACGGTCTTGCCGGGAATACGCGGCTCATCGCCGAACCGGCCTATCGACGGCTTCTGGCCGCCGAGCCGCTGCTGCGCCGATCAATACCCGTCCTCATCATCACCTTCCTGATCGTCATCGCGGCGCTGCGCGTGCTGTCGCTGATGAACGAGCGCGACGATGTCGAGCGCAATGCCAAGGCGATCCTGACGCTGGCGGCGGGCCAATTGGCCAGTTCGCTCGCCACCACCTCGGAAACGGTGCCCGGCGCCATACAGGACCTGCTGGAGACCACCAGCCGTCAGGGCGCGATGGGCCGCAGCCATGTGCTTGTCATCACCGACAGCGCTTTCAAGATCGTCGCGGTGACGCCGCGCTCCATGCCATGGCAGGGCCATTCACTCGACGGCCTCGTCGAGGGCGGCCAGCCCTTGTTCATGTTCGGCGATCGTGCCGGCGTCATGGACGTCAACATCGACGGACGGGATTGGTACGCGGCGGTCAGCCTGGCGGATGGCGGAAAGGGCGCATCGGCGGCCCTGGTGCCACAGGATGCGGTTTTCGATGCCTGGCGCAAGACCGTTTCACTGAACGTCACCCTGTTCGTGCTGACGGCCGGCGTGCTGATCGTCATCCTCTACGCTTATTTCGGTCAGGCCGCGCGTGCGCAGGCGGCCGACCGCATCTATCTCGAAGCGCATCAGCGCATCGATATGGCGCTGGTGCGTGGCCGCTGCGGCCTGTGGGACTGGGACATGGTGCGCGGCAAGATGTACTGGTCGCGCTCGATGTACGACATGCTCGGCTACAAGCCCTGCGACACGATGCTGTCCTTCGGCGAGGTCGATCAGATCATCCATCCCGAGGACGGCGACCTGTTCGAGCTCGCCAACAGAATTGTCGCACGCGAGATCGACCATATCGACCAGGTGTTCCGCATGCGGCATTCCGACGGCCAATGGGTCTGGATGCGCGCACGGGCGCAGGTCATCGATCCGGAAGCCCCGGAGATCCAGCTGATCGGTATCGCCGTCGACGTCACTGAACAGCGCCATCTGGCGCTGCGTTCCGAGGCGGCCGACCTTCGCCTCAGAACGGCGATCGAGAACATCAACGAATCCTTCGTGCTGTGGGATTCGGCGCAACGCCTGATCATGTGCAATTCCAAATACCAGCAGGACAACGGACTTTCGGACCGCGACGTGATGCCGGGCACCGCGCGCGCGGCGCTGGAAGAGCGCATGCTGGCCTTTGCTTCCGAACGGCGGCTTGCCCACACCAGCGGCCTGCAGGGCGGCGCCACTTTCGAGCGCCAGCTGGCCGATGGCCGCTGGCTGCAGGTCAACGAACTGAAGACCCGGGACGGCGGCATCGTCTCGGTCGGCTCCGACATCACCCAGATTAAGCTGCACCAGGAGAAGCTGGTCGACAGCGAGCGCCGGTTGATGGCGACGATCCATGATCTCAGCCTGGCGCGGCGGGCCGAAGAGGAGCGTTCGCGCGAACTGGTCGACCTCAACCGCAAATACATGAAGGAAACCGAACGCGCCGAAGCGGCGAACCGGGCCAAATCCGAGTTCCTGGCCAACATGTCGCATGAGTTGCGCACGCCGCTGAACGCCATCATCGGCTTCTCCGAACTGATGGAACAGGGGCTGTTCGGCCCGCTCGGATCGGAGCGCTACGAGGAATATGCCACCGACATCAACAGCAGCGGCAAATATCTCCTGGGCGTCATCAACGACATTCTCGATATGTCCAAGATCGAAGCCGGCCAGTTCTCTCTGGACCGGGAAGAGATCGACCTCGGCCCGCTGATCAGCGAAACCGTACGCGTCGTTTTGCTGCAGGCGGCGCAAAAGGCCATCACCGTGGAAACGCGCATTGCCGATGCGCTGACGCTGGTCGCCGATCGCCGTGCGATCAAGCAGATCGTCATCAACCTTTTGTCCAATGCGGTGAAGTTCACCGGCCAGGGTGGCCACATATCGGTCAGGGCCCGCAACACATCCGGCGCGTTGGTGCTGACGATCGAGGACAATGGCTGCGGCATCCCCAAGGATGCGCTCGGCAAGCTCGGACGGCCTTTCGAGCAGGTGCAGAACCAGTTCTCCAAGAGCCATGCCGGGTCCGGCCTTGGTCTTGCCATCTCACGTTCGCTGGCCGAACTCCAGGGCGGCGCGCTGAAGATCCGGTCGAGCGAAGGAGTCGGCACGATCGTGTCGGTGCGCATCCCGGTGAAGAAGGCCGTGCTGGCGATCAAAGCCGCAGCCTGAAGATTTCATCACCATTCCAGGCTTGATCCCACCTCGCAGGCCCGAGGTGAGATGCTTTGACAAAACTATCTATTTTATCTATTTTAGATAGAAAAGAGAGGCATTGTCATGCGGGTGACTTCAACAGAATTCCAGCAGAATGTCGGGCGTTTTCAGGACGCTGCCCAGCGTGCGCCGGTCGCAATCACAAAGAATGGCCGGACCCACACGGTACTCCTGTCGGCGGCGATGTTCGAGGTGTTGGTCAAGGGACGAGTCGCCCGTAACGCGGAAGAACTGGACGATGAGACGCTGAACGCCATCGCCGAAAGCGCCGTACCGAGCGAATATGCCGGGCTCGATGCGATGCTTAAAGACTGGACACCGTGAGCCTGCCCAAACCTATCCCGGGTCTGGTGATTTCCTATTCTTACCTCTGGGTGAGAGAACACGAAAAGGGTGCCGAAGAAGGTCGCAAAAACCGACCATGCGCCATTGTCGCCGCGCGCCGGGTCGTGGAAGGCCGTGAAGTTATAACGGTCGTTCCGGTCACACACTCGCCACCGGCTGATCCTGCCGATGCAGTAGAAATACCTGCGCCACTCAAAGCCCATCTCGGCCTCGATGACACGCCGTCATGGATTGTCGTGACCGAAACCAATGACTTCCTCTGGCCGGGTCCCGATCTCAGGCCCATCGCGGGCAGCAAACCGTCCCGATTCGACTATGGCATGCTGCCGCCGCGTTTCTATGCCTATCTGCGCGACCGATTTTGCAGTCTCACGCGAGCCGGGCGCTCCAGCAGATTCGGCGAACAGAGTAGCTGCATGAGACCGGAAGAGCACGAAACGTCTTCGGTTCCAGGGGACGATCGCTTCACGGTCATCCCGTACGAAGCAAAAGATCGAAATCCTTCCTGACCGTCTGCGACGTCTCCTTGAGGTGTGCTTCCAGCACACCGAAATCCGGCAGGTCGGTCACCGCCAGAAGCAGATCCGAAAGCCCCGGCGGAACGTCGTCGCGCTCAAAGGCTCCGGTGAGGCACAGCCGCGTCATCTGGGTCAGTGCAAGATAGAGCGCGTAGGCGTCGCCAAGCTCCTGCCTGATCCCGGCATCGGCGAAGCCCGGTGCGAGGCGCGACAGGATCTCGGCGGTGCCGGTGGCGCGGCGCCCGGTCTCGACCTGCCCGGTAATGACGGCCACCTGGGCGATGAATTCCAGATCGATCAATCCTCCGGGAATAAGCTTGATGTCCCAGAGATCGCGCGGCGGCTTTTCCTTCTGGATCATAGCCCGCATGTCCGCAGCCTCGGCCATCACCTTTGCAGCATCGCGCGGCTGGCCAAGTACAGCCGCTACTTCCGCTTCAACCTCGCCGCACAGGCTGGCGTCGCCAGCAATGGCGCGGGCGCGGACCAGCGCCATGTGTTCCCAGGTCCAGGCTTCCTGGCGCTGGTATTTCTTGAAGGCATCGATATGGGTGGCCACCGGTCCCTTGTTGCCGGACGGCCGCAGGCGCAGGTCGAGTTCGTAGAGCACCCCCTCCGCCGTCGGCGCGGACACCGCCGCGATCAGCCTTTGCGTCATGCGGGTGTAGTAATGCGAAGGTGCCAGCGGCTTGTCGCCATCGGACTCTTCGGCATCCGACGCGTGGTCGTAGAGCAGGATCAGGTCGACATCCGATCCGGCGGTCAGCTCGCGGCTGCCGAGCTTGCCCATACCGAGCAGCGCAACCACGCCGCCGGCAATCGTGCCGTGGCGTGCCGCGAATTCGGCCGTCACCGCCTGCAACGCAGCCTCGATGGTGAGATCCGCCAGATCGGAAAAAGCGCGGCCGGCCCGCGCCGGATCGATCGAGCCGGCGAGCAGCCGGACACCGATCAGGAATTTCTGCTCGGAGGCAAAAATGCGCAGCCGGTCGAGCACATCCTCGTAAAGCCGGTCGCCCTCGACGAAGGCGGAAAGCCGCGCCGACAGATAGGCGCGGTCCGGTAGTTCGGTGAGCAAGGCCGGGTCGAGCAAACCATCGAAGACATGCGGCCTGCGGGTGATGATCGCCGCCAGCCGGGGGGCGGCCCCCATGATCGTCGCCAGAAGCTTCAGCAGGGCAGGATTGGACTGCAGCAGGGAGAACAGCTGGATGCCAGCCGGCAGGCCGGCGAGAAACTCGTCGAAGCGCATCAGAGCTTCGTCGGCCCGGCGCGTCTGGCCGAAGGCGCGCAGCAGCGCCGGCGTCAGTTCCGTCAGCCGCTCGCGTGCCTCCGCCGACTGGGTGACGCGATAGCGGCCGAAATGCCAGCCACGGATGACGCGGCAGATGTCGCTTGGCCGCTGAAAGCCGAGCCCGTGCAAGGTCTGCAGCGTATCGGGATCGTCGACATCGCCGGTGAAGACCAGGTTGCCGATGCCGGTCGACAGTTCGGGTGCTGTTTCGAACAGTGCCGCGTAGTGGCGTTCGACCTGCTGCAGCGAGGCACGGAACGCTTGAGAAAAGGCAGAAGCAACGGCAAAGCCGAGCATGCGGGCGATGCGCTCCAGGCCTTCATCATCTTCCGGCAGCGTGTGCGTCTGCTCGTCGGCAACCATCTGCACGGCATGTTCGACGCGGCGCAGGAACCAGTACTGGCGGGCAAGCGCATCGCGCGCCTCGGCGGTGATCCAGCCGCGGGTCGCAAGCTCGCCGAGCATCGGCACGGTTTCGCGGCCACGCAGTTCAGGGAAGCGTCCGCCGGCGATGAGCTGCTGGGTCTGGACGAAGAACTCGATCTCGCGAATGCCGCCGCGGCCAAGCTTGACGTTGTGGCCCTTGACCGCAATCTCGCCATGGCCCTTGTGGGCGTGGATCTGGCGCTTGATCGAATGGACGTCGGCAATCGCCGCATAATCCATGTATTTGCGCCAGATATAGGGCTGCAACTCCTTGAGGAAGGCCGCACCCGCGGCCAGATCGCCTGCCACCGGGCGTGCTTTGATCATCGCGGCGCGCTCCCAGTTCTGGCCGCGCGCCTCGTAGTAGCGCAGTGCCGCCTCGACCGGGATCGCCAGCGGTGTCGAACCGGGGTCTGGGCGCAGTCTCAGATCGGTGCGGAAGACATAACCGTGTTCGGTGCGGTCCTGCAGGATGCGCACCAGGCGGCGCGTCAGCCTCGAAAACAACTCGGTGGCGTCGAGCGGATCGACGACGGCGGGCGCTTCCGGATCGAAGAAAACCACCAGATCGATGTCGGAGGAAAAATTCAGCTCTTGCGCGCCGAGCTTGCCCATGCCGAGCAGGATCCAGCCCGACTGTTTCGACGGATTGCCGACATCCGGCAGTTTGAGTTTGCCCTGGCCATGCGCGTCGCGCAGCAGGAAGTCGACGGCGGCGCGGGTGCAGGCGTCTGCGAGGTCGCTCAACCGCCGGACCGTCAGCGCCGTTTCGGCCTCGCCGGCAAGATCGGCCAGCGCGATGAGGAAATGCGCCTCCGCCTTCCACTGGCGCAGCTCCATCATCAAGCCGGATTCCGAGACTGCTTCGGCTAGATGCACCTGGTCGATGGCGGCGCCGATCACCTTCAGTCGAGCCTCGATCGTCTGCTCGAACAGCCCGTCCAGGATTTGCGGCCGGCGACGTGCGGTATCGCGCAGGAACGGCGACAGATCGAAGACGGCAGCAAGGAAATCCTGGCCCTCGCCCTTGCCGGCCAGGAACTTGGCCAGCCGCGTCAGTCCTTCTTCGCGCGCCGCGGAAGCGATCTCGGCCAGTTCCAGCCGCGCACGGTCTTCGTCCAGCGGAGCCAGGCTGGTCGCCGGCTTCAGCAGCCAATCTTTCGCCCTCGCAGCCGTGCTCATCAGTGATCCTCCCGTGCTGGGAAACTCATGACCACGGATAATCCGGGATTGCCAGGCAAGAGTTCAAGCCGGCCATTGTGGAACGTCATGACCGCCTTGGCGAGGCTGAGGCCAAGACCGGAACCCGGCTGCGAACGGCTCTTCTCCAGCCGCACGAAACGTTCCGTGGCTCGCGCCCGGTCGCCATCGTCGGGAATGCCGTGTCCATTGTCGGCAACAGACAGGCGAACGTCCGTACCGGCTCGCTCGAGCGTGACGCGCACCGCCGGCTGGGCATTGGCACCGGTCGAATATTTGATGGCGTTGTCGACGATGTTCGACAGCGCCTGACCGATCAGTTCGCGGTTGCCGTTGACGGACACCGCCTCGCGCGCGTCTGCTTCCAGCGACACACCTGCCTCTTCCGCCACCGGCTCGTAGAGTTCGACGACATCGCGCACGGCCTCCGCCAGGTCGACGCGGTTGGTGTTCTCCGAGGAGTAGCCAGCCTCCAGCCGGGAAATCATCAGGATGGCGTTGAAGGTTTTTATCAACTGGTCCGACTCGGCAATGGTGCCTTCCAACGCCTGCCGGTAGTCGGTGGGCTTTTGCTTGCCCGAAAGCGTCGCTTCGGCCCGGTTGCGGAGCCGGGTCAGCGGCGTCTTCAGATCATGCGCGATGTTGTCGGAAACCTGCTTCAAGCCTTCATTGAGCGTGGCGATCCTGGCCAGCATGGCATTGAGATTTTCGGAGAGCCGGTCGAACTCATCGCCAACCCCCGTCACCGGCAGCCTGCCCGACAGATCGCCGCCCATGATGCGACGGCTGGCTTCCGACACGCTGTCGATGCGCTTCAGCGCGGCGCGACCGACAAAAAACCAGATCAGCAATCCGCCCAGCCCCATCATGCCGAGCGCCAGCATCAGCGCACGGCGGATGACCGCACGAAACCGCTCCGGCTCGCCAAGGTCGCGGCCGACCAGCATGATCATCTGGTTCGGCAGCCGCAGCACCAGCGCAATGGCGTTGTGGCCCTTTTCGCCCTGCGCCTGCGCATCGTTCTGCTCGGATTGGGTGGTGGTGCCCTGCTCGGCGGGAAGGTTGCGCAGGCGCTCGAGCTCTCCCTCGCCAAAACGCTGATAAGAGAACGGACTGCTGGTCCAGCCTTCGGTTTCGAGAACGCCCGGCTCCAGGCTCTGCACATTGCCGGTCAGGATCTGTCCGTTGGCGTCGGCGATCAGATAGAGGTTGGCGCCGGGCTGGCGCGAGCGGGCCTCGACTACACGGACCAACACCGGCAGACCGCCGCGTTGATAGGCGCGAGCCAGACCGAGCACCTCGTCATTGATGGTGTCCTGTGTCTGCCCGGTCAGCATGCGCGCCGACAACGAGGTCATATAGAAGACGAGCGCCACCGCGCAGAGCGCGAAGAGCAGGAGGTAGAGCGCCGAAAGCCGCGCTGCCGTCGTCTTCATGATGGCTGGCACGGAAAGAGCCATGCCGCAGCTAGCCGCTCTTCAGCATATAGCCGGCGCCGCGAACCGTATGCAGGATGGGCTTGTCGAAGCCCTTCTCGATCTTGCCGCGCAGCCGGGAGACATGGACGTCAATGACATTGGTCTGCGGATCGAAATGGTAGTCCCAGACATTTTCCAGCAGCATGGTGCGCGTCACCACCTGGCCGGCATGCCGCATCAGATATTCGAGCAAGCGGAATTCACGCGGCTGCAGCGTTATCTCGCGTGACGCACGGCGGACCGAATGCGACAGCCTGTCGAGTTCGAGATCGCCGACGCGGTAGACGGTTTCGGCTTCCTTGGCGCTGGCGCGACGGTTCAGAACCTCAACGCGGGCGAGAAGCTCGGAGAAGGCATAGGGCTTTGTCAGGTAATCGTCGCCGCCGGCGCGTAGACCCGTGACCCTATCATCGACCTCGCCGAGCGCCGACAGGATCAGCACCGGCGTTGTGTTGCCCCTGGACCGGAGACCGGCAATGACCGACAGGCCGTCGCGACGCGGCATCATCCGGTCGATCACCATCACGTCGTAGTCGCCGGCGTCGGCGAGCGCAAAGCCGGTTTCGCCGTCACCGGCGACATGCGCGGTGTGACCGGCCTCGGCAAAGGCTTTCTGCAAATAATCCGCAGCCTCGCGATCGTCTTCTATGACGAGAATCTTCATAGGGCTGTTATACGCGATTTCGCCGGAAGGTTGAGTGGCAGACATCTGCATTGTGGCCTTTGCCAAAGCGCACCGCGATCAAGATTGCCCGAAGCCGTACGCGATAAAGCTGCTCGCTGCCGATGTCATTTTGCGTCGGATCGCGGAAGCGCTTTTGAAAGTGTGCGGCAGCGGACGATGGGAAGCCCGCTGCCGCCGGGGGAAGGCGCGATGACTGACTAACGCGCGCTTCTCCATGCTTTCCCGTACGGCGGCTCGGGGGTGTTGAAACTGCCGCACTGGAAAAGTCCAACCTGCCGCCGGAACGCCCTCACCCACTTGGAAAGGCCGAGAGATCGCTCCGGGGCCAACCTCAACCCTTGGCGACGGGCAGCGCGACGAAACGATTGGTGTCGTCGCGGGTGATCTGCATCAGCACTGCCTTGCGGCCGGATTTGACTGCATCGGTCATCGCCTTGGTGACGTCGTCGGTGCCGTTCACTTCGGTCGAATTGACCGATGTAATGACGTCGCCCGGCTGGATACCGCGATCGGCGGCATCGCTGTCGGGATCGACATCGGTCACCACCAGTCCCTTGCCGTTTTCAGATTTGGTAACGGTCAGGCCGAGATCGGCCAGCGTGTCGGGCTTGGCCGGGGCGGCGGGCTGCTGCTGGTCGACAGAGGCCTGCTTGTCGCTCGAGGGCAGTTTGCCGAGATCGACCTTGACCGTCTGGCTCTTGCCGTCGCGCCACACGTTGACG
>NZ_RZTT01000231.1 GCF_003996995.1 Mesorhizobium sp. M7A.T.Ca.US.000.02.2.1 | reverse complement strand
CCAAGAAGCATGTCTTCCTGGAGAAGCCGCCTGGCGCCACGGTCAGCGAGGTCGAGGACCTCAAGACATTGGCCGCGCAGAACGGCGTCTCGCTGTTCGCCAGCTGGCACTCGCGCTATGCGCCGGCGGTCGAGGCCGCGCGTGCTTTTCTAAGTTCAGCCCGCATCCACTCGGCCGCCATCAACTGGAAGGAAGACGTGCGCCGCTGGCACCCGAACCAGGAATGGATCTGGGCTCCCGGCGGTTTCGGCGTCTTCGATCCCGGCATCAACGCGCTGTCGATTGCCACCCATATCCTGCCGGCGATGTTCATCACCTCGGCGGTGCTGGATTTTCCCGAAAACCGCGCCTCCCCGGTTGCCGCGCGCGTCGCCTTCCGCACCTCGAACGGGTTGCCGGTGACGATGGACCTCGACTGGCTGCAGACAGGCCCGCAAAGCTGGGACATCCTGGCCGACACCGACAAGGGCGCGATGGTGCTGTCGGGCGGCGGCTCGAAGCTCGCCATCGACGGCAAAGTGGTTCATGACGAGCCGGAGGCCGAGTATCCGATGCTCTACCGGCGCTTTGCCGAAATCGTGCGCGCCGGCACCTCCGATGTCGATCTGGCGCCGCTACAGCATGTCGCCGACGCCTTCATGCTCGGCAAGCGCAACGTGGTCGAGGCGTTCTTCGATTGACAATGGGCAGTGAAGAGCGACCTCGCTCCGATCCCCACTTCCCGGATCATTTGCGAAGGGCGCGCCGCCCCTCATTGTCCTGCCGGACATTTCTCCCCGTATAGTGACGGGGAGAAAGGGGCAATGGCGACGCCGGCGTTCGCCCTGCAAGGTCGCCGATTGGCGAAAGCGTCAGCGACGGCGTCCTTCTCCCCGTCACTATACGGGGAGAAGATGCCGGCAGGCAGATGAGGGGCGGCGCCAGCCTGCAAAACAAGGCACCAGACGATGCTCCTCACTTCGCCACCGCCACAAAGTTCGGCTCCAACGCAATGCAAAAAAAGGCCGCCGGGTCGCCCCGACGGCCTTTTTTGCCTGAGATTCCTGCCGCCGCGCTTACTGCGCGGCGGTTGTCATGTCGGCCAGCATCGGCTCGGCGACTTCCGCACCCGAGGCCTTGCGGCGCTCGTCGATGATCAGTTCGTCGCGCGAGGTGGCAATGCGCCGGATCTGGCTCATCGTGCCGCCGGTACCGGCCGGGATCAGCCGGCCGACGATGACGTTTTCCTTCAGGCCCTGCAGCATGTCGGTCTTGCCGGCAACGGCAGCTTCCGTCAGCACTCGCGTCGTCTCCTGGAAGGAGGCGGCCGAGATGAAGGACGGCGTCTGCAGCGATGCCTTGGTGATGCCGAGCAGCACCGGCAGGCCTTCGGCCGGCTTCTTGCCGTCCTCGACCAGACGCTCGTTGACCTCTTCCAGTTCGATCACGTCGACATGATCGCCCGGGATGTAGGTCGAGTCGCCCTGCACCGTGATCTCGACCTTCTGCAGCATCTGGCGAACGATCACCTCGATGTGCTTGTCGTTGATCGACACGCCCTGCAGACGATAGACTTCCTGGATTTCGTTGACGAGGTAGGAAGCAAGTGCCTCCACGCCCTTGATCGCCAGGATGTCGTGCGGCGCCGGATTGCCGTCGAGGATGTAGTCGCCCTTCTCGATGACGTCGCCGTCCTGGAGATGGAACGGCTTGCCCTTCGGGATCAGGTATTCGACCGGCTCGAGCGTCGAGTCATGCGGCTCGATGATGATGCGACGCTTGTTCTTGTAGTCGCGGCCGAAGCGGATCGTGCCGTCGATCTCGGCGATGATGGCGTGATCCTTCGGACGACGTGCCTCGAACAGTTCGGCAACACGCGGCAGACCGCCGGTGATGTCCTTGGTCTTGGCGCTTTCCATCGGAATACGCGCCAGCACGTCGCCGGGACGAACCTGCGAGCCCGGCTCGACCGAAAGAATGGCCTCGACCGAGAGCAGGAAGCGGGCGTCGCCGCCCTTCGACAGCTTGCCGACCTTGCCCTTGGCGTCCTGGATCGCAATCGCCGGCTTCAGGTCGTTGCCGCGTGGCGTCGAGCGCCAGTCGATGACCTCACGCTTGGTGATGCCGGTCGACTCGTCGGCCGTTTCCTGAACGGAAATGCCGTCGACCAGATCCTCGTACGACACCCTGCCCTCGATTTCGGTGAGGACCGGACGGGTATAGGGATCCCACTCGGCGATACGCTGGCCGCGCTTCACCTTGTCACCATCGTCCACGAAGATGCGCGAACCATAGGTGAGGCGGTGCGAGGCGCGCTCCTTGCCGGCTTCGTCGAGGATCAGAACCGCCATGTTGCGGCCCATGACCATCTGCTGGCCGTCGGAGTTGCGCACCACGTTGCGGTTGCGGATCTCGACCTTGCCCTCATACGAGGCTTCAAGGAACGAGCTGTCCACGACCTGCGCGGTACCGCCCATGTGGAAGGTACGCATGGTGAGCTGCGTGCCCGGCTCGCCGATCGACTGCGCCGCGATGACGCCGACGGCTTCGCCCTGATTGACCGGGGTGCCGCGGGCCAGATCGCGACCGTAGCAGACCGCGCAGACGCCAACCCTGACTTCGCAAGTCAGTGCCGAGCGGATGCGGACCGACTGGACGCCGGCCTTTTCGATCTGTTCCACGTCACGCTCGTCCATCAGCGTTCCGGCCTTGACCAGGATCTCGCCCGACACCGGATGGGTGATGTCGTCGAGCGACGTACGGCCCAGCACTCTCTGGCCGACCGAAGCGACGACCTGACCGGCATCGACGATCGGCTGCATGGTGAGGCCCTTGTCGGTGCCGCAGTCGACGGAGTTGACGATGCAATCCTGCGCCACGTCGACCAGACGACGGGTGAGGTAACCCGAGTTCGCCGTCTTCAAGGCGGTGTCGGCCAGACCCTTGCGGGCGCCGTGGGTCGAGTTGAAGTACTCGAGCACGGTCAGGCCTTCCTTGAAGTTCGAGATGATCGGCGTCTCGATGATTTCACCCGACGGCTTGGCCATGAGGCCGCGCATGCCGGCAAGCTGGCGCATCTGGGTGGGCGAGCCACGCGCACCGGAGTGCGACATCATGTAGATCGAGTTCATCGGCTTCTGACGGCCATTGTCCTCGAACTCGACCGCCTTGATGCGGGCCATCATTTCGTCGGCGACCTTTTCCGAGCACTTGGCCCAGGCGTCGACGACCTTGTTGTACTTCTCGCCCTGCGTGATCAGACCGTCATTGTACTGCTGCTCGTATTCCTTGGCCAAAGCCTCGGTGTCGGAGACCAGCTTGATCTTTGCATCCGGGATCAGCATGTCGTCCTTGCCGAACGAAATGCCGGCACGGCAGGCATGGCTGAATCCGAGCGCCATGATGCGATCGCAGAAAATGACCGTCTCCTTCTGACCGCAATGGCGGTAGACGGTGTCGATCATCTTGGAGATGTTCTTCTTGGTCATCTCCTGGTTGGCGGTCTCGTAAGGCACGTTGACGTTCTTCGGCAGAAGCTCGCCGATGATCATGCGGCCAGGCGTGGTGTCATGGATCTTCGACACGACCTTGCCTTCCGCGTCGACCGTGCGGAAACGACCCTTGATCTTGGAGTGCAGCGTCACCGCCTTGGTCTCGAGCGCGTGCTGGAGTTCGCCCATGTCGGCAAACACCATGCCCTCGCCCGGCTCGTTCTGGTTGACGATCGAGAGATAGTAGAGGCCCAGAACCATGTCCTGCGACGGCACGATGATCGGCGCGCCGGAAGCCGGGTGCAGGATGTTGTTGGTCGACATCATCAGCACGCGGGCTTCAAGCTGCGCTTCCAGCGACAGCGGCACGTGAACGGCCATCTGGTCGCCGTCGAAGTCGGCGTTGAAGGCCGTGCAGACCAGCGGGTGCAGCTGGATCGCCTTGCCTTCGATCAGGATCGGCTCGAACGCCTGGATGCCGAGACGGTGCAGCGTCGGCGCACGGTTCAGCAGCACCGGATGCTCGCGGATGACCTCGTCGAGGATATCCCAGACTTCCGGACGCTCCTTTTCGACCAGCTTCTTCGCCTGCTTGACGGTCGAGGAGTAACCCTTGGCGTCGAGACGGGCGTAGATGAAGGGCTTGAACAGTTCGAGCGCCATCTTCTTGGGCAGGCCGCACTGATGCAGCTTGAGCTCCGGACCGGTCACGATGACCGAGCGGCCGGAATAGTCGACGCGCTTGCCGAGCAGGTTCTGACGGAACCGGCCCTGCTTGCCCTTGAGCATGTCGGACAGCGACTTCAGCGGGCGCTTGTTGGCGCCGGTGATGACGCGGCCGCGACGGCCGTTGTCGAACAGCGCATCGACGGCTTCCTGCAGCATGCGCTTTTCATTGCGCACGATGATGCCCGGCGCCCGCAGTTCGATCAGCCGCTTCAGACGATTGTTGCGGTTGATGACGCGGCGATAGAGATCGTTCAGATCCGACGTGGCGAAGCGGCCGCCGTCCAGAGGAACCAGCGGACGCAGGTCCGGCGGGATCACCGGAACCACCTTCATGATCATCCATTCCGGACGGTTGCCGGATTCCATGAAGTTCTCGACGACCTTGAGCCGCTTCAGATACTTCTTCTGCTTCAGCTCGGAGGTGGTCGAAGCCAGTTCCGAACGCAGGTCGCCGGCGATCTTCTCCAGGTCCATGCCCGCCAGGAGGTCATGAATGGCCTCGGCGCCGATCATGGCGGTGAAACTATCCTCGCCATACTCGTCGACGGCGATCATGTACTCTTCCTCGCTGAGCAGCTGGTGCTCCTTCAGCGCGGTGAGGCCAGGTTCGGTGACGATGTAGTTCTCAAAGTAGAGGACGCGCTCGATGTCCTTCAGGGTCATGTCGAGCAGCGTGCCGATGCGCGACGGCAGCGACTTCAGGAACCAGATATGGGCGACCGGTGCCGCCAGCTCGATATGGCCCATGCGCTCACGACGAACGCGCGACAGCGTGACTTCAACGCCGCACTTTTCGCAGATGACGCCCTTGTACTTCATGCGCTTGTACTTGCCGCACAGGCACTCGTAGTCCTTGATCGGGCCAAAAATGCGCGCGCAGAACAGACCGTCACGCTCCGGCTTGAAGGTGCGGTAGTTGATGGTCTCCGGCTTCTTGATCTCGCCGAAAGACCAGGACAGAATCTTCTCAGGGCTGGCAAGCGATATCCGAATGGAATCGAACACCTGCGCAGGCGCCTGCGGATTGAAGAGATTCATGACCTCTTGGTTCATGCCGTTCTCCTTTTCGGGGTCCTCGAAAACCCCTTGCATCTAGCGCGGGCCAAACGCCCGCCGTCGTGTGTCGGCCACCGGCCGAAGAATTTGGTGCGTTCGGTCGCGATTTCCGCGACCGAACGTCTTGGTTACTCGGCCGCGCCCCTATTCGGCAGCATCGGGCAGCCGGACAGGGTTGTCATCGAGCTTGGTGTTCTCCAGCTCGACATTGAGGCCGAGAGACCGCATTTCCTTGACGAGAACGTTGAAGCTCTCGGGGATGCCGGCCTCGAAGGTATCGTCACCACGCACGATCGCCTCGTAGACCTTGGTACGACCGGCGACGTCGTCGGACTTCACCGTCAGCATTTCCTGCAGCGTGTAGGCGGCGCCGTATGCTTCCAGTGCCCAGACCTCCATCTCGCCGAAGCGCTGGCCACCGAACTGCGCCTTGCCGCCCAGCGGCTGCTGCGTGACGAGCGAATACGGACCGATCGAACGCGCGTGGATCTTGTCGTCCACGAGGTGGTGAAGCTTGAGCATGTAGATGTAGCCCATCGTCACCTTGCGATCGAACGGCTCGCCCGTGCGTCCGTCATAGAGCTGCGACTGACCTGATGTGTGCAGGCCCGCCTGCTCCAGCATGATGTTGATGTCAGCCTCATGCGCGCCGTCGAACACCGGGGTCGCGATCGAGACGCCGCGGCGCATCTGCTCGCTGAGGCGAACGATGCTCTCGTCGTCATAGTCACGAACCGGCTCGTTGCGGTCGTTGGCCGGGATGAAGCTCTCGAGCGTCTTGCGCAGCGGCTTGATGTCGCCGGCTGCCTTGTACGTGTCGATCAGCTCGCCGATCTTCCTGCCCATGCCCGCGCATGCCCAGCCCAGATGCGTTTCCAGGATCTGGCCGACATTCATGCGGCTCGGCACACCCAGCGGGTTGAGCACGATATCGGCATGCGTGCCGTCCTCGAGGAAAGGCATGTCCTCGACCGGAACGATCCGCGACACGACACCCTTGTTGCCGTGACGGCCGGCCATCTTGTCGCCGGGCTGCATCTTGCGCTTCACGGCCACGAAGACCTTGACCATCTTCATGACGCCCGGAGGCATTTCGTCGCCGCGCTGGACCTTCTCGACCTTGTCCATGAAACGCTGTTCGAGCGCCTTCTTGGAATCGTCGTACTGGCCACGCAGGGCTTCCAGTTCGCTCTGGAGCTTTTCGTTCTCCACGGCAAACTGCCACCACTGCGAACGCGGATACTCGTCGAGCGTATCCTTGGACAGCGTCGAGCCCTTCTTGAAGCCCTTCGGTCCGGCGATCGCTTCCTTGCCGACGAGCACGTCGGAAAGACGCGCGTAGACGTTACGGTCCAGAATGGCCTGTTCGTCGTCGCGGTCCTTGGCGAGGCGTTCGATCTCCTCGCGCTCGATCGCCATGGCGCGCTCGTCCTTCTCCACACCGTGGCGATTGAAGACGCGCACCTCGACGACCGTGCCGAAAGTGCCCGGAGGCATGCGCATCGAGGTGTCGCGCACATCGGATGCCTTTTCGCCGAAGATGGCGCGCAGAAGCTTCTCTTCCGGCGTCATCGGGCTTTCGCCCTTCGGCGTGATCTTGCCGACCAGGATGTCGCCCGGCTGAACTTCGGCACCGATATAGACGATGCCGGCTTCGTCGAGGTTCTTCAGCGCTTCTTCCGAGACGTTTGGAATATCGCGCGTGATTTCCTCCGGTCCGAGCTTGGTATCGCGCGCCATGACCTCGAACTCCTCGATGTGGATCGAGGTGAAGACGTCATCGGCGACGATGCGTTCGGACAGGAGGATCGAGTCCTCGTAGTTGTAGCCGTTCCACGGCATGAACGCGACCAGCACGTTGCGGCCGAGCGCCAGATCGCCGAGCTCGGTCGACGGACCGTCGGCGATGATGTCGCCCTTGTTGACCCGGTCACCCATGCGAACCAGCGGACGCTGGTTGATGCAGGTGTTCTGGTTCGAACGCTGGAACTTCATCAGCCGGTAGATATCGACGCCGGACTTGCCCGGATCGAGATCTTCGGTGGCGCGGATAACGATACGCGTCGCGTCCACCTGGTCGACGATGCCGCCGCGGCGGGCGCCGATGGCGGCGCCCGAGTCACGGGCGACGATCGGCTCCATGCCGGTGCCGACGAACGGCGCCTCGGCGCGCACCAGCGGCACGGCCTGACGCTGCATGTTCGAGCCCATCAGAGCGCGGTTGGCGTCGTCGTTTTCCAGGAACGGGATCAGGGCCGCGGCCACCGACACCATCTGCTTGGGCGACACGTCCATCAGATCGACGTTTTCGCGCGGCGCCATCATCACTTCGCCGGCGCTGCGGCAAATGACGAATTCGTCGACGAAACCACCGTTCTTGTCGAGCTCGGCGTTGGCCTGCGCGACATGGTGCTTGGCCTCTTCCATCGCAGAGAGATAGACGACGTCATTGGTCAGCTTGCCGTCGACGATCTTGCGGTACGGGCTCTCGATGAAGCCGTACTTGTTGACGCGTGCGAAGGTGGCCAGCGAGTTGATCAGACCGATATTCGGGCCTTCCGGCGTCTCGATCGGGCAGATGCGGCCGTAATGCGTCGGGTGCACGTCGCGCACTTCGAAGCCGGCGCGCTCGCGGGTCAGACCGCCCGGTCCAAGCGCCGAGAGGCGGCGCTTGTGGGTGATCTCCGACAGCGGGTTGGTCTGGTCCATGAACTGCGACAGCTGCGAGGAACCGAAGAACTCGCGCACGGCGGCAGCCGCCGGCTTGGCGTTGATCAGGTCCTGCGGCATGACCGTGTCGATCTCGATCGAGGACATACGCTCCTTGATCGCGCGCTCCATGCGCAGCAGGCCGACGCGGTACTGGTTTTCCATCAGCTCGCCGACCGAACGCACGCGGCGGTTGCCGAGATTGTCGATGTCGTCGATCTCGCCCTTGCCGTCGCGCAGCTCGACGAGCGTCCTGACCACGGCCAGGATGTCGTCCTTGCGCAGCACGCGCACGGTGTCCTCGGCCTTGAGCTCGAGGCGCATGTTCATCTTGACGCGGCCGACGGCCGACAGATCGTAGCGCTCACTGTCGAAGAACAGCGAGTTGAACATGGCTTCGGCGGTTTCGAGCGTCGGCGGCTCGCCGGGGCGCATGACACGATAGATGTCGAACAGCGCGTCCTGGCGGCTCTCGTTCTTGTCGACGTTGAGCGTGTTGCGGATATAGGCGCCGACATTGACGTGGTCGATGTCGAGAACCTTGATCTCCTCTTCGCCGGTGCCGAGCAGCACCTTCAGCGTCTTCTCGTCGATCTCGTCGCCGGCCTCGAGGAAGATCTCGCCGGTGGCGTAGTTGACGATGTCCTCGGCCAGATAGTTACCGAGCAGGTCCTCGTCGGTGGCCTTGATCGCCTTCAGACCCTTTTCGCCAAGCGCCCTCGCCTGGCGGGCGGTGATCTTCTTGCCGGCTTCGACGACGACTTCACCGGTATCGGCATCGACCAGGTCGCCGACGGCCTTGAGGCCGCGGAAACGCTCGACGTTGAACGGAATGCGCCAATGGTCGCCGGCACGCTTGTAGGTGATCTTGTTGTAGAAGGTCGACAGGATCTCTTCGCCGTCCATGCCGAGCGCCATCAGCAGCGACGTCACCGGAATCTTGCGGCGGCGATCGATGCGGGCGTGCACGACGTCCTTGGAATCGAACTCGATGTCGAGCCACGAGCCCCGATAGGGGATGACGCGCGCGGCAAACAGAAGCTTGCCCGACGAGTGCGACTTGCCCTTGTCATGGTCAAAGAAGACGCCCGGCGAGCGGTGCATCTGCGAGACGATGACGCGCTCGGTGCCGTTGACGATGAAGGTGCCGTTCAAGGTCATGAGCGGCATGTCGCCCATGTAGACGTCCTGCTCCTTGATGTCCTTGATGGACTTGGCGCCGGTATCCTCGTCGATATCGAACACGATGAGGCGCAGCGTCACCTTCAGCGGCGCGGCATAGGTGAGGTCGCGCTGACGGCATTCGTCAACGTCGAATTTCGGTCCTTCGAACTCGTACTTCACGAACTCCAGCATCGAGGAGCCGGAAAAATCGGAGATCGGGAAAACCGACTTGAAAACAGCCTGCAGTCCCTCGTCCGGACGCCCGCCCTTGGGCTCCGCCACCATCAGGAATTGATCATAGGATGCCTTCTGAACCTCGATGAGGTTCGGCATCTCCGCAACTTCCGGGATCTTTCCGAAGAACTTGCGTACGCGTCTGCGGCCATTGAAAGTCTGGGTCTGGGCCATCGTCGCTCCTTAGCTCTAAACTCGGGACGAGCCTCGCCGCGGCTCGCCTTGCATTCTGGGCCACCTTGGCGGCAACCCTTTGTCTGTTTTCCCGGCGCCTGTCGGCGGCCGGCTAGAACGGGAGAAAACCCGTTTCCTGAAGGCCGGTTTTCGGCCCTCAGGAAAGAGGTTCTCGTAGATCTCGCGT
>NZ_RZTT01000230.1 GCF_003996995.1 Mesorhizobium sp. M7A.T.Ca.US.000.02.2.1 | reverse complement strand
TGCGCGGTTGGCTCTCGAAACAGGCCCCCGCGAGCGGGCTGCAGCGCGTTGAAATCGATGGAAAGCTCCAACCATGGGAGTTTCTCGTTCGCGCCGACGGCAGGGTGCTCAAGACAGATGCCGTCGACCATTGCCGGGCACACGATTTGATCGGCTGCCAGCCAATAGAGTGGGACATTGCCGGCGCCCGTGTCGAGTACGGGCTATCCGACAGCGATGTGAGGACCCTGGTCCAAGGAATGAAGCTTGCCATCGACAACGGCCACATCGGCTTTTTCGAACCGTGCTATTTGGCATTCCAGCTCGGGCTCTGGAGCACGGCTGCGCAATCCGAAAATGGCCGGGAAAAAGCAAGGCTCGCCGCGACGGCAGACCGATATAGGATGCGACTGATACGGTTCCTGGACGAATGCCTGATATGATCGTTCCGATCAATCCAGTCTTCGCAACATGTCTGCTTCCTGCTCGAGAATAGTGGCCACTTCCTCGCGCTGCAGATGCGTCATCATCAAGCTGACGCAGCACTCGAGATAGGTGATCGAGGCGCGCCGCAGATAGGCAGCCGTCTCGCGTTCGGCCATCTGGTCGATATCCCTCGCGGGTCGCTTGGGTTGCATGAGGATGATCCTCCGTATCGGTCCCTCCCGCCAAACCACAAGCTTGGGCGGATGTTCCGCGCGATCTCGGGAAAGATTCGGCGGCCGTCTCGCATCACGCCGGAAGGTTCTGCAGCCCGCCGGATGCCGGCCTCGCTCTTTTGGCAAAGCCTGTCATCTGATCGCCGATGCGGCTGCCTTCGAGCGCCGCGAAATAATCGATCGTCAGCTTGAGCCCTTCGTTGAGGGGCACCTTCGGTGTCCAGCCGAGCAGCGCTTTTGCACGCGAAATATCGGGCTGCCTGCGCCGAGGATCGTCTTGCGGCAGCGGCAGAAATCTCAGATCCGATTTGGTGCCGGTCATCGCCTTCACCAGCGCCGCCAGTCGCACGATGGTGAATTCTCCGGGATTGCCCAGATTGACCGGCTTGCCCGGATTGGGATCGATATCCATCAGTCGCCTCAATCCATCGATCTGATCGGAGACATAGCAGAAGGACCGCGTTTGCAAGCCGTCGCCGAAGATCGTCAGAGGACGTTTTTCTAACGCCTGCATGATCAGGTTTGAGACGATGCGGCCGTCCGCCGGATCCATTCTCGGACCGTAGGTGTTGAAGATGCGCGCGACGCGCACGTCGGCTTTGCCGGCTCTAAGATAGTCGAAGCAAAGCGTTTCGGCAGTGCGCTTGCCCTCGTCGTAGCAGGCGCGCGGGCCTGTGCAGTTCACATGGCCAACATAGTCCTCCCTCTGGGGATGTTGCTCCGGATCGCCATACACTTCGCTCGTCGAGGCCTGTAGCAGCCGCGCGTCATATCGGACAGCGAGTTCGAGCAGGTTGAGCGTGCCGATCACGCAGGTTCGCGTGGTGTGTATCGGGTCGGCCTGGTAACGCGGCGGCGAGGCAGCGCATGCCAGGTTGTAGATGCGATCCACGGGCTCGCCGAGATCCAATGGCCGGCAGATGTCCTGCTCGATCAATCGGAAACCCGGCTGATCCATGATCGAGATGATGTTTTCCATGCGCCCTGTCAGGAAATTGTCGGCGCAGATCACGCGCCAGCCGTCGCGGAGCAATGCTTCGCAAAGATGCGAACCGAGGAATCCCGCACCGCCGGCGACAAGCACTGCCTTTGCCCTTTGCGCGTTTCTTTTTTGTCGCATCGTCGTTTTCTCCTGTATGCCGGTCATGCTGCGCTTCCGATGTCGAAATCGAGGGCCGCCGCCCTTGGCTGTGTCAACGCCGTCACGAATTCGCGCGCTCTGGCCGCACCGGTGTGGGATGCGAGGACGCGTTCGCGGGCCCGGCGGGCCATGGCGAGGCGTGTGCGCTCGGACTCGCCGAAGAGGATTTCGATGACATCGTCCGTTTCCCCGGCGTTGTGGATCGCCGATGCGGGAAAGAAGCTGTCGAGCCCTGGCCAGCGATCGCTGATGATGGGCGTGCCGCAAGCAGCCGCTTCGAACAGGCGCACACTGGGTGACCATCCGGCAGCGATCATGGAACTGCGTGTGACGTTCAGCGTGTAACGCTGACGGCTGTAGAACGCGGCATGATCGGCCGGCGGCAAATGTTCGATGCGTTCGACATTGTCCGGCCAGGTGATGTCGGATGGGTATTGCGAGCCGGCTACGACGAAACGGCGGTCCGGCATACGCCGTGCTGGTTCGAGCAGCAGCGCGTTCAGCGTTGCCTGCCGGTCGGCACTGTAGGTGCCGAGATAGCCGAGATCCCAGCGGATCGGATCGCCGGTCCGGTGGTGCCGTTCCGGGTCGACCGAGCAGTAGAGCGGTTCGGCGCGGCGCGCGCCGAACTCCTCCACCAGACGGCCAAGCATCGGCCCGCCGGTGAACGAGAAGTAGACATCAAAATACGGAATCTGCCGCCAGCTCAGATAATCGCAATCATCGGCTGAAAGCTGCGCCACGGTTACCGGCGTGTCAATGTCGTAGAAGCAGAAGCGCCCCTTGCAAAATGAAGCGACGATGTCGATGACCACGCGCCCTTCCGGCACGAAGGAGCCCATGACGACAATGTCGGCCTGCTCCAGGCACCGGGCGTAGTCGCGTTGCAATTCCGCTGTGGTTTCGTAGTAGCGCAAGGCGCAGAAATCCGGGTCGCGCAGATCGCGGTGGTTGGCGTACCACGGCACGTCGCGCTCCAGAAAGGTCACGCGGTGGCCGAGTTCGTGCAGACCTTTCAGCAGGCCTCGAAACGTCGTGGCGTGGCCGTTTCCCCAGGACGAGGACAGCGACAGGCCGAGAAAGACGATGTCCAATTGCTTGGTCATTCCGCTGCCTCCACGGTCCCCTGCTCGAAATGACGTTTGAAGACGGCATCGGCCACGTCCGCCCGCAGCGCGTAGGTATGGTCGGCCAGCACGCGGCAAAGTGCGGCCTGGCCGATTGCCTTCGCCCGACTGGAGGTCAGCGAGCGCATGATCTCGGCGACATCGCCGCCGTCCCGTGCCACCAGGATCTCCTCGTCTGGTTTCAGGAACAGTTCCACGCCCAGCCATGCGTCGGTGATGAGGCAGGCACCGGCGCCGGCCGCCTCGAAGACACGCGTGGCCGGTGAAAAACCGTTTACGGCCATGCTGTCGCGACTGATGTTCAGCACGGCCTTGGGAGTGACGTTGAAGGCATTATGATCGCGGGTGCCAACGTGACCGAGCCAGCCGACATTGGCGGGAAGCGGCTTGTCCCCCCAGCCCGATCCGCCGAGCAGAAAGCGCTGTTTCGGCAGCTGGCTTGCGGGATCGAGGAAGAATGCTTCGACACGCGCCTCACGATCCGGCAGCCGGTTGCCGAGGAACGCCAGATCGCAAGCGAAACGCGCATTGCTGGCGACCGGGTGATGCGTTTGGGGATCGAGCGCATTGTAAATCGGCACGCATTCGTTCGCCCCCATGGCACGGTAGGCCCAGACGACGGGGTCGCCGCCGCCATAGGTCAGCACAAGGTCGATTTCTTGCAGGGCGCCATGGAGCGGATGGTCCGGTTCGTCGCGCAGCTGGGCAAGGGTTGCCGGAGCGTCCACGTCCCAGAATACCACCAGCGCGTCGCTGCGGGCATGGTCGAGAACGGCGCGCAGCAGCGCCTCGTCCTCGAAACCGACGCCACTCGCCTTGACGACGATGTCGGCGCTGGCGGCGCGTGCCGCGACCTGCATCAACGCGTGCTGGGTCGCTTCATAAACGACCACAGTGCACCAGTCAGGGGCCTCGATGTCGCGGTTCTTCTGCCGGTCGTAGACGTCGGCCTCATAGAAGGTGATTTCGTAGCCCAATTGGGCAAGCGCCTTCAGCAAGCCGCGATAGTAGGTCGCGGCACCGTTCCAGTAGGACGACAAGAGGCTCGATCCATAGAATGCCATCTTCATGCGGCGGCTTCCTTTGCGGTGGTCTTGTTGATGGTATGTTCGGTTGTGCATTCCATGAGCACGCCGAACAACTCGTCGACGCGGTGCTGGCAGGTGTGCCGCGAGCGGATGGTCTCGAGACCCGAAGTCACCAGGGAAGCCGCGAAATCCGCATCGGCCAACACCGCCCGCAGGTGTTGCCGCATTTGCGAGCCATTGTGGGCGAACAGGAAGTCGACGCCGGGCCTGAACAGCTGCTCGACATCGGACCATGGTGCTGAAATCAGCGGAATGCCGCAGGCGAGTGCCTCGAACATGCGGATCGTCGGAATTCCGGGCAAACCCTCACGATAGGGGCGCCGCGGGATGTGGACGGTGACACGATGCGCGGCGAACGCCTTCGGCACGTCGGCATTGGCGATCCATCCGTCATAGCGCAGTCCGGCGGTGGCCAGATCCGCAAGTGCGGGCTTGGGGTAGCGTACGCCGTGCACGGTGGCATAGAGACCGAGATCGCGCACCGGCTTGATCAGAAACTCCTTGAGTTCGGCGGTCCGCTCATCGTCGCCCCAGTTTCCAATCCAGACCAGATCGGACGTGGGGTGGATCTCCGGGTGTGGCTTGAACAGGCGATCGTCCGCGGCTTCATGCCAAGTGAAGACGCGCTTGCCCCAGCCGGCGCGCAGATAGCTCTCGCGCAAGGCCTCGCCAAAGGCGAGAACGCCGTCATAGTGCTCCAACCGCAGCGCCGAGATTGCCTCGGTCGCCGATACCGCCCGGTGGTGGGTGTCATGAAACAGAAGGATGAAGTTGCCGCCAGCGGCCCTGGCACGGCCGATGCGTGCGACAAGCTCCGGATCCGTCCACTCATGAACGATCACAACGTCGGCCTCAGCGATCCAGGCCTCGTGATCGAACCCGGCATCGTAGGTCACCGGCATCAGTTCTGGGAAATCCTTGCGGAAGCGTTCGATGGCGAAGGATCCCTTCTCAGCCAGCAGGTTCGAACGGCTCCAGCCGTCGGACGGCTCCAGCGCGACCGCCTGGTGCCGGCGCGCGACCAGTTCCCGCATGATACCGCGCAGGAAATGGGCATTGCCGTGGTTCCAGTCGGAAACGACCGAGTGGGTGTAGAACAGAAAGCGCATGGTCAGCGCCCCGCCATGGCCAGGGCCGCCTTGTCGTAGACGCCTCGCATGGCCGCCGCTTGCCTGGCCAGTGTAAACCGGCGGCTTCGTCGCATGGCTGCCTGACCGAGCTCTCGCCTGAGCTCGGCATCAGTGGAGAGACGATTGAGGCAGGCAGCGAGGTCGTGGGAATTGCGCGCGTCAAAGAACATCGCGGCCCCGTCCCATAGTTCGCGATAGGTTGCGATGTCGGAAAGCACCAGGGGCGTCGCCGACATGGCAGCTTCCAGCGCGGCCAGACCGAATGGCTCATAGATTGATGGCGACACGAAAATGCCGGCGCGCGCCATCAAGGAGCGCACCTCGTGAGACGGCAGTGCTCCCAGAGGAACAGCATAGCTGAAGCTGGTACGCCCGCCGTTGGGACCGTGCATCGAACCGGCGGCAAAAACGGGCCATTCCGTCAGCGACGCGGCCTGGTCGATCACCGCCGCATTCTTGCCCTCGTCCCACCAGCGGGCAGCGGCGAAGACGAGCGGTTGGCGCTTTTCGGTCTTCGGCACCGGACTTGCACTATTTCCGACCACACTCAGACGCGCGATCGGGCCATAGCAGGTCTCAAGCATGTCGGCATGGCTGCGGCTCGGCACGATGACTGCGTCGGCCCGATCCAAGCCGCGCCTGTTGCGCTCCTTCTGCCAGGCCCATGCGCCATCCACCGCCTGTTCCCTGACGGCGTGGAACCATGTCGTCACGCAGGAATGGGAGACCACCACGGCTGGGCATGGCGCATCGAATCCCGATGCCTGCGTCGGCGCGTTGAAATGGACTAGGTCGATGGCGTGGTCGCGCATGGGCGCAAGCAATTCCCGCGGCAGCGCGTCGAGGTCGCCGCCGCTGCTGGTCATCCAATCCGGCGGCGTATTCAACCAGATCAGCGTCGTGAAAGCCTCCGCCTCCTCGGCCTGCTGCCTCGACGGTTGCGGACCGAGGCCGGCAAGCACCACGCTGTCGCCGCTGTTCACAAGTTCGCGCGCCAGATCAAGCGCATAGCGCCATACGCCGCCCACGGCATCGACGGTCATCAGGATGCGCCGCGAGCGCGGCTTCAGTGTCCGCAACATGTCGCCTCCAGTTCCGCCAGCGGCCGCGGCCGCCTCTCCTGGATGTCACTGAATTTCTGGAAAGATGCGAGGTAGTGGTCATGGGCGCGTTCCCAGGCAAGGTCGTCGGGTTCGCCCCAAAGCTCGCGGTAGCTGGGCGAACTCGGATACGGGTAAAGAGGCACAGGTTCGTTGGCCCACACGCCGTGGTCGATCAGGTGGGTTCGCCAGTGCTCGACCAGGGCGGGATCATCCTCGACCACGCCGATCAGATTGGCCTGAACGAATGGAACGTGACGTCTGGCATCGACGAGCAGCGCGGCGAGTTCCTCGGTACCCAGCCGGCAGCGCTTGGCCAGCATTGCCCGACCTTCGACGGTCAGGCTTTCGAGGCCGGCCTCGATGGAGACGCAGCCGGCGGCGCCCAGTAATTCCAGCAGCTCGGGCTTCCACAGATCGATGCGGGTCTGCACGCCGAATTTCACATCGCGATCGACCAAGGCTTCCAGCAACGCTTTTTGCGGCAGGAAGATTTCGTCGATGAAGTAGATGTAGCCGACACCCTGGGCAATCAGCCGATCGATCTCCGCCACCACCGCTTCGTGGTTTCGACGGCGATAGGCATCACGGAAATCGATCTTGGCGCAGAAACTGCAGTTATAGGGACAGCCGCGCGATGCCTCGACTTCCGCACCGAATCCCACCTGATTGTCATCGAACCTGTGATGGTGGTGCGAATGGGCTGCGATCCAGTCCGCTGGCCATTCGAGTGGCGGATGATCGACGAACGAGCTGGCGTGGACGCCGCCGTTCGAAACCACCCTGGCATCCCGCAGATAAGCGGTTGAGGGCACGGCGCTCCAATCGTCGCGCCGGGCAAGTTGCTCGACGACTTCTTCGCATTCGCCGCGCACGACGATGTCGACGCCGAGCTTGCGCAAGGTTGGCGCCGGCGTTGCCGAGCCATGCGGCCCGACCGCGACCGTGCGTCCACCGCGCCCGGCGAGACGGTTGAGGAAATCGGCCGGCACACGCAATTCCGGCGGTGCGCAGCGCCAGAACAGATAGGTCGGGGCGGTACTGACGACGGTCATCGCCGGGGCGAAATCAGCCACCCGCTCGCAGAGACCGGAATTATCGAGCCTCTGCAACTGCCCATCCAGCATCAGCACCTCATGCCCGGCGGCTTCGAGCAGGGCCTTCGAATAGCCGAGTTCCAGCGGCAGATGTGGTTGGCGGCAGCCGAAATAGATGCTGTCGTCGTAGGTCCAGAATGGGTTTACCAAAGCGATTTTCATGCGACGTACCTCACGGCTTCAGGGCGAGGCTCGAGCCGATGGCGCTGCAGCCAGTCGGCGAGGTCGCGGACGCCTTCGCGCCATGAAACATGGGCCATCCAGCCAAGCGCGGTTTTGATCTTGCGGGTGTCGGCGACGAAGAAGGGCTGGTCGCCGGTGCGTTCCCCATCATGGCGGATTGAAAGCTCATGGCCTGTCAGGCTATGAATCTCGCTCAACAGCCTGCGCAGGCTGACCGCATTTTCCGGGCCGCCGCCAAGATTGAATGCTTGGCCTTTGATGGTCTCGATGCGATCGAGCACGGCCCTGTAGGCGGCAACGGCATCGGAGACATGCAGGATATCGCGCACTTGCCTGCCGTCGCCGTAAATGGTGATTGGGCGTCCCGTCAGCGCGCTGAGCAGGAAGTGTGCGACCCAGCCCTGGTCCTCGGTTCCGAACTGGCGCGGTCCATAGATGCAGCTCATCCGCAGCACCGCCGTCGGCATGCCGTAGGATTTGGCATAGTCGAGCACATACTGATCCGCCGCGCCTTTGGAGCAACCGTAGGGCGTGCAGAAGTCCAGGCCCCGAGCCTCATCGATGCCGTTCGTCTGGATGACGCTGTCGCAAGGCACATAGCGATCGCCGTCCTCGCGGACCGCGACGTCGGGCAGGCTGCCATAGACCTTGTTGGTGCTGGCGAAGATCACCGGGATACGCTCACCGCTCAGTCGCGCCGCCTCCAGAACGTTGAACGTTCCCCGAAGGTTGATGTCGAAATCATCGCCCGGCTGGACCAGGCTTGTGGTGACGGCGGTTTGCGCGGCCAGATGGAAAATTGCCTTCGAAACCATCAAGACAGGCGCCAGGGCGTTGGCGTCTCGCACGTCGACCGTCTCCACCGTGAGGCGACCGCCGTGTTTTTGCGCCAGCCATTCAAGGTTCTGCTCGACGCCCGGACGGCTGAGATTGTCGATCACCAGTACCGGCTCGCCATCCGACAACAGGCTGTCGGCGAGGTTCGATCCTATGAAGCCGCTGCCGCCGACGATGGCGACCGGCGCGTCGCGTCGATTGCGTGTGTTCATGAGACCAACCCGCGTTCTTCGAGCTCGCGCTTCATGTCGGCGCCGCGGTCGACGGCGGACGTGTTACGCACCCAGGAAACGAACTCGCCGAGCGAATTCTCCAGTTGCCGCACCGGCTCGAAACCGAGCAACTCACGGGCCTTGGAAATATCGGCGAAGCAGTTGCGGATATCGCCGGAGCGGGCTCTGCCGAGCAGTTCCGGCGAGCGATTCGGTGTCCCCATGGCCTCGGCCAGCAATCGCGCGACTTCGCTGATCGCATAGGCGCGGCCGCTGCCGATGTTGATGACATGACCCTTTGCCTGGCGTTGCTGCAGAGCAAGGCGAAAGGCGCGGGCGACGTCCTGCACATGGACGAAATCGCGCTTCTGTTCGCCATCCTCGAAGATCATTGGCCGTTGGCCGTTGGCGAGACGCGAAGCGAAGTTGGCCAGCACGCCGGTATAGGGATTCGACAACGCCTGGCCGGCGCCGAAGACATTGAACAGGCGCAGCGCGACCGCATCGATGCCATAGGCCTCGCCGAAGATCAGCACGGCGCGTTCCTGGGCGTATTTTGTCAGCGCATAGATGGAGGCGAGATCGACCGGCTTTTCTTCGTCCGTCGGCAGCGGCGAGAGGGCGTCTCCACCTGGCGACAGCGGGTTCCATTGCCCGCTCCTGATGTCGCTCGCCTTGCGCCGAGCATTGTCGATACGCCGGCCGTCTGGCGTTGCATAGAGCCCTTCGCCATAGACGCTCATCGACGAGGCGACGACGATCCGTTCGACCGGGTGTTTGATCAGCGCATCGAGCAGCGTTGCGGTGCCGAGATCGTTGGCGCCGACATAGCGCGCGATCTCATACATCGATTGCCCGACGCCGACTTCCGCCGCCAGATGAATGACAGCGTCAACGCCTTCCAGCGCATTGGCGACCGCCTCCCGGTCCCGGACATCGCCCTTGATCAGCTCGGTCCCGGCGGGAAGCGCGACGGCTTCGCCCGCATGCACCTGCTCCAGCAAGGCATCGAGGATGCGAACCGAATAATCCTGCTCGACGAGTTCCTGTGCGACATGCCGGCCGATGAAGCCGCAGCCTCCTGTAACCAATATGCGTTTCACGACGACTCCTCAGACAAGTAACCTCGGCGCCCCGAACTTTTCGGCAAAAGGTTTGTTCCCTTTGCTTCAACAAAGTTCCTTTGCCCGGCTTCGTTGG